>NZ_JBBKBX010000031.1:0-30959 GCF_037890365.1 Blautia sp. HCN-20427 | reverse complement strand
TTATCTACGGTTGGAATAATGCGTCTCTCAATTATTCCGAAAACATATCGAAAATTGTGATTTTGCGGATAGGAAGAAAGTGAACAGTAAGTGCGGAATTATCATTAAGGAAAGAAGAATTATGTTAGAAATTATAAAAAGTATTATTACAAACGTACTCACCGCACTCTATCAGCCTTTCGGTTTTGCTCTGCTTCTGGCCGTACTATTCATGTTTCTGTGTATGTCGGCTCGCGAGCATGGCTGGAAGGTCATTTGCAGAAAGTGGTGGGACAATTTTAAGTCGGACAAGGTTTTCCGGCGCATGTTTTTTCTCGCTTTTTATTCGGCCATGATACTGTTCCGGACGTTACTGAACCGGAATATGTGGGCGAATCCCTTATCCAATGTAATGGGAAGCTGGGGGGTGTACAATGAAAAGGGAGAATTGACCACCTAGGCCATTGAAAATCTGGCTTTGTTTATTCCCTTTGCGGTGCTGCTTCTGTGGGCGCTGCAGGAGAAATACTGGAAAGAAAATTTAAAGTTTGGACAGATTCTCTGGAGAGCAGTGAAGACGGTGTTTTTATTCTCCCTGTGTATAGAATTTGCCCAGTTGTTTTTCCGGCTGGGAACGTTTCAGATATCGGATTTGGTTTACAACACCCTGGGCGGAGCCATTGGCGGTATTCTTTATTTTGCAGGGTGTAAAATAAAGGGGCAAGGGAAATCGAAATAATGCCAACATGAAAAGCTGGCGTTACTTATTTCTGGGGAGCCCATTATAAGGAAAGTGGTTCTGTGCTGCCGGAATATACGGATGGTAAGCAGAAACTGAATTTTTTAGAACCAGATATAGTCTATTCCGTAAAATCATGCTATAATCTCTTCATAGGATTCCCCTGTAGAGCAGGAGGAAACATGAAGAAACGAAAAACATTACAGGACCTGACAATCAAGGATAACTTTCTTTTTGGTGCAGTCATGAGCGTGGAGAAAAACTGTAAGGGATTTCTGGAGATGGTGCTTGGATTTTCCATTGCTCATGTGGTTGTGAGCAGGGAGAAGAGCATCGTCTACCATCCCGAATACAAAGGCGTCCGCCTGGACATCTATGCGGAGGATGAGAACCATACCCATTACAACGTGGAAATGCAGATGAGAAAGAAGAAAGCCCTGGGAAAACGAAGCCGGTACTACCACAGCCAGATGGTGATGGAAGCACTGGCAAGCGGAGAAGAGTATGAAACCCTGCCGGATACCTTTGTAATCTTTGTCTGCGATTTCGATCCCTTTGGAGAGCGGCTGTACTGCTATACCTTTGGAAATGAATGTAAGGAGAATAAAAAGGTGAAGCTGGATGACGGGAGTTATACGATTTTTCTGAGTACCAAAGGGGAAAATGAGGAAAAAGTGCCGCCGGAGCTTGTCAGGTTTCTGAAGTTTGTGACGGCTGATTTGGAAGAGAGCGAAGGGGATTTTCAGGATGGACTGGTGAAACAGTTCTAGGAGACTATTCGCAACATCAAGACAGACCGTAAGATGGGAGAGCGTTATATGATTTTTGAAGAAATGCTGCGAGAGGAAAAACTTGAAGGTCGACTGGAAGCAACCAAAGAAAACATTTTGGAACTTCTGGAAGATTTGGGAGAAATCCCGGACGGACTGCGGGATAAAATCGCAGGGCTGGAGGAACTGGAAGACTTGAAGGTTTTGCATAAAATAGCTGCCAGCGCACATTCCTTATATGCGTTTGAGGAGGAAGCAGAGAAGTATCTGCAATCCAAAGCAGAAAAAGAATAAAATCGGTGGTGGTTCTATACCGCCGGAACATATCTGTCTCAATGCTGTCGGAAGCATTGGGGTCTATGAGGACTCTTAAAATAAGAGTGTCTTACTGATTCAGAAAAGATTCAATAAATTGACAGGGGAATTCTATATCCAATACAAGAATGATAAAAGAAAGGTGCAAGGGAAATCGAAAGTAAGTGCAAAATAGTTTGACGGATTGCTTTGTAGAGTTTGATTATTCTGGGGTAATCCGTTATAATAAAGGAAAACATCCGTGGATTTTTGACATTCCAGGGAAAATACCATCAGAAGACGTAATTTAAAGTACATGAGATGACACTATACCAGTTACTATTAGAAGAGGCTTAAACTTAAAAATGAGCGAGGTGTTCATGTGCAGAAAACAAAACAGAATGTAATGAATGAAAACGAAAAAGATTTACAAAGGATAAAAGAACTTCGTCTGATGGATGATGACTTCTTTTCAGAAGCTCTGGATGGAAAGATTGAAGCAGTCGAATATATCTTGAATACTGTTTTAGAACGGGATGATATAAAAGTGAAATCCACAAAGGCACAGGTAGAATATAAAAGTGCAACAAAGCGTTCCATAATCTTGGATATCCAGGCAGAGGACACGGATGGAAAACTCATGGATATAGAAATCCAGCGTTCAGATCGGGGAACAGGAGTGAAAAGGGCAAGATTTCATAGTAGCATGATTGACCGTTCGCTGCTCTGCAAAGGAGATGAGTTCGAAGATTTAGTTGATACATATGTAATTTTTATTACTGAAAATGATAAATTCGGCATGGGGATTCCACTTTATCATGTTGAAAGAAGAATTACAGAGATGGAGTATGCATTATTTGCTGATGGAGCACATATCATATACGTGAATGGTGAATATAGAAATATGGAACATCCTGTTGGGTGTTTGATGTATGACTTCCACTGCAAAGATGCAAAAGACATTTTGAATCCACTACTTGCAGAAGAAGTCAGATACTTAAAGGAAACAGAAGGAGGTCGAAGCCAGATGTGTAAACTTTTAGAAGAGATGAGAAATGAAGCTGCAGCAGAAGGAAATTATGAAAAAGCAGTAAGTACTGCTTTGAAAATGCTGGCAAGAGGACGTGATTCTATGGAAGAAATTGCGGAGCTGACGGGTTTGTCATTGGAAGAAGTTCAGGACTTGGCAGATAAATAAACAGTATGCGAGGAATGGTTTCTCTGATAATGTGTAGAGCATAATCGGGGAAATCTGGCAAAATCAGAAGGGCTTTCATCATACTTTTATTTTAGTATTCAGGGTTTATGTGTGCGGTTATATTCTTTTAGAAAATCTTCCTGAGCTGAATCAGATACCTGCCTGTCCCGGGGAGTTGGTTTGCAGAGGAGAGAAAGTATTCGGAACAGAAAGGATATACCAACAATGAATAAAACGGGAATTAAAAAATTCATGGGAACCTCCTTGGAAATCATAGTAAAAAGATGGATTGTCTAATAGAAAGAATATGCAGAAAAAAGGAAAATATGCATGAAAATAGAAAATGGGGGATTCGTAACGCAAGATGAGAAAGGAGATTGCCATCATGAACGAATTTGACAGATTGAAGCAAATAATAGCCCGTCTGCGTGGGGAAGATGGCTGCCCCTGGGACAGGGAGCAGACTCATGTGAGTTTAAAGCCGGCTTGTATGGAAGAAGCAGCGGAGGTTGTCTGTGGGATTAATATTCTGGAGGACACGGGCAATGGCGATAATTTGAAAGAGGAGTTGGGAGATTTGCTTCTGCAGGTGGTTCTCCATGCGCAGATTGCAGAGGAGGAAGGGCTTTTTACTCTGGAAGATGTGTGCCGCGGTATCAGTGAGAAGATGGTGCGCAGACATCCTCATGTATTTGGGCGGGAGACAGTGAACCAATCCGGTGAAGTGGTGACCCGGTGGAATGATATTAAGAAGGCGGAGAAGGCAGGAAAAGAATGGACAGACGATTATTTGCCGGAGGCTTTTGAAGAGGCAAAGGCATTGATTGACGCAGCAAAGAGGCGGAAGGGATTTGAATAATTTATGAGGAGTCCTTTTAAGCGCATCCGTAGTCTTAAAAGGACTGCCTCATGGATATTTTTAGCCGGATTTACGGCAAAATTTCCAGCCAGTATCCATCCGGGTCAGAAATGAAATAGATACCCATATCCGGATTCTCAAAGCAGATACAGCCCATTTCTTCGTGAAGCTTGTGTGCAGCTTCAAAGTCGTCGGCACGGAAAGCCAGGTGGAATTCGCAGTCACCCAGGTTATAAGCTCTGTCAAAATCTCTCAGCCAGGTCAGTTCCAGTTCAAAATCTGTGGTTTCATTTCCAAGATAGACAATGATAAAAGAACCGTCTGCAGCATTTTTGCGGCGTTTTTCGGTGAGTCCCAAAGCCTTTTCATAAAAAGCCATAGATTTTTCCAGGTCTCTTACATTGTAGTTTTCGTGAATCATTTGAAATTTCATAATAGGTATCCTCCTTAAAATATAATTGAGAGTGGGAAGGGTTACAGGGAAAATTCCTGTCCTTCCTGCTCTATGTTTACAACTGTTTTCTGATATTTGCTGCCCTCTGGAGAAGACAGAAATCCGGAAATAACGGAATAGTCTTTCCAGAAATGCATGGGAAATGCATATTTTACATGAGCATGCTCAAGGATATGAAGAAATCCTTTGCTGTACCACTCTTCCTGCCGGGGGTCCAGGGGAAGAAAAGCAGCCCATATGTCCAGATTTTCCAGGGGCTTTGTATAGTGCAGGAAGTTGGCAGTCATGTTGCTGTTATACTGCTTGGTTTCCCCCTGCCATACCCACCAGTTTAAATCTCCTGCATGATAAAGATATTTTCTGCGGTAATAAATTAGAAAAGCGACACCGCAGTCTGTGGATTTCAGTGTTTCTACGGTAAAATGTTCATTCCCGTCCTCCAGAGTAAAATCCAGTTTTTCTTCCGGTTTCATAAAACAGAGGTTTTCCGGAGAGATGCCTGCAGGCAGGTGTTTCCTGGTGTCATGAGAGAGAATGTAATGTACTTTTTCATGACGGATAGAGAAGATTTCCGGGTTAAAATGGTCACTGTGCCAGTGAGAAACAAAGATAAAAAGCGGTTTCTCCTGAGACAGCGGAGGAATCTTTCCCTCATAATAATCAAAAAGGAACAGACAGTTTTTTGTTTCAATCAGAAAACCGCTGTGGCTGATATAGGTTACCTTCATTGGTTTTTCCTTTCTCTTTGTTTACGAAGTTTTCTGCGTTTGCGTCTCCGGATAGAGCGTTTTATCTTTATAACCAAGGTTACGATATAGAAGATAAAGGCAGCAGCTAACAGAAACAGTGCAGGATATTTCCAGCTGGGGAGCTGGTGGAATTTACCTCCGATTTCACCCCAAAAGCCGTTCAGAGAATCTTCTTTTCCCTGGGAGGCAGTGGTCTGGGAATCTTCGGCACTGGTGGATTGCTGGGACTGGCGTTCCTGAAGCTGAAAGGTCTCCGCAGCCTGCAGGAGTTCCGGGGAGGCTTCCTGGGTGGAACTGCCCAGAGCGGTTTTTCCATAATAGTAATCCATTTTCAGGGAATTCTCTTCCAGGCTGACCTCATAGGTCAGGGATTCTTTGACGTCAGTGGGAACATCTATGGCAGAGTTTTCTACCACAGCATCCAAAAGTCCGTTTTCTTTCAGATAAGCGCCAAGGGTATTCTCTTTTGCAGGCGCCAGGGCTTCGTTGTCTGGTGTGAGTTTGCGGAAATTGGTAAAGCCGTAGTCAAAAATTGCTTTGGTATCATCGTAGTGGGACACATTATCCGCCAAAACCACACATACTAAGGTTGTGCCGTTTCTTTCTGCATAGGTGACCAGTGTATTGCCTGCTTTAACGGTGTATCCGGTTTTGCCGCCCAGACAGCCCTCATAGTGCTGGGCGCCGTCCAGTACCATTTTGTGGTGGTTATTCAGCCACCGTTCTTCATTGGTAATATTGGTTTTCGGCACAATGTAATAGGGTGTTTTGATGATTTCCCGGAAGGTTTCGTTCTGGAAAGCTGCCTGGGCAATCAGAGCCAAATCCCTGGCCGTGGTGTAGTGGTTTTCATCGTACAGTCCGTTTGCATTGACGAAATGTGTATTTTTACAGCCAAGTTCTTTGGCGCGCTGATTCATTTCGTCCACAAATTTGGGAACTGTGCCGCCGATATACTCCGCAACCCCGGAAGAAACTTCGTTGGCGGAAGCCAGAAGAATGGCATAGGCACAGTCTTTCATAGTCAGGGTTTCGCCGGGTTTGATACCGATATGGGTACTTCCCGGTTCGATGTTGTTTACCTCATCCGTAAAGGTTATCTGGGTGTCAAAAGGCACTTTTTCCAGCGCAAGCATGGCTGTCATAATCTTTGTAGTGCTGGCAGGGGCGCGCTTTTCGTCGATCCCTTTGGCATAAAGGATTTCCCCGGAATCCACATCCATTAAAATAGCTGTTTCTGCCACAACCTTTGGACCTTCAGGCCAGCCGGAAATTTTGTTGGACTGAATTTCCCAGTTATAGCTTTCCGGTACCTCCGGCGTGTCTGTCTGCTGATTGGCTGTGTCCTCAGGATTTTGGGAGGTGTTTTGGGCCGGAGCAGAGGCTGAAGAATCAGCTGCGGCAGCCATTGCGTCAACTCTGCCGGTATGGATACAAAGGCTTACAGCCATGCAGAGAATACCGGGCAGAAGAAGTCTTTTCTTTTTCATAGGAATCTCCATTCTGCCGCCGGAAAATCAACAGATCGTTCCGGGCGGCATAAAATTTACTCAAACTAATGTACATTATAAGCGGTTTGGAGAATTATATCAATAAAATTAGGCAGAGACAGCGGAGAAAATGTTTTAGTTGTTGCAAAAATTATGCAAGATAAACATTGTCAAAGTGGGCAACAACCGCTATACTGTAAGTATAAAACACACAGGAACAAACAGAAAAGGCAGAATGATTTTATCATTTTGCCTTTTTACGAATGTGCTCTGCGGGAAATAGAAAAGCACTGGTTATAACAAATAAAATAGGGGATGCACAAGGAGGAACGAATGAAAAGTTTATTGATTTTAGGAGCCGGAGGATTCGGTCATATGATTCAGGAAATGGCAGGAATCCTGGGCTATGAGAAAGCTGTATTTTTAGATGACGCAGTGAAGGGAGCAGATGTAGTAGGAAAGTGCTGCGATTACAGGGCTTTTGTGAAAAACTATGATACGGCAGTGGCGGCTCTTGGCGACAACGGGATGCGCCTGTACTGGACAGAAAAACTCATGGAAGCGGGTTATCACGTTCCGCCTATGATTCATCCGTCAGCAGTGGTAAGCCCAAGCGCAGTGATTGGAAATGGAACATTTGTTATGCAGGGGGCAGTGGTGAATACACATACCGTTGTAGAACACGGTGTGCTGATTAACAGCGGCGCAGTGGTTGACCACGATTCCTATGTGGGCTGCGGCGCGCATATTGGGCTGAACAGTGTGGTAAAGGCCAATTGTAAGATTGATTCCAAGAGGAAAGTGGAAGCAGGGGAAGTGGTATTTTCTACCAGAAGAAAGATTGACGGCGTGAGCAGCCGTGATTTGGAAGACGCGCTGTATGCTTTTGGATTTGGTCTGCAGTGCAGCTATGTGAAACCTTTCGGAGAAGGGCATATCAATGAAACATATGCGGTTTATATGCCTACAGAGGATGGAGACGAATTTGCCTATATTCTGCAGAGGGTAAACAATAATGTATTTAAAGACCCGGCGGGAGTTATGGAGAATATTTTTGGTGTGACAGAGTATCTGAGAAATGTTATCCGGGAAGAGGGCGGAGATCCGGACAGAGAAACGTTGTCCTGCATTAAGACAAAGACGGGTTGTACGTATTTTGAAGACAGTGAGGGGCAGCCCTGGAGATGTTATAATTACATACCGAACTCCGTGTGTTATCAGCTGGTGGAGGAGCCGGAGCAGTTTTATCAGTCGGGTAACAGCTTCGGGCATTTCCTGAAACAGTTGGGCAATTATCCGGCTTCCAGCTTAAAAGAAACCATTCCGGATTTCCACAATACGGTAAAACGGTTTGGAAATTTCCAGAGAGCCCTGCACAGAGACATTAAAAACAGAGCCGTTACCTGCCGGGGGGAAATTTCTTTTGTATTGGAAAGAGAGCAGGACTGCGGCGTACTGGTACAGCAGCAGGAGGAGGGGATTCTGCCCCTTCGCGTCACCCACAATGACACGAAGCTGAACAATATTCTCTTTGACGCAGATACGGGAAAAGGGCTGTGCATTATTGACCTGGATACGATTATGCCGGGGCTGGCTGCCAATGATTTTGGAGATTCTATCCGCTTCGGAGCAGCCACAGCAGAGGAAGATGAGCAGAATCTGGATTTGGTACATTTTGATATTTCTTTGTATGAACTGTATGTAAAGGGGTATCTGGAGGCAACGAAAGATGTGCTGACTCCCGAAGAGGTGGAAAGTCTTCCATGGGGCGCCCGCCTGATGACGCTGGAATGCGGCATGCGTTTTCTGACGGATTATCTGGAGGGAGATACTTATTTTAAGACTGCTTATCCCGAGCACAATCTGGTGCGTGCCCGGACCCAGTTCCGTCTGGTGGACGAGATGGAGCAGCAGTTTGACCGGATGAAAGAAATCGTGAAGAAATATTGTCAGAATTGAAGAAGGTATAGTGAAAGGGACGAGGAGTAAAATGAAAGCTGCAGCAGATGAGATGGAGTATTCTTCAGAGTTGTTATATGATGCATTGATAGAGAGTACCGATGATTTTATTTATATGTGCAATCCTAAAACAGGGATGTTTCGATATCCGTAGCTTTGGTGGATATGTTTGGCCTTCCCGGCGAAGTAGTGAAGCATCCCCTTACCTACTGGAAGGCCATTGTGCATCCGGAAGACTGGGAACGTTTTTATCAATCCAATATGGAAGTTGTTTCCGGAAAGGTAGATTGCCACTCTGTAGAATTCCGTGCAAAGAAGCGCAGCGGAGAATATGTCTGGATAAAATGCAGGGGACAGATGATATACGATAAAGAAGGGAACCAGGAACTTTTTGCAGGAATTATGTGTCTGATGGGAAAGCAGAATAAGGTGGACCCTCTGACACAGCTTTTGAACTATACAGAGTTTTACAAGGCGCTTGAGAAGAGTCTGAAGGACGAGATGGTGGAACATCTGGCTGTGATGGTAATTGACATAGATGAATTTCGTCAGGTTAATGAGCTGTACAGTCGTTCCTTCGGAGACAAGGTACTGAAGCGGATGGGACAGACCATACAGGCGCTGCTTCCTGCCAACGCGTCTCTTTACAGAATCGAAAAGGACAAGATGGGGATTCTTATGGATAATGCAGTGGGACACGACGTATAGAGCACCTTTATCGTACGCTCCAGGAATATCTGATGAAGATATGGGAATGGAATGCCCAGAGACTGAATATAGAGATATCGGCAGGATGTGCAATGTATCCGGAAGATGGAAAGTATGTGGATGAAGCTGTACCGCTATGCGGATTATGCGCTGCAGCATGCCAAGGTACAGGGATACAGGGGATTTTATCTGAACTATCAGCCTCAGGTGAATCTCATTACGGGAGACATCAAGGGTGTGGAAGTACTGATGCGCTGGAAGGACGAAGACGGCAGCGTCGTTTCTCCGGCAGAATTTATTCCTCTTATGGAGGGACACAGAATGATTTACCGGGCCGGACTCTGGATGCTGCATAAAGCATTCAGAGACAGCAGGGAATGGCTGGAAAAGAAACCGGACTTTACCGTCAGTGTGAATATTTCTGTACTGCAGTTTCTGGAAGACCATTTTCTGGAGGATTTATACAGAATCATTGAGGAAGAAGCGTTTAGCTGCGAAAATCTTATTGTAGAGCTGACAGAAAGCTATGCGGTTAAGAACATGGAAATTTTCAGGGAAAAGTTCAATGATATGCGCAGCAGAAATATACGCACTGCTTTAGATGATTTTGGAACCGGATATTCCAGTCTCAGCTATCTGAAGAGTATAGAAATTGACGAGGTGAAGATAGACCGTTGTTTTGTGAGGCAGATTCAGAACAGCGCCTATAACTACCAGTTGCTTCGGAATGTGATAGAATTGGCCCATAGTGTCCATATCCGGGTATGCTGTGAAGGTGTGGAGAAAGAGGAAGAATTGTTCAGTCTTATGGAACTTCATCCGGATGTGATACAGGGATATCTTTTTGCCGAGCCTTATGAAAAGGAGAAATTTGAGGCTTTGTACATGAAGCCGGAAGTGGAGGAGTATCGGAAGCGGATAGTTCAGGAGGAGCGTTTCCGCTGTTTGCATTCAGATGACTTACAGCGCTTTTACGGGGTGCTCAATTCCAACTATCGTCAGAGGGATATTCTGAAAAATACTCGTCTGGGACTGTGAGTCATCCGTATGAATCCGGAAAAAAATCAGTATGAAATGTATGCAGACAGGGTGATGTTGGAAATTATGGGAGTAGAAGGGATTCCCACGCCGGAGGAGTGTTATCAGCACTGGTATGGAAGGATTCATCAGGGATATTATCAGTATGTGAATAGTTCTGTGAAGCGTGTGATTGAAACGGGAAAGGTGGCGCAGCTGGAATATGCCTGGAAACATCCGCAGAAGGGCGAGGTCATGGTCAGCTGTCTGGGCGCAAAAGTAGAGGATAATGACGGTATGATTTGTCTGGAAGGGCATCACCGGATTATCAGTGAGGTGGAAGAACCCCAATTTTTGCCGGAGAGAACTCCTGTAGATTCGTTTTAGTATCATGAGAAAGACCACTCCGTTTATCTTCACACAAACGGGAACTAAATTCCGGGAAGTGTTTTTACAGGCAGGTCAGCAGACCGTTGCATTTCATGCAACGGTCTCTGTTTAGTTATAGAGAAGTTTTCTCTTTAGCATTTCTGAATTGACCGCATGGGCCAGAGCTTCCTCTTTGGTAATCTGTCCCGTTCGGCAAAGGGTCTGGATACTGCTGTCCATGGAAAACATAGTGTCCGAAGAGGAGGAGTATACAAGTCCGTCAATCTGAGGAATTTTGTTTTCTCTTATCATATTGCGGATGGCAGGGGTGGCGGTCATCAATTCAAAGGCCGCATGCATGCCTGATTCGTCTGCAGAAGGAATAAGCTGCTGGGATACCACGGCCTGGAGAACGGAAGAAAGCTGTATGGCTATCTGCCTCTGCTGGTTGGGAGGGAAAACATCAATGATTCGGTCAATCGTGTTGGCTGCCCCCAGGGTGTGCAGGGTAGATAAGACCAGATGTCCGGTTTCCGCAGCCGTCATGGCAATAGACATAGTTTCAAAATCCCGCATTTCACCTAAGAGAATGACGTCCGGACTCTGACGGAGGGAAGAACGCAGAGCCACTACATAGCTTTCCGTATCGGAACTGATTTCACGCTGGCTCACAATGCTTTTTTTGTGCTTGTGAAGGAATTCCAGGGGATCTTCCAGAGTGATGATGTGTTTCTCCTGGTTTTCATTAATGGCATTGATGATGCAGGCCAGGGTCGTAGATTTGCCGCTTCCGGCAGGGCCTGTAACCAGTACCAGTCCTTTTTTCAGATTTCCCAGGTCAATAATCTGCTCCGGAATTCCAAGCACAGAAGGGTCTGGCAGGCTGAAGGTAATCATACGGATGACTGCAGCCAGAGAACCTCTCTGCATGTAAGTAAGTACTGACCCGGTAGCGGGACAGGCCTTTTACTGTAAAAGAGAAATCATCATCACCGGTTTGCAGGAACTTTCCGATATCTCTGTGGTCTGCCAGTTCATAAATTTCCCGGATAAGGCTCTCGCACTGCTCAGGCATCATTCGTTCCTCATTTAGCTGTATGATTTTTCCGCCTTTTTTATAAGACATGGGGCACCAGTACCTCCGGCATGTTGTCCCGGAGGGTCTGTGGGCTGTCTTGGTCTTTCTGGGCTTTGTCAGAGGCAGTATTTCCGGTATCACTGCCGCTGCAGCCCGTAGTCAGAAGAAGGGGCAGCACAAGCAGGGCAAAGATGAGCCGGAGTTTTCCCCGAAAAGCCGGAAAAGGATATTTCAGGTACATAAGATATTCCTTGAAAAAATAAATTCATTTGTCGTATAGGATAAGTATAGCACCCGAAAGGCGGTTTTTCCAACTGAAAAATTGCTTGACTTTGTGGTAATATAACATTGCAAAAACAAAAAGTTTGTACTATACTTCCTCTAGAATTATAAAGGAGCGAAAAGGAGAAGAAACATGACAAACGATATGACAAAGGGAAGTCCCATAAAGCTGATTATCCAGTTTATGATTCCCATGTGTCTGGGGAACATTTTTCAGCAGTTTTATAATATTGCGGATTCTATTATTGCAGGGCAGTTTCTGGGGGTAGATGCTCTGGCGGCTATTGGGAGCACCGGCTCTTTGATTTTTCTGGTGACCGGGTGGCTAAATGGACTGACAAGCGGTTTTTCTGTGTGGGTAGCGCAATGGTTCGGGGCCAGAAAGACAGATAGAATGAGGCATTTTATTGCCATGTCCATTTATATCTGTGTGGCTTTTGTAGTGGTGATGACCGTAGGACTTCTGGCGGCCAATGAACCTATTTTACGCTTAATGAATGCCCCGGAAAATTTGCTGGATGATATCAGCAGTTATATGGTTATTATTTATGCGGGTCTTGTGGTGACTTGTGCTTACAATGCTCTTGCAGCTGTGCTGCGGGCCTTGGGAGACAGCAAATCGCCGCTGTATTTTTTGATTGTTTCCGCTGTTATTAATGTGGTTCTGGATATTGCTTTTATTGTGATTTTTCATATGGGTGTAGAGGGATGTGCCTATGCCACGGTAATTGCACAGGGAATTTCTGCACTGCTGTGTTTAGTTTACATAATCAAGAAATTTCCGGTATTGAGGCTGAAAAAGGAGGATTTTCGATTTTCTGTAAATACCGTCAAAAAACTTTTGGGACTGGGGATTCCCATGGGACTGCAGTTTTCCATTACAGCCATTGGAACGATTATTGTACAGGGGGCAATTAATGTGTATGGCGCTGTGTATATGGCGGGATTTTCGGCAGCAGGAAAAATTCAGAATATTATCTGTACGGTGTTTGTGGCTTTCGGCGCTACTATTGCCACTTATGTGGGGCAGAACCGGGGCGCGGGGAAAATGGACCGCGTCAAACAGGGAGTGCGTCTCACACAGATGATGATACTGGTGTGCAGTGTGGTATTGATGGCAGTGATTCATTTCTTTGGAAAGTATATGATATTCCTGTTTATTGACCCGGCTGAGACGGAAGTGCTTCATGCGGCAGAAATTTATTTTAACATTGTTTCCTGGGCGTATCCTTTCCTGGGAAGTATTTTCCTTTACAGAAATGCGCTGCAGGGTATGGGATATGGTTTTGTGCCTATGATGGGCGGTGTGTTTGAATTGGTGGCCAGAGCTGCTATTGTATTTGTTGCGGCGGCAAACGCGGGATTTGCCCAGGTCTGCATGTCTGACCCGGCAGCGTGGATAGCAGCGTTGATTCCTCTGATTCCTTATTATATATGGGTGATGAGGAAAGCAGAAAAGAGCGGACAAGTGGAGGTGTAAGCGTGCAGTTAGAAGAGGAACAGAAGTGTCTGCTCAAAGAATTACAGACTGCTGTGGAGCGGCAGGAGGACAAAGAGCATTTGGAAGAACTGCTTTGGAAGACGTTGACAGTTTTCCAGGGCTGTCCCTTTTATACCGTAAAAAACCTGGAATTTGTATATGAAATCAGGGGAAATGAAATGTTTGTCAATAGAAAGGATAAATCCATTACCAGAGCAAGCATCAGCCTGGCTTTTGAAAAAGCATTGGAATTGCAGAAGACAGAGGGCACGGTAAAGGGGCCGAAGAAGCTGAATTGCTTTGGGGCAAGTTATCTTTATCCGGTCTTTGAGAAACTGGGAATTATCTGGAAGTGAAAAGTACCGCATGGACAACTGTGAAAATATTTATATTCTCAGAGTGTCCGTGCGGTACTTTTTACTCAAAATTTCTCTATGAGTTTCTATATGAAATTAAAATTTAAAAGTATCTTTCAGCGGCGCCCATTTCTGGTCTTTGTCGCTTAAGTTCAGCGCTGTGCCGTCTTCCAGAGTGTAACCTTCTGCAGATGCATTGCCCTGATATTCCCCTTTTAACTGTGGCCAGACAATGCCGATTTCCGGGTCATTCCAAGCCAGACCGCCCTCGTCTCCCGGGTGATAGAAATCGGTCACTTTGTAGCAGAATTCTGCTACATCGCTGAGTACCAGGAAGCCGTGAGCAAAACCTTCGGAGATGTAGAACTGTTTCTTGTTTTCTTCGGATAATTCGATACCGAACCATTTTCCGTAAGTTTTACTGCCGCTTCGCAAATCTACAGCCACGTCAAAAACAGTTCCTTTGATAACGCGAACCAGTTTTCCCTGTGGAAATTCTTTCTGGAAGTGCAGGCCGCGCAGCACGCCTTTGGTAGAGCAGGACTGGTTATCCTGCACGAATTTCATGTTCAGCCCGGCTTCTTCCATGTCTTTCTGGTTGTAGGTTTCCATGAAATAACCTCTGGAATCTCCGTGTACAGCCGGTTCGATAACATAAAGCCCTTCAATCGGGCATTTGCTTACTTTAATCTGTCCCATATGTTTCCGCTCCTTTTCTTTGTATTGTTTTAAAAATCAAGCTCTGCTAAGTAGCGTTTTACAGCGTCCTGCCAGGTTGGAAGAGGAGTAAAGCCATTTTTCACCAGCTTGCTCTTATCCAGTCTGCTGTTGAAAGGACGTTTTGCTTTGGAAATGCCGTATTCTTCTGTGGTAACAGGTTTTACGGTTACTTTTTCATATTCCGGATGCCCGGCTTCTGCAGCCTGGCGGAAGATTTCTTTGGCAAAATCTGCCCAGCTGATATAACCGCCTTCGTTGGTTGCATGATAGTAGCCGTATTTTTCCGTTTCAATCATATCTACCAGCAGCACAGCCAGGTCAAAGGTGTAGGTTGGCGTACCAATCTGGTCGTCTACTACTGTGAGGAGTTCATGTGTCTTTCCTATATTCAGCATGGTTTTGATGAAGTTCTTGCCGTTTTTGCCGAATACCCAGGCAATACGGACAATGAAATATTTTTCCAGAGTTTCGGAAACAGCCAGTTCTCCGGCCAGTTTGGTTTCTCCGTATACGTTTAAAGGTTTGTAGTCCTTGCAGTCCGGCAGCCAGGGTTCCGTTCCCTGTCCGTCAAAGACATAGTCCGTGCTGATGTAAACCATTTTGCAGTTCAGCTCTTTGCACACGTCGGCAATGTACTTTGTACCTGTGGCATTGATGGCTTCAACGACAGGTTTTTTGTCTTCCTCTTCTGCCAAATCCACGGCAGTCCAGGCAGCACAATGTACCACCACATCCGGCGCTGTTTCTTTCAGCACACGTTCCACGCAGGCGCGGTCTGTAATATCCATCTGTACATAAGGCATGGTTTCTACGGCAGTTCCGTCTGAAATACCGCTGTAAACTTCTTTGATATCGGAACCGATACCTTCATAGCCGCGTTTTGCCAGTTCGTTCATTACGTCATGTCCAAGCTGCCCAGCAACACCTGTAACTAAAACTTTCATTTACACTACCTCCTGTTTAGCGGTTTGCGTACATCTTTTCATAATAATTCTGATATTCGCCGGAGATGATAGTTTCCCACCATTCCTTGTTGTCCAGATACCACTGGATGGTTTTCTTGATACCGTCTGCGAACTTGGTTTCCGGCAGCCAGCCCAGTTCGTTGTGAATTTTAGTCGGGTCAATGGCATAACGCATATCGTGGCCTTTTCTGTCTGTGACATAAGTAATCAGACTTTCCGGTTTGCCCAGTTCTTTGCAGATGATTTTTACAATGTCAATGTTTTTCATTTCATTGTGACCGCCGATGTTGTAAACTTCGCCCACGCGTCCTTTGTGGATAATCAGATCAATGGCTTTGCAGTGGTCTTCTACATACAGCCAGTCGCGGACATTTTCGCCTTTTCCGTATACAGGAAGGGGTTTGTCATTTAATGCGTTGGCAATCATCAGCGGAATAAGTTTTTCCGGGAAATGATAGGGGCCGTAGTTGTTGGAGCAGCGGCTGATGGTCACAGGCAGGCCGTAGGTGCGGTGGTAAGCCAGTACCAGAAGGTCAGCGCCTGCTTTGGAGGAGCTGTAAGGGCTGCTGGTATGGATAGGGGTTTCTTCTGTGAAGAATAAGTCCGGGCGGTCAAGGGGCAAATCGCCGTATACTTCGTCAGTGGAAACCTGATGATAACGCTGAATACCGTATTTGCGGCAGGCGTCCATGAGCACAGCAGTTCCTTTGATGTTGGTATCCAGGAAGACTTCCGGATTTTCAATGGAACGGTCTACATGACTTTCCGCAGCAAAGTTTACCACCATATCAGGGTGTTCTTCTTCAAATAATTTGTAAACGGCTTCTCTGTCTGTGATACTTTCTTTTACAAAACGGAAATTCGGGTTGTCCATAACAGGTGCAAGAGTGGATAAGTTACCTGCATAAGTCAGGCAGTCCAGACAGATGATTCTGTAGTCCGGGTACTTGTCCAGCATGTGGAAAATAAAGTTGCTTCCGATAAATCCGGCGCCGCCGGTAACAATAATAGTCATAGTAAAAATCTCCTTATTTGCTTTTTATTTTATTCCCAAAGGGGAAAGAATATGTTTTCTTTTGGGACAGACCCTGAAATTAGTGCAGGCTGTCCAGATATTTGCCGTCCAGAACGTCTTTTAAATACTGGCCGTACTGGTTTTTCTTTAACACTTCGTAAACCTTCAGAACATCGTCTTTGGTAATCCAGTTGTTTAAGTAGGCGATTTCTTCCAGGCAGGCAATTTTGCGGTGCTGGTGGTCTTCGATAGTTTTAACAAAGTTGGTAGCTTCCACAAGGCTTTCGTGGGTTCCGGTATCCAGCCAGGTAAAGCCTTGTCCCAGAAGTTCCACGTTTAAGCAGCCTTCTTCCAGGTAAATACGGTTTAAGTCTGTGATTTCCAGTTCGCCTCGTTTGCTTGGCTTTAAGTTTTTCGCGTATTCCACAACTTTGCTGTCGTAGAAGTAAAGTCCGGTGACACAGTAGTTGCTCTTTGGATGTTCCGGTTTTTCTTCGATGGAAATGGCTTTGCCGTCCTGGTTGAATTCTACGATACCGAAGCGTTCCGGGTCGTCTACATAGTAGCCGAATACGGTGGCGCCTCTGCCGGTTTCTGCGTTTTCCACGGCTGCTTTTAAGCGTTTTTTCAGACCGTGTCCTGCAAAAATGTTGTCACCCAGTACCATGGCAACAGAATCGTTTCCGATAAATTCTTCGCCGATGATAAAGGCCTGCGCCAGTCCGTCCGGGCTTGGCTGTACGGCATAGGAAAGCTGTACGCCGAACTGATGGCCGTCTCCTAAGAGTTCCTGGAAACGAGGGGTATCCTGAGGGGTGGAGATGATGAGGATTTCACGGATTCCTGCATTCATCAGCACAGACAGCGGATAGTAAATCATTGGTTTGTCATAAATAGGAAGTAACTGCTTGGAAGTTACCATAGTCAGGGGGTAAAGGCGGGTTCCTGAACCGCCGGCTAAGATAATACCTTTCATAATTGAAATCTCCTTTGTTTTTTATTCATGTTTAGTCTCTGAGTTTATGATAACTCTATTATATAGGGTGACGTTACGTCATGTGCAAGGGTTTTTTGTATTGTTCATCAAAATTTCATAAATCCAGAGGAAAGAGGGGTTGTTTTTCAAAGTTCATATGTTATACTTTTTATTAAGGAATTCCTCTGCTTTTAGGGAGGATTATTATGAAAAAACAACGATTGGAAAATCTTACAATTAAAGATAATTTCCTGTTTGGTGCAGTGATGATGAATGAAGATAACTGTAAGGGGCTTTTGGAAAGAGCGCTGGATATAAAAATTGACTATGTTCGGGTAAGCCGTGAAAAAAGTATAGTCTACCACCCTGAATACAAGGGAGTCCGGTTAGATGTATATGCAAAAGATGAAGCGCAGACCTGCTATAATATAGAAATGCAGGTGACAAAGAAAAAAGCGCTGGGAAAACGAAGCCGTTATTACCAAAGTCAGATGGACATGGAAATGCTTTTGGCGGGCAGTGAATACGAGATGCTTCCCAGCAGTTATGTTATTTTTATCTGTGATTTTGACCCATTTGGGGAAAAGCAGTACCGGTACACCTTTGAAATGAAGTGCAAAGAAAAAGTACAGTTTGGAGACTGTCGTCATATTGTATTTTTAAGTACCTGTGGGGAAAATGACGAAGAGGTTCCAAAAGAACTGATTACTTTTCTGAAATTTGTCAAGGCAGATTTAAAAGACAGTCAGACTGATTTTCATGATTCTTATATCCGACAGCTTCAGGAATTTATCGCTCGGGTAAAATCCAGCAGAGAAATGGAGGAGCGTTTTATGGTTTTAGAAGAGATGCTGAGAGATGAACGAAGAGAAGGAAGAACAGATATTTTGTTGGAAATGCTGGAAGAATGCGGGACAGTACCGGAAAATCTGAAAGAAAAAATTCTCGGAGAAACCGATATGAAAACGCTGGCCTTTTGGACAAGACTTGCAGCAAAAGTTGAATCTGTAGAGGAATTTCAGGAAAAAATGGAACTGTAATTTTTTCCGTAGATTTAGTCACATCTAAAAGCAATTCACGCCGTTTCAGGCAAATATTTCAAGATAAGGAAGAAAAGCGGAGGAATTCTGATAACCATAAACCTCGCCAAACAGAGACGATTTTCCTACTTGACGAACTCCGGAAAAATATGGATAATAGAACCTGACTGACAAGACAGTAAACAAGACAGTAAAACAAAGAAGACGTCAGAAGGAAGGAGAATCCATTCATGAAAGAATTTTTGAGAAGAAAAAACATCATTTTTTCTGCCAAGCGATATGGGATTGACGCTTTAAGCGCCATGGCACAGGGGTTATTTGCCTCTCTGCTTATCGGGACGATTATCAGTACCCTGGGGGAGCAGTTGGGCATTGATATTCTGGTAACCGTGGGAACTTATGCCAAAGGAGCCACAGGTGCAGCTATGGCTATTTCCATAGGCTATGCATTGCAGTGTCCGCCCCTGGTGCTGTTTTCGCTGACAGCCGTAGGCATGGCGGCCAATGAGCTGGGCGGTGCGGGAGGCCCGCTGGCAGTTCTGATTGTAACTATTTTTGCGGCGGAAGCAGGCAAGCTGGTTTCCAAGGAGACAAAAATAGATATTATTGTAACACCTTTTGTATCTATTGCCGTGGGTGTACTGTTGTCTCTTTGGTGGGCACCCGCTATCGGCTACGCAGCCAGCAGCGTAGGAAATGCCATTATGTGGGCAACAGAACTGCAGCCGTTTTTTATGGGTATTTTGGTTTCCGTCATAGTAGGGATTGCACTGACACTTCCTATCAGCAGCGCGGCAATCTGTGCAGCTCTTTCTCTTACCGGTCTGGCCGGTGGAGCGGCAGTGGCAGGCTGCTGTGCCCAGATGGTGGGCTTTGCAGTGATGAGTTTTAAGGAAAACCGGTGGGGTGGTCTTTTTGCCCAGGGAATCGGAACCTCCATGCTGCAGATGGGAAATATTGTGAGAAATCCGAAAATCTGGCTTCCACCGACTTTGGCTTCAGCGATTACCGGACCGATGGCCACCTGCCTGTTTCATATGGAAATGAACGGAGCGGCAGTTGCTTCCGGTATGGGAACCTGTGGCTTTGTGGGACAGATAGGTGTGTATACAGGCTGGGTACAGGATATGGCAAGCGGCGCCAAAGCAGCGATTACCCCCATGGACTGGATTGGCATGATTCTTATCTGCTTTGTACTGCCCGCAGTGCTGACCTGTGTCATTGCCATACCTTTCAGAAAGAAAGGATGGATTGGAGAAAATGATTTGAAACTGGATTTATAAAAATAAAGTATGGGTCTGGTGCACGACGCAAGGTGTACCAGACCCATATTCTGTGTTTTTATAAATATCCGTGTTTTTCCAGTGTGTTTAGGATGTTGCGTCCTTCGTCTGTACCTTCAATGATACGTCTCGCCCGGACACTGTCACCAATGTTGATAACTTCAATTTCGTCACCAAAGGCGTTCTGGAGCTCAGCCAGAACCGGTGTGTTGGCTTTCATTCCGAGGCAGACAAATCCGTAATCAAAGTTTAAAGTTTCTTTGCCTTCCGGGGTTTCCACCAGGAAAGAATCGTCCCGGACTTCTTTCAATGCGGTGTTAGGCATTTGGCGGACATGGTATTTATCCATCAGGGCAAAGGTGCCGACCTTGGATATGGGGTCAATTCCGTTTCCGATTGCAGGGAGCATTTCTACGATAGAGACTTCTGCGCCCCGCGGAGCAAAGAACTCCACCACGTCCAGTCCTACGGCACCGCCGCCGATGACGCAGACTTTCTTTCCGGTCATATCCTCCGGATACTGGTCTACATGCTGAATCATATCAAAAATAGAGTACACATGGCTTCCGGGTTTGCCCAGTGTGTCGTGAAGCCCGGCAATGGGAGGAAGCAGCGGGAGAGAGCCTGTAGCATTGACAAGGATGTTAGGCTTCAGGTTTTTGATAAATTCGGTGGTAGCTTCAGTCTGGGTAAACACAAACAGGTTTTTTAATTTGTGCGCACGGTGGATCAGGTAATTGGGGAAATCTGCCAGACGTTTTTTGTCCGGAATCTTGGAAATCTCTGCAGCCAATCCGCCAAGATACGGTTTTTTCTCAATGAGGAAGGTTGTACATCCCACTTCGGCGGCTGTACAGGCAGCCTCAAGGCCGGCAGTTCCGCCTCCGATTACAACGACATTGCAGGGCTTGGAAACCCGTTGTTTTTTGTAGACTTCTCCGTGGAGAACGGCAGGATTTACAGTACAGCGGATAGGACGGTTAATGCCGATTCGGTTTCCGGCGCACCCGATGTTGCAGGAAATACATTTGCGGATATCACAGACATCTCCGAATTCCACTTTGTTTACCCAGTCCGGGTCTGCAATCAGTCCCCGTCCCATACCGATGATGTCCGCGTCGCCTTTTGCAAGAATGTCTTCCGCAACCTGGGGATTTCGGATATTTCCCGTAGTTACACAAGGTTTTCCGTAGCGTTCTTTTACTGCTTTTGCCATGTAAGAGCGCCAGCCGTCCGGCAGATAGTTGGCGTCAATCTGATACTGAATAGAACTGTTCAGTCCCGCAGATACGTCGATAACGTCGGCTTCTTCCTGGAAATATTGAAGGTAATCCAGAGTATCCTCCAGAGTGTTGCCGCCTTCCAGAAATTCATCGGCGCTGATTCGCACGAAGATGGGGAAATGCGGCCCAACCTGTGCGCGGACTTCCTCCAGAACCATACGGGCAAAGCGGGCGCGATTTTCAGCGCTTCCGCCGAATTCGTCTGTCCGGTGGTTGGTAAGCGGAGATAAAAACTGGCTGATGAGGTAGGAATGTCCGGCGTGAATTTCTACAGTATCAAATCCGGCAGCCTGAGCCCGTTTTGCCGCTTGTCCGTATTTTTTTACAATCTGAAGAATTTCTTCTTTCTCTAACGGGCGCGGAATTTCACCTCCGGCTTTGGAAGGAATGTCAGAGGCAGAGACCGGCTGCATCTGGGTACGGGCAGACTGAGCCGAAGCCCCGGCATGGTTAATCTGAATACCGATACAGGCGCCGTGTTTGTGGACAGTTTCTGTTAATTTGAACAGACGCGGAAGATAATTGTCATGGTCAATGCGGAGCTGGGTGGTTCCGTTGGAACCCAGCGGGTAATCTACGTTTGCATTTTCTACCATAATTAAACCGGTGCCGCCTCTGGCGCGCTGCTCGTAATAATTAATATGAAGAAAGCTCATCTCGCCGCTTTGTTCACCGTAGTTTGTACCCATGGGTGTCATCATAATTCTGTTTTTCATCGTCATGCGGCGGATGGTCAGTGGTTCAAAGATGTGTTTGTACATGCTTTTCATAAGGAACTCCTCCTGTTTTCTGGATTTGATATTTGATTAACAATCTATGTTCTGACCGTATTATAGGGAAAAATAAACCATAAAACAAATGCATATTTTTATTAATATCTATAGAAATTAACTATTAGTTATGGTATTCTGTATAAAAAGGTGAGAAGGGAGTGAGTTGTATGAAGCTGCATCAGTTAAATTATTTTGTGGCACTGGCACGTTTGGAGCATTACACAAAAGCGGCAGAAGAGATTGGAATTTCTCAGCCAACGCTGAGTCATGCAATTGCCGGACTGGAGGAAGAACTGGGTGTAAAGTTGTTCCGCAAGCAGGGAAGAAATGTGGTACTGACAAAGTATGGGAGATTTTTCCTGGGGTATGTGGAGGAATCCATGAATGTACTGGAACTGGGAGTCTCTAAGACAAAGGGGATGGCGGGACAGACCAAAGGGGTCATTGATTTGGCATATATCTATACACTGGGCAGTGAATTTGTGCCTCGTCTGGTGGGGGATTTTCTGCGAAGTCATGAAGAACTGGAAACAGAGTTTCATTTTACCGTGGGGAATACGTCAGAACTTATCCAGGGGCTGAAGGATGAAAAGTATGATATTGCCTTCTGTTCCATGATGGAGAATGAACCGGAAGTCAGCTTTACACCAGTAGGAACACAGAATCTGGTTGTAGTCATACCGAAACAACATCCTCTGTCCGGAAGAGGGGAAGTGGATTTGGAAGAGGCTGCCCTTTATCCGCAGATTTATTTTACACAGGGAAGCGGCCTTCGGCCGGTGGTGGACAGGCTCTTTGAAATGGCGAAAATCAGACCCCAGATTGCTTATGAAATAGAGGAAGACGGTGCAATGGCCGGGCTTGTAGCACAGAATTTCGGTATTGCGGTCATGCCGGATATTCCCCTTCTTAAAAATATGAATGTGGAAGTGCTGAAGCTGCGCTCGCCCCGGTATCAGCGTTACATCTATATGGCGCTGTCCAAGGAGAATTATCAGACTCCCATTGTAGAAAAATTCGCAGAATATGTAAAAGCCTTATATGGAAAATACTAGTTTAAGATTCGTTGTACCAGAAAACCTCCGGCAGGGACACCAATTACAGATGTGTCCCGTCCTTTATGATAAACTGGAGAAAATTCCGGACCGCCGGAATCATATAATGGTCTTTTAGATAGGCCAGATAAACGGTATGAACCAGATGTATGTCACGAAGCGGCAGAATCCGGATATTGCGTTTGCGGATGGCCTCCGTATCTGCCACCAGGGCTATGCCGAAATCTTCCTCCACAAGGGCAGAGATGGCGTTTTCATCAGGGGACTCGCAGATGAAATTCGGGGTGATTCCGTGGGAAGAAAATATCTGCCGCGTATATTTTCCCAGACCGGAGCTTTTGTCATACCCAATCAGCGGATAGGCGCTAAGTTCAGACAGGGAAACCGCGTCTTTGGCGCACAGCGGATGTCCCTTGGGCGTGATGACGGTCATATTCTGGTGGATAATAGGAATAAACTTAATATTTGGTTCGTTTTCCATATAGGAACAGAACACAAGGTCAAAGAGCTCCTTTTTCAGTCCTTCAATCAGTTGGGGTGTGTGGAGCTGATGGAAGCTGAAGGTAATGTTCTTATAGCGTTCCTGGCTTAAAAAACGCCTTACAGTATGAGGGATATAGCGGTTCGCCAGGGGAAAGACATATGCAATATCAACGTGTCCCTCATCCTGGGCAAGCTGGTGCATACGAAAGAGGGCAGTCTCCGTCTCCTGCAGAATCCGCTCTGCGTGTTCCAGAAAGATTCGCCCGTATTTGGTAAGCCGCACATTGCGTCCCTGCCGTTCAAAAAGAATGATGTTCAGCTCCTCTTCCAGGGAAGCAATAGAGCGGCTTAGGGAAGGCTGGGAAATATTAAGTTCTGCGGCAGCCTGCCGGAAATGCTGATGTGCGGCAACTGTCCGGAAATATAATAACTGATTTAATGTCATATCAAATTCCTCCTGTCAGACATTATAACACAATTAATAGCATAAAGGTATCGAAAAAGGTAAAAAGATGTATTAGAACTATCCGGCGGACTGGATTATAATTAAGAGCAGCTAAGTTGTTTAGTAATTAACAAAGTCAAAAGGTACAGACAGATACCGTTATGAATGGAGGAAAATAAACATGGCAGAAAGAATTACAGGTCACACAGAATTAATCGGACTGATGGCATATCCTATCAGACATTCCAGTTCCCCGGCCATGCACAACGAAGCATTTGCCAATCTGGGACTTGATTATGCATATATTGCATTTGAAGTGGATAACGACTCTCTGGAGGATGCGGTCAAGGGACTTCGCGCATTGAAAATGAGAGGCTCAAATGTGTCCATGCCTAATAAGACAGTGGTACATAAGTATCTGGACAAGCCTTCTCCGGCAGCAGAAATGTGTAAAGCAGTAAACACGATTGTCAATGACAACGGAGTGTTGACCGGACATATTACGGATGGTATCGGATATATGGCGGCGTTAAAGGATAATCACATTGATGTAATTGGAAAGAAAATGACCATTGTCGGCGCCGGAGGAGCAGCCACAGCCATTCAGGTACAGGCAGCGCTGGACGGAGTAAAAGAGATATCTATTTTCAATGCAAGAGATAAATTCTGGGACAATGCAGTTGAAACGGTAAAGAAGATTAATGAAAATACAGAATGTAAAGCTGCTTTATATGACCTGGCTGATTTGGATAAGTTAAAAGAAGAGATGGAAGACAGTTATCTGTTTACCAATGCCACGGGAGTAGGAATGAAACCCTTAGAGGGGCAGACCTATATTCCGGACAAATCCTTTTTCCGTCCGGATTTAATTGTCATAGATATTGTATACTTCCCAAGAGAAACCGCTCTTCTTAAAATGGCAAAAGAAGCCGGCTGTAAGACGATGAATGGTCTTGGTATGATGTTGTTCCAGGGGTCAGCGGCCTTTGAACTGTGGACCGGACAGCCTATGCCGATAGAGTATATGAAGGAAATTTTGGATATTAAGTATGAATAAGAGAAGCAAGCAGAAAACGAGGAGGATATAAGATGAATCCAGTAGTAGTCAGAAATGTAAAAATCGGAGAGGGAATCCCGAAAATCTGTGTTCCCATTGTGGGCGTCACAAGAGAAGAAATCCTTGCAGCCGGAGCCCGTATCCGGGAAATCGGAGCAGATGTGGCAGAATGGCGCGCAGACTGGTATGAGGAGGTATTCCATTTGGAAAAGACCAGGGAGACAGCCGGATTACTTAGGCAGACGCTGGGTGACCTGCCCCTTCTTTTTACATTTAGAACATCAAAAGAGGGCGGGGAAAAAGCCATGGAAACCGAAGCGTATGTCCGTTTGAATCAGGAGATGGCAGAAAGCGGAAGTGTGGATTTGGTGGATGCAGAGCTCTTTACCGGAGATGAGGAGGTCAGACAGATTGTAAAAACAGCGCACCAATGCGGTGCCAAGGTCATTGTTTCAAACCATGATTTCCATAAGACGCCGGATAAGGAAGAGTTGTTAAAACGTCTGTGCAAAATGCAGGAATTGGGAGCGGATATTCCGAAGATTGCAGTTATGCCGCAGAATAAAAAGGATGTATTGACACTTCTTGCAGCCACGGAAGAAATGACAAGCGTGTATGCAGACCGCCCGGTGATTACCATGTCTATGGCAGGAACCGGAGTGTTAAGCCGCCTGTGCGGAGAAGTCTTTGGCTCTGCATTGACCTTTGGAGCAGCAGGAAAAGCTTCTGCTCCCGGTCAGATGGCAGTGGAGGACTTAAAAACTGCACTGGAGCTTCTGCATAAGAGTCTGTAAGCGGAACAGCGGCAGTTTGCAGCTTATTCGTCAGAAACGGTCTGGTCAGGGGATTTCCGGTAGGCGTTGGGTGTCATGCCGCAGATACGCTTGAACAGCCTGGTAAAGTAGTGAATGTCTGCAATACCGCACCTTTCCGCAATGGATTTAATCGGAACATCTGTCTTGGCCAGAAGGGTTTTGGCATATGAAATCCTCAGATTTGTCACATAATCTGTGAGAGAAATTCCTATTTCTTTGGAAAAAAGGGTGGACAGATAGCTGGCATTGACCCCCAGGTGCTCGGACAGGGTTTTCAGTGTCAGGTCTGCGCTCAGGTCGGTTTCCATATAAGCCAAAACCTTTTTCAGCAGAGGGGAGTGTACCTTGTGCTGGTGTTCCTTTACAATCCGGCAGTAGCCCAGTACGATTTTTCGCTGGTGCTCGAAGACCTGCTCCACGGAGGTGAGTTTTTCCAGTGTGGAAACATTATGGTTGGAATATGCATCAATGTGGACAGGGTGTACACCGGCATGTTCCGTAGCTTTGCGCAAAAGGGTATTCATGGTAATGGTATAATCCTTCACGTCTCGTAAGCTGTTGGAGGTGCGCTGGGGAAGGTAAAGGCTTCCGAAGCGGGAAGTTAATTCCAGAGCCCGGCTTTCCCGTCCGGAGGAGACTGCGCTCATCAGTATATTTTCGGATTCGTAGCGGTCTTCAATGACATCAATATTGGAAAAAGGATGTTCAGCGCTGCGAATATAATTTTTGTAGGTATTGTCCCAGTGGTCGAAAAAGTCTGCATTGGAATAGATAACTTCACATTGTTCTTTATACATGGCTTTCCCAAGTTCCAGAAACAGACTTTCAAACATGGAGTAAGACGCTTGGAAGGGAAGGCGCTGATAGTAGTGCTGCAAAGGTTCTCTCAGCTCTTCCGGAAGAGAGACAGAGGCAAAAATTTCGTTAAAACGTTCCCCTTGAATTTTTTCAAACAAAACAGGACCGCAGTAGAAAATCGTTTCTTTATCCGGAAGAAGCAGATAAACAAAGGTGCAGCGGAAAATATCCGTATTAAAATAAATCTTACCGGGCTGTGCCTTTTGAAAAAGCTCCCGAAAAGAATCGGAGGTATCTTTTAAGTTCAGAATATCGCTGCGCAGACCCATGTCAATATGCTCAAAAGTTTCGTCGGACAGATTCAGGCGATATGTGGACAGGTAGTTTGTCTGTAAGATATTCTGTGTCAAATCAACTAATTCGTCATATTTCATAAGCATTCCTCTTACAATCTGAAAATCGTGCAAAAAACCATAAAAATCATCACTATTATTTTCGCATAAAATTACATATAATATTATACAAAAAGGCTTAAAATAAATCTACGAAAATATCCAAAGAACACAAGGAAAAGGAGAGAAAGCTATGCGTAGAGTGATTAATTTAAACAATGACTGGGCTTTTATTCAGCAGGATGCCGGACTTCCGGAAGTTATGCCGACAGACTGGCAGACAGTAAGCCTTCCTCATACCTGGAATGCCATTGACGGACATGACGGAAACGGCGGTTACGATAAAGGCAGATATTGGTATGCAAAGACATTTGCAACTCCGAAACAGCCATTGGGCGGCGGAAAAGTATTTGTGGAATTTCTGGCAGCGGGACAGCAGGCGACTGTTTATGTAAACGGAAAAGAAGTGGTATATCATGAAGGCGGATATTCAACTTTCCGTGCAGACATTACAGAGGTGTGCAAAGAAGAAGGAGAAAACCTTCTGGTTGTAGCCTGCAGCAATGAAAGAAAAGAAAGTGTATATCCACAGTCTGCAGACTTTACTTTCTACGGCGGTCTGTACAGAGGTGTAAACCTTATCAGCGTACCGGACGCACACTTTGATTTGGAATATTACGGAGGCCCTGGAATTCAGGTTACACCAAAGCCATGTGACTGCGGCGGTGCAACATTCGACATTGTTTCTTATGTAAAAGAAGCAGATGAAAACTTTACTGTATTATATTCTATCTGTGACGCGGAAGGAAAAGAAGTTGCAAGCGCATGCCGTCCGGCAGACAGCACAGCAGTAACGGTATACGTTCCGGATGTGAAGAAATGGGATATTGATACACCTTACCTTTACACAGTTACAGCAAGACTGGAAAGAAGAAACGAAACTTACGATGAAATCTCTGCTCGCGTAGGTGTCCGCAGCTTCTCCTGTGACCCGAACAAGGGATTTATCATCAATGGAACAGAAACACCGCTTCGTGGTGTAAGCCGTCATCA
Organism: Blautia sp. HCN-20427; assembly: GCF_037890365.1. NCBI lineage: Bacteria > Bacillati > Bacillota > Clostridia > Lachnospirales > Lachnospiraceae > Blautia > Blautia sp. HCN-20427. The sequence goes on along the minus strand of NZ_JBBKBX010000031.1, from coordinate 3,025 downwards.
GGACCAGTTATATAAAGGAAATGCTCTGACAAGAGAAGACCACTTTGAAGATGCAAAAATCATCAAAGAACTGGGTGCAAACACCATTCGTCTGGCTCACTACCAGCATTCACAGGATTTTTATGATGCCTGCGATGAAATGGGATTTGTAGTATGGGCTGAAATTCCGTTTATCAGTGTGATGAACAAAGACCCGGAAGCTCACCAAAACTGTATCAGCCAGTTAAAAGAGCTGATTATCCAGAACTACAATCATCCTTCTATCTGTTTCTGGGGAATTTCAAACGAAATCCTCATCGGTGGTATTTCCGAACAGTTAGTGGAAAATCATAAAGAATTAAATGCTCTGGCAAAAGAACTTGACCCAAGCCGTCTGACAACCATTGCTCACGTATCAATGACACCAATTGAAGGACCAATGCACTATATTACAGATACAGAAAGCTACAACCATTATTTCGGATGGTACGGCGGAAAGATGGAAGACAATGGCCCATGGCTTGACAATTTCCACAAGATTCATCCAAACATCTGTCTTGGTGTTTCTGAGTACGGATGTGAAGGCATTATTACTTACCACGGACCAAACCCTGCATGCAAGGACTACAGTGAAGAGTATCAGGCACTGTATCATGAACATATGGCAAAAGTATTAGATGAGCGTCCTTGGATTTGGTCCAGCCATGTATGGAATATGTTTGACTTTGGCTGTGCAGCACGCGATGAAGGTGGCGTAGCCGGAAGAAATAACAAAGGTCTTGTGACCATGGACAGAAAGATTAAGAAAGACAGCTACTATATCTACAAAGCATACTGGAATAAAGAACCAATGGTTCATCTGTGTGGAAAACGTTATGCACAGCGTGCCGGAGAAACTACAGAAATCCGTGTATATTCCAACCAGCCTTCTGTAACACTATTCTTAAACGGTGAAAAAGTAGAAGAGCAGACAGCTGATAAAGTATTCGTATTTACGGTAGCTTTAAAAGATGGCTTTAACATCATCACTGCACAGGCAGGAGATCTGAAAGATACCATGACTCTGGAAAAAGTAGAAAAAGAACCTGCTATCTATGTACTTCCAGAAGTAAATGAACGTGCAGAAGGTGTTGCAAACTGGTTCAGCACAGTTGGCGATATGGATTTAAAAGCTCCAATGGAATTCCCGGAAGGCATGTACAGCATCAAAGATACCATAGAAGAACTGGCAAAATGCCCGGAAGCAATCGGAATCGCTGCAAAAGCAATTAAATTGACCATGAATATGACGGTCGTTCCAGGTGAAGGTATGTGGGATATGATGAAAGGCATGACACTGGAAAGACTCGGTGAAATGGCTGGGGATTTGGCTCCGGAAGGTTTTGTGGAAAGTGTAAATGCAAAACTGATTCAGATTAAGAAGAACTAAAACTTGCAGTTAAAAACAGGAAAAGGAGAAAAAAGCATGGCAAGAACAAATACTTCGTCCGTTTCGGCATTCGGAATGAAGGACAGACTGGGTTATATGTTTGGTGATTTTGGTAACGACTTCACCTTCATATTATCTTCAATGTTTATGATGAAATTTTATACAGACATTATGGGCTTATCCGCAGGAGTTGTGGGTATGCTCATGATGGTAGCACGTTTTGTAGATGCGTTTACAGATGTTACTATGGGACAGATTGTAGACCGTTCCAGACCTACAAAAGACGGTAAGTTCCGTCCGTGGATTAAGCGTATGTGCGGTCCCGTGGCGATCGCCAGTTTCCTGATGTATCAGTCAGGACTTGCGGGTATGTCCTATGGATTTAAGGTAGCGTATATGATTGTTACTTACCTGTTATGGGGTTCTGTATTCTATACATCCATTAATATTCCTTATGGTTCTATGGCTTCTGCAGTTTCTGCAGACCCAACAGACAGAGCATCTTTATCTACATGGCGTTCTGTAGGTGCAACTCTGGCCAGCCTTGTAATTGGTACAGGTACACCGTTGATCGCTTATGTAACTGTAGATGGCAACCCAGTTCTTTCCGGAAGCCGTATGACAATTATTGCAGGTGTGTTCTCTGTATGTGCATTTATCTGCTATATTCTTTGCTTTAGCCTGGTTCGCGAGCGTGTTCCAGTTGAGGCGAATAAACAGAAACTGGATTTAGGTGCTCTTGGAAAGAGTCTGATTACAAACCGTTCTCTTCTGGGAATTATTGCAGCAGCGATTTTGCTTCTTCTGGCTATGCTTGGCATGCAGGGAATGGCAGCTTATGTATTCCCTAATGTTTACAGAAGTACGCAGGCACAGTCCGCTGTATCTCTGCTGAGTAGTGTAGCAATTCTGGTTATCTGCGCTCCGTTGGCAAGTAAGCTGGCAGCAAAGTTTGGTAAGAAAGAATTGTCTACAGTATCCTGTATCTTCGGAGCAGCCTGCTATGTAGTTTGTCTGATTGTACATCCGGATAATGTATGGGTTTATGTACTGTTTTATGTACTGTCCTTTATTGGACTTGGATTCTTTAATACAGTTATCTGGGCTATGATTACAGATGTTATTGACGATTCTGAAGTAAAGAATGGTATTCGTGAAGATGGAACTATTTATGCAGTTTACTCTTTTGCGAGAAAGCTGGGACAGGCATTTTCTTCCGGTATGATTGGTAGTCTGCTTTCCTTAGTAGGATATACAAGTGCAACAGCATTTGACCCATCTGTTACAGAAGGAATCTTCACGATTTCCTGTATTGTACCGATTATCGGTCTGACAGCAGTGGCTCTGGCTCTGTTTTTCCTGTATCCTCTGAACAAGAAACGTGTAGAGGCAAACGTAGCTGAACTGGCACGCCGCCGCGGCGAAAACTAAAAAATTTAGAGAGCGATTTGTTCGCTCTCTTTTTTTGCAAAAATGTAAAAAAGTGAACTCTCAAAAAATTTAAAATAAACTGTTGACAACACTATTTATAAGTGTTATATTACAGATAGAACAAGAGAGGAGATACCAAGAGGAAGCAAAAAGGTACCGAGTCTCAGAGTTCCGAAATCGACACTT
>NZ_JBBKBX010000030.1:0-31276 GCF_037890365.1 Blautia sp. HCN-20427 | reverse complement strand
AAAGAAACAGCATCCGGCTAAGGAATTTTCTCTGGTTCCTTAACCGAATGCCTGCACCTGTGATCTTTTACTATTTTATTGCTGTCACTTGAAAGCCGGCTCCTTCCACCGCTCTTCGCAGTTCTGTATCTGCCACTGTCCGGTCATAAGCCACAGCAGCCTGCTTCTTTTTCAGATTTACTCTTGCAGAAACCCCATCCTTGGCATTCAGCGCTTTTTCCACACTCTGTCTGCAATGGTCACAGGTCATGCCTTCTATAGAGATTGTCTTTTTCCCAACAATGGGATTGGAAAGTTTCTTTTCTGTTTCCTTTATCAGACCCTTGCTCCCGCCGCAGCAGGAACACTCTCCCCGGAAATGTTTCACTGTACTTTTTACTGCCAGAATCAAAACAGCAAGAACTAAAACTAAAATAATTCCATTTATCATATGCTTCCTGCCTTTCTTTTAAATCTGCTTTTTCGAATTGTAAGGTTCTGCATGACTGCAGCCATGACAACTGCTGCAGCAGCCGCTGCACCCTGCCTTTGGATTTTTACGGTTTTTTATCTGCCGGTAAATCACATAACCGCAATACAGGCCAATGCCGCCTGCCAATACAATATCTGCGAACATATTCTTTCACTCCTCTCTATACAAATACAGCCTGAAGCAAACACTTTGGAAATTGCCTGTTCAGGCTGTTGTTTCTATTTTTTACCTTGCTGCCTGCACAGAGCTCTTTGCATAGGTTTTTTTATGTTTATATGGGTCTGGCCGGAATAACATAAACAGCATGACTGCCGCTACCAGAATCCCTGCCGCAGAGCCTGCGGTAAATCCTCCTCCTGTCACCAGAAGACCAATCTGATAAATACTCAGGCACACCATGTAAGCAAACACATTCTGGAATAAAATTGCAAACCAGAACCATTTTCTGGACTGCATCTGCTGCGCCATCGTCGCAATGGCTGCCAGACAGGGAGAATCCAGAAGGTTAAACAGCAGGAAAGAAAATGCTGCCAATGCGCTTGGAAACCAGGACTGGATAGCTGCCCCTACGGTGATAGGGTCTTCAGACATACTGCTGCTGACATTTGCCAGGACACCCATGGTAGAAACAATGGCTTCCTTTGCGGTGAATCCGGAAAGTGAAGCAGACACTGGCTGCCATTCTCCAAATCCAAGAGGTGCAAAAATCGGTGCAATAACTCCGCCGACAGCGGCCAGAAGACTGTTGTTGCTGTCCTCTACCATACCGAAACCGCCATTGGTAAATCCAAATCCGCCCAGGAACCACATAACTACACAAGCCAGGAACAGAATCGTACCTGCTTTAATCATAAATCCTTTCAGTCTCTCCCATACATGAAGCAGTACAGTCTTTGCAGAAGGAATGTGATACTGAGGAAGTTCCATAACAAATGGCGCCGGTTCGCCGGAAAACGGTTTTGTTTTTTTCAGCATAATGGCAGATACCAGAACAGCCACAATACCCAAAAGATACATAAACGGCGCCATCAGACCGCCCGCTTCATAGCTGCCTGTTGTATAGCTTACCATAACACCTCCCATAAGTGCAATAACCGGAAGTTTGGCACCGCAGGGAATAAAGGTTGCTGTCATAATGGTCAAACGTCTGTCATTGTCATTTTCAATGGTCTTAGACGCCATAATTCCCGGAATACCGCATCCTGAAGAAATCAGAAGCGGAATAAAACTCTTTCCGGAAAGTCCGAAATGGCGGAAAATACGGTCCATAACAAAAGCGATACGAACCATGTAACCACAGTCTTCCAAAACAGAAAGAAACAGGAATAAAATTGCCATCTGAGGAACGAATCCCAGCACAGCTCCCACGCCGCCGATAATACCATCAGAAACCAGACTGATAATCAAATCATTGGCGCCTGCCGAAGCCAGAAATCCGGAAACCGCGTCCTGAATGGACACTACAAAGGTGTCATTGGTCCAGTCGGTTGCCATGCTGCCGGCTGTCGTTACGGAAACATAATACACCAGCCCCATGACCAAAAGGAAAATCGGAAGACCTAAAATACGGTTGGTGACAATTTTGTCGATTTTATCGGACATAGTCAGCTTATTTGCCGTCTTCTTTACTGCATCTGCAACAACTTTCTGGATAAAAGAGTAACGCTCATCTGTGACAATACTTTCCATATCGTCATCTTCTTTTTTCTCCAGACGTTCTGCCTCTGCCTCAATCTGTTCTCGCACCTTGGCATCTAAAGACAGTTCTTCCAAAACCTTGCTGTCTCTTTCCAGAAGCTTCACAGCATACCATCTCAGTTTGCTTCCTTCGGCAACATCCTGCAGCCAGCCCTCAGCCTGTGCAATGGCGCTTTCCATATCCTTACCGAAGATTTTCTTCGGCAGCTCCTGTTTTCCCTGCTTTGCACAGTGAACCGCTTCTTTCACCGCCTCTTCCAGTCCGGTGCCTTTTAGGGCAGAAGTTTTCACCACCGGGCAGCCTAAGAGAGTCCCGAGACGCTTTACGTCAATCTTAATCTCATTTTTTTCCATTAAATCTGCCATGTTCAGCGCAATCACCACAGGCACTCCTGTTTCTATCAGCTGTGTGGTCAGATACAGGTTTCGTTCGATATTGGTTGCATCTACCAGATTTAAAATTACATCCGGATTTTCTTTCAGAAGATAATCACGGCTCACAACCTCTTCCAATGTATAAGGAGAAAGGGAATAAACACCCGGCAGGTCCGTCACGATGATTTCTTCCCCGTTTCCTTTCTTTCCTTTGATTTTTCCCTCTTTCTTTTCCACTGTAACCCCCGGCCAGTTTCCAACGTACTGGTTTGCCCCGGTCAATGCGTTAAACATGGTCGTCTTTCCACAGTTGGGGTTTCCGGCAAGCGCAATCTTAATTGCCATTTTTCATTCCTCCTGGTTAGTTAGATTTAACTTTAGTCCAAAAAAATTTATCGAAGCTGTATGCACTGGGCATCCTGCTTTCTCAGCGAAAGTTCATATCCCCGAACGGTAATCTCTACCGGGTCACCAAGAGGGGCTACCTTGCGGATAAAAATTTCACAGCCTTTTGTGATTCCCATATCCATAATGCGGCGTTTATAAGCACCGTCACCCTCAATTTTGGAAACCACCACTGTGGTACCTACTTTTGCATCTTTCAGTGTCATTTCACTTCTCCTCCCTGTCTTTGATAAAATATTTCATAACAAACGTTGTTCATCCCTATACCATAATACGTTTTGCCATATCCTCGTTAATTGCTACTCTGGAATCCTTGATATTGACAATCATGTTTCCATTCAGCTTGGAAATGACGCTGATTTGAGCCTGTTCTACAAATCCCAGATTCGCCAGAAACCTTTTCGTTTCCGCAGCACCGCCTATTCGTCTGATTGTTGCCTGCTCTCCGTTTTGTAAAAAAATCAATGGCTGCATAGAATCCCTCCGTTCATCAAATATTTAGTGCCTTCTAACTTTTCTTAGTTTTCACTAACTTCATTGATTAGAATACGCTAACTTTCGCAAAATGTCAATAGTAATTTTTATTTTTGGGGAATTTTACCTGAAACGGCGCTGATATGTCAATGTTAAGGGGCTGTTTCATGCAACAGTCCCTTAAGAATATGCTCTTATATAGAACAGCAAGAAAAAAATCAGTTAATCAATTCCTGCAGTTCCTGGAAAAGTTTTAAATCAGATTCTTTTATTTTGATTTTAGAGGATGCAGTCTCTTCTCCCGGTCTTTTAATACTCAATTCAATCTCTGTATCTTCATCCACACCTTTTCCAAAAGAATTTACGAAAAAATCAAAAAAATGCGGATGATTCGCCATAAATTTTTTTCTCTCATTTAACATTTTCATCACTGTAACCGGATTTACCATTTGTCATTTCTCCTTTGTATTTTCTAGTTTATTCATCTGTTTTTTCCTGTATCTCCTGGATTTTCTGCTTTGCCTCCGCCACGGAATCCAAAGAAGGCTCTATCACATACACAGCCTGTCCCGGCAATGAATATGTGTATCCCGTCATTCCGGTTCCTGACACGGTATAAGATGTGATATTCCAGGCGGTTGTATTCTGTATCTGCATTTGAACCAGTTCTCCTATTTGTTCTTTGGGCACACTGGTCTCAAAACTGCCTGCAATCCCTTCCATAATAGAGGTATAATTAGAAAGCAGCGCTGAACTTGCACACTTTTGAATCACTGCACGAATAACCTCCATCTGGTTTTTGGCCCGCTGATAATCGCCTTCTTGAAAACTATACCGCTCTCTGGCAAAAGCCAAGGCTTCTAAGCCATTGACATGATTCATCCCTTTCGCATAAGACCGTACATTTTCCACTGAAAAATCATAGTCTGAATATACATCAATTCCGCCTAAAGCATCAATAATATCAATAAAACCAGTAAAATTCATTCGCAGACAATAATCAATCTGTATATCATACAGTTTCTCTAAAGCCTCCATACTGGTATCTATTCCGTAAATTCCCGCATGTGTCAGTTTATCCTTCTGGCCTCCTGTTACAGAAAAGTCTACATAATAATCCCGAGGTGTCGAAAGCAGAAAAATGTCACGGCTTTTGGTATTAACGACTGCCAGAATATTCACATCACTTCTGGAACGAGCAGAAAGTCCCCCGTAAGTGTCAATGCCGCTGATATACAAAATAAAAGAATCCGGTATGTTCTCAGGTATTTCCGCTTCTACCTGCGCCGTACTTTCTACTGTAGTCGTAATTGTCTCCACTTTCCGAATTTCGCTTGACATCCAGGTATAGCCTTCTAATTCTCCAATTACAGGCACATACGCGTCATTTAAAATAATAGAACGCAGCTTTCCTTCTGACAGTTCCTGCAGCATGGTAAACATATTGTTATATTCTGCTGTTCCAAGGGTTACCTTGGCCTCTTCTTCCATATTTTTCAAAGAAGTTTTCGTATGCTCATAGTCCAGATTCGTAAGAATTCCCACCTTGAAATCTTTCACGTCTGCCAGACTTTGTGCCGGACTGTCTTTCAGAACATAGATAGAGACCGTACTTTCTTCTGCCTTTGTGTTTGTCACACGGCTCAGCATTTTCTCCGTCTGAGTCAGATACAGATTTCCTGCAAGCAACCCAGCCCCCAACATAAAAGACTGCACGGAAGCCAAAACCGCCGTTATCTTCTTTATCTGCATCACACCCAGAATGACACCAATTGCAATTTCCACCCCTGCCAATATACCAAAATATGTTGACGGAAGTATATTCAATTTCCAAAGAGTCATGTTGGCTGCTCCTGCGCAGAGAATATAAAACACCAGTATGGGAATTGTAATCCAACTATATTTTCTCTTTTTCGTATTTTTTACTTTCAACAAGGCGATGACCTCCGTATGTAGTGTCGTCTCATGTACTTTAGAATATGTCCTCTGACTGTATCTTTCAATTTCATCTTCTGCGGAAAAGTCTTTATAATTCCCTTATTTCTAAATTTTTTCCTGAATCCCCCGCACATATTCTACGGTCAAATCCAGCAAATCTGCGATTTCTTCCACTGTCTTTCCTTTATGAAGCAATGCACGTACACTCTTGGCTATTCCCTGCTCAAGTCCCTGAGTACGTCCTTGTGCTATTCCTTGCTCAAGTCCTTGCGTACGCCCCTGTATCAAACCACACTCTAATCCTCGTTTCATACCTTCCTGTATCAGCCTGTCTGATTCCAGTTCCAACACTTTTCCTCCCATAACATCACCTAACCCTTTCCTGGCTTTTTTCTGATTTCTCAGGATATACTCCCCTATCCGGAGTATCAGTTCTATTAAATCCCGATATGCTTTTTTGATTATTCCGGAACTCTCTGAGCCACCTGTCTGGACTTTGGGGGTTCTTCCGCAATTATCCGTAGTTGCTTTTGACATGTATATTAACTTTGCGGCTAATAACTCCTTACTACAGCGGCCATACATGGTACGTTTTATCATTTTCAACTTACTGTTTGTGCCCTCAACGAAACCATTGGATAAAGAGCTTGCTACAGCATTTTCTACGGCAGATAAATCTCTTTCAATACTAGAAACAAAACGGGATACTTCTTTCAAATCACTGTTTTTATATTTTTCAATAAACAGATATACGCAAGGCATGCTTTTCTTTTGAAAAATCTCCCGAAATTCACGAATACAGGACATTAGAATCCTAAGCTGCGGATAAGCATCCATCAAATATGATTTATGACTATTAGTTATCTCCAGATTCATCCACAGAAAACGGAAGATACCATTTCTTGATATGTGGTCATATTTCTGAAGCTTTTTCTTGAACAGCATCAGCCGAAGAACTTCTGTATAACACAATATCAATATGGAAACGCTCTATAATCTTATTCATATAATCATAAAATTGATCCATTCCGCTGTAAAAATTTTTGCGGCATAATGAATCATAGTCACCTTCAAGATATTTGGTCACTGTATTTTTGCTGCAATAAAGCATTTTAGATATTGCACGCTTGCTGTACCCAGCTTTTGAATATTCATGGATTGTATTATATAATTGTACACTTTTTTCGTTGTAATCTAAAAAGTTATCTGCATTGCAAGGCATTTTTTTACAAGGTTTCTCAGTATCTGCAGTTATTTCATACTCTATAGGAATACGGATATTAAGTCTTTTTCTCCCCTGAGCAGTTCAATAACAGGCTCAGATTTGAATTTTGCGGAGAAATTTCTTCTTGTTCGTGACATAATAATAATCCTTCTTTCTGTATTAGTTACAGTATATCAGATTCATTATAAAATGTCTCGGAAAGTGTCTTAAATTACGATACCATTATACAATTAAAAGTACCAACTAAAATTCCCCTGAATTTCCTATTCGCATTCAATCTAATTTCTTCTGAAATCCGCCTCGCCATTCAGCATTTTTAACAAATCAATTTGCTTTACTAACTCATTAGGCATTCTCACATATGCACTAAATGTATTACTTCCTGCATGTATAGCATCTACTTTACATCTTTGAATATACCTTGGTAAGTGTACCGCAGATTGATAATCCTCTATCTTTTTAGGTGCAAAACATACTTTTCTACTATATGGAAGTGCATCAAAAGTTTTAATTATATTTGAATCTGCATTATCTACTGACATTTTCACAAAAATATTGTTCCAATTTACGCGTTCTACTCTTCTATTCCAATCATTTGCTGCTGCCTCAAAAGATATATGATGATTAAATGCTAATGTAATTTTCCGTTCACCTTCGCCTAATGTTCCATAAGGAATTTTACATATATAAATATCTCCTTCTTGCCCACATCTTAGTTCCGAATTTAAATAGTACCTAGGGTCTTTTAAAAATTTTAAGTAGTCACCTTTACTTAAATGTAAATTCACAAAAGGCGAATTTTGTGCTAATCCCAGATAGCGAGACACTACTCCTCCCCAACAATCATCTGAAAATATTGTGATTGGATTTTCAATCATTTTTATATACCGTTCAAAGTCAAATAATGGAATATCAAAAACCTTTCCATCAATAATTTTTTTCTTATCTATCCCTGCATTATTAAAATTTTTTTGTATACTCAAAAAATTAGCACCATTGAAAACAACAAGATAATCGAAATCAACTTTTAGAATCTCTCTTTGTTCATACACTTTTATTCCATCTATCTCATCTAAATATTTCTTACCGCCTCCTGAATAGCCAATAACTTTTAATCGTCCCATATATTCTTGTAGCTTTAATGCATTAAATCTATTTCTCCAAAGATCATCAATTCCATAGATTAAAATTTTCTTCATATTTACTTCTCCTTTTTTGATTCATCCTTCTAAAATACTGTTACACCGTATCACTCAAAACATACTACACACTTAGAGTTTAATAAATCAAATTTTCTTTTCTTCGTTTATATGCACTAACATTTGAGCAAAAGTTCCTAAATATCCTTTCTTTTTCCCAATTTCTTTCAACAACCTTTGTAACATATATTCTAAATTCGCATGATACAAACTGCTATAGTGTGAAGTCATAACAATTCCCGATAAAAAGCCTTCTTTTTGTGCAACATATGGCAATATTCTCTCAAGTGCATGATTTAATGTACCATCTACAGGCATTGGTTCTTTACAAAAATCCTCATAAGAAAATGGATATTTCCATAGTGCTGTTAATGCCTTTGTACGACACCAAAAGCAGCTTCCTATTGAAATTGGAGGTTTCTCTTTATCAATTAGATTAGTATTTATATATAATTTTTTTGATAATTCTATTGTTTTTTCATAACAAATCGTCCAATAATCCCCATAAAAGCTATTATAAATTCCCATATTGAAAATAGGTGGAAAAAGTATGCCCAATTTAGGATTTGTTCTAAAAATCTCTATCACTTTTTCTACATAATCTAAGCTTGCCAACATATTCTCCCATAATAAATCTTGGAAAGAACTCCCTAAAGATTTATATGCTAAATAATCGCTTTTTTTATCATGAACAAAGCATAAATACTCATAATCAAAAACAGATTCCTTTGCTGCCACTAGCAATGCAGCCCAGTCACGCCCTCTGTTTTTAGTTACAATAATTTTTTTACAAAACATAGCTTTCTTATTAATTAGTAGCTTTTTCTCAACACTATCTGTTACTATCAATATATCGATATTTGCTTTGCTAAGAGGCTTTAAATATTTTAGCCTCTCTTCCACATTATCTATATAATATAAATATGCTATGACTAAAATTTCTTTTTTAAAGAGCCTCAAACTGCGTACATAAAAGTTCCTAAAATAACTTCCTTTACTTTTTTCAGAACAATTATAATACAAGTTTAAATTGATTAGATTATCGTAAACATTATTATTAGAAATTAAGTAATCCAAAATCATATTCACATCATATTTGGTAAATTCCTGTATAAATTTTAAAACTTTTGTGTTTTGTAATCCATCTCTAAATTCTAATTCATTTTTTCTTTCTAATGCAAATAATATTTTTGGTATAAATGGCATACCGTATGACTGTATTAATTCGTCTAGATTTACTAATATATGAGAAATAGAGTTTTCAAAATTTTTGTTTTCTAGAGAATCTGTAGGACAATATACTGCACTTTTATATCCTCTTTTTTCTAAAAATTCTGTTAATCTAAATTCAAAGTATTTATCTGCTTCAGTGTAAGAAGAAATTACAGGTAGTTGTTCAAAAAATACAACTAAATCATTATTAAAAACTGATTTTCGAAAGCACATAAAATATCGTTGAATAAAAGAAGGAGTTATTGCATCTTCTATATAAATAGGACCATGATTTGTAATTCCCCAAAAATCGCTATTTTTCACTCTCATTTTTTCAATAACATCTTTCAAATCACAAATAGGTCCAAAAACAGAACTATTTAATAAATATAATTCCTCGTATTCACTGAGCATCTTCCGGTTAGAAATAATATATTCCTTCCATTTTTCTACATCATAAGTTTTTTCTGTTTTGAAATATAACACATTACTTCTTAATTTATATTCTTCTTTTTTTTGTGTAAACTTCCCTATTAAAATAACTTTATCTACACATTTTGAAATTTCAGAAACATAAAATCTACAATACTCATATTGCAATTCATAGTTATCTAACGCTAAAAGTGCTAAGGAGTATACTTTTTTTTCTTTTAATGCTTTCATATCGTCTTCTCATTCTTTAAACGCCTAATATGTTTTCTAATACTAGAATCTACAGTATCAGAAACTCTATAGCCTAGTATATTTTGTGCTTTACTTATATCTAAATAATTACACTTTACATCAAAAGGACGCTCTGGCATATAATTGATATCTATATCTGAAACTTCATCACAAATTATAGAAATAATATCTTTTATCTTTGTTGGCACTCCACTTCCTATATTGAAAACAGGAATACACTTTGCATCAAACTCCCACTTAATAGCTGAAACAAACCCCTTAACAACATCTTCTATAGCAACAAAATCTCTGACATTTTCCCCATTTCCCCACACATCTATTTTCCCCTCTTTTAATGCTTTTATAGTCATTGCAGTAATTACGCCTACTCCATTTTTACCATTCTGATATTCACCATAGGGATTGGAAATTCTCAAAATAATATTCTTCATTGAAAATATTTTGTTGTATAACAACAAAATATTTTCACATGTCTGTTTGCATATGCCATAATGACAGTCAGGATTTCCACATGTTCTTTCCGAATTTGCAATTTCATTATCTCCATAAATAGTTCCTCCAGAGGAAGAATAAATAATTTGCTTTCCTCCTATTTTTTTGCATACCTCCAACACTTTTATTAATAATGGTATATCTGTTAAATATGCACTAGTAGGTTCATCCATAGATTTTTGCGGCATAATAGCTGAAATCAGATATACTATTTTTGAATATTCATTCAAAACTTCTTCTAACTGCTTATCGTTTAATATATCACCTTTGTAAGATTTTATATCCTTTCTTTCCGAATAAGACAAATCATATACTCCCACTTCGTACCCAAGCTTTACTAAATAATCAACTAAATTTTTTCCAATAAATCCATTTCCACCTATTACTAATATTTTCTCCATTTTTGCACCACCTTCTATGCATTCTTTAAAATTTCATCATATACTCTCTGTGTATTATTTCCGTCTTGATATTTAAAAAAACTATTCACCCTACCTTGCAACATTTCGCCATCAAAATTTCCGTTTATAACTTGAAGGACATCATTCATACACCAACAACGAATTCCACAATTATGTTTTTCAAATAAATCATTTGTATGATAATGAACATTTTTATCTATAAAGGGTTCATAATACATAGCAATACCATTTCTATAAGCAAAGTCATATGCAACTGAACTATAGTCTGTCAGTAAATATTTAGCCTCCGAAAAATATTTGTTAAAAATTTCTCGTTCATCACAAGAACCTATTACAATCTCATCTGAAATTTTCAATAGCCTTCTCTTTATATTTATATAATCTTTCTTTTCAATAGATGGATGTGCTAAATAAATTACTTTCATTTCTGGTTTACATTCTCTAATGGTTTTGCAAACTTCCAAAATAGTGTCAATATATTTTTCATCCACCTCATCTCTCCAAGACGGAAAAACTAATATCTCATTAGATTCACAATTATGAGTCACCCATTTATCCATTCTTGGATATCCTAAGACTTTCACATTTCTATAACCGTTACACTCTTCAAAATAATCCTTTTCTAAATCTGAACAGCAAATTGTTTCGGTATATTTTCCCCACACAATTCTGTTTAAATAATAAGAGTCTTTATCATAAGAAATTCCATGTGGTACAAAAATATAATTTAAATTTAAAAAAGGATATAAATGTAACATTTTTTTGTACCCATATAAAGGAGGTGCATACCAAGAACAAACAATACGTTTTGCATACATCATATATTTTTTTGCTTCTGGTGTATTTAAAACCAACAAATGTTCTTTGATATCAGCATTCTTTTCTTTGTCAAAATTACTTTTTGTGGTTAAGAAATATGCATTTTTATTAAATTTCAAATCATATAAAAAAAGTGAGTATGCATTATCATTCATATTATCTCTTGTTTCACAGTATAAATTATACTTATATTCCTTTATAGCTGCCGCTTGTCGAATAATCTTTTTCTCACTTTCAGGAATAATTGGATTATTAATCACTTTATGATAGTACTCTTTTTTTGTAATAAAACTTAATACGTTTTCATTAAACCATATACAAAAATCTTTTTGAGCTAAATGATTCAGACTTATCCATGTATAATCCCCAACTGCTACTTCGATTGTATCCATTACTTGGCTGGCAATCATCAATCTACTACCAAGTAAACACGTTTTTTCTACCTCAATGACAGCTACTCTTTTATATTCTTGTAACAAATATGTATCCAAGCACTCTAGGTTTCTCCTATTTATATTTTTCTCTGTATAAACTACTCCTTCATTTAATATACAAAGTTTATTATTTATATCACAAGAAAACATAAATTGATAGCAATCAGACGTTATCTGTACATCTAAAAACTCTACCTTATTTGTAATTGTTCTACACTGTTGCGGTTTTGGTTGCTTAACTTTAATTCTGTCAAAAATCCGCAACACATTCTTTTCAAACGCAACATATGATAGATTTTCTTCATAGATACTTCTTCCATTCTTCCCTATTTCATTTAAATCGAGTTTTTCTCTTACAATTTTATTCACAACCTCTTTCAGCGCATTTACTGAACCACTTTCAATAACAAATCCATTATATCCGTCTCTAATAAAGTGAGATGTTCCCACCATATTTGTGACAACTACTGGTTTGCTGAGAATTAATGCATCGGTAACGACTACCGGTAACGGATCATCAATTGACGGGCATAGCAATACGTCTGCTGCACTAATAAGTTCAATCAATCTTTCATTTTCTACTTGTCCAAAAAGTTTAATTTCACTGTGTTCTTCCGCCAATTTATATATATCTTCTCCTACATTCTGATCAATTATAGATCCTACAATCCACCATTCAACTTTCTTTGATATTTCCATAGGTAAATCAGAAATCACTTCTGCTAATATATGATGTCCTTTTCTATAGCCTATAGTCCCTGCTATAATAAACCTTATCTTTTCATTAATACTTTTCTCCTGTTTTGTTTCGACATTTTGAAAATCCTCATCATCAACTCCATAGTATAAAACACTCATTTTTTTCCCCTCTTCAATATATGGAGCAAAAAATTCATTGCAATAATTACTTCCTGTATAAATTTCATCCATTAAATTAATTCGCTTTTTTTGTTTTTCAGAAACATGTCTAAGCGTCTCATTGCCTTCATGCACCCACGCAATCTTATATGCTCGAGTATTCTGAAAAACATGTGCAAATTTCAGTGCTTCTACTGTACTAAAAACCATAAACTCAAAATTTTGTGCAAATTGATTGATATTTTGAAATAATTCCGTTTTTTCATAATTACGTGATATGACTACTGGAATATCTGCTTTCTCAATCTCATTAATCAACGGTCCTTCATTGATTGTCATAATAACAGGAAAGAAGTTTTGTTTTTTCAAAACTAGTGCCATCTCAAAAAGAACTCTTGGAGCCCCTGTCAAATTTAATGTATGCGAAATTAATAGTACTTTCGTTCTCTCTGGCTCTGACATCATCTTCAATGTTGCTGCTAACGTTGTCTCCATCACTTTTAAAAATAAACTTTTATTCTCATAGTATCCTGCAGACAAATTGAAAAAACCTTTACCATGACTTTTACTATAAGTTTCATAATGTAATAAATAAGGTACATTTTTTAAATCTGGAAATTCAGTTTTATATAGTTTGCTTGAAAAGGCAGCACTAGGATCATATCCCCAATAACAACCTATACAAAAATAATGCACAGATGGCTTTTCACAGCTAACATCATCTTTTAAATATTTGTTCTGATACCATACGGAATCAAACAATTTTGATTTTTCAATAATACCAATTTCTTTAGAAATTGTATTATACAACCCTTTATATGAAGATAATCTCTTTTCCACTTTTCCGATTCTTTCATAATGTACTAAAGGATTTATACCTGCTTTACTAACATCTGCATATCTATTTAAATAGAGTAATGTACTAAAAGAAGGTCCTGGACGCCGAAATTCTCTCCATCCTACCGTTAAGTAATGTTCTACTGGATCTATTCCTTTTTGATCAACATCTTTATATTTTTTCAAATACCACTTTGCATCAAAATAAAGTGATTTTTTTATCAATTCGTAATCTGAATCTTCAACTACTATTCTTTGATTATCTTTATTATTTTCACTCATTAATACAGTTGTTGTGTTATTCTGCGTTTCCTGCTTCATTCTATTTTCACCTACTGGCGGAAGTGGTAATGCTCCCTGCATTCCTAGATTAAAATATTTTCTTAATTTCAACAAATATCTATATGATTCTATATGATGTTTTTCGTGATACTCCGGATTAGCAATTATATACCCTTCATACAATCTCTTCACCTCAGCATTATAATCAACCAACCTATTATATACATATTCTTTCAACTGATACACAATCAAATTTCCTCCTACCAATTAAGTTGTTTTACTCCATATTACTTCTGTCCATTAATTGCGAAATACCATCCATAAATAATACATTTCCATATTCCTGTGTAATAACCATTGCAGCATACGCATCTCTTCCAGAAACTAATAAACTGTCTCCTACTACATTTTGAATTTTTCTATATTCATTAAGAAAGCTTAATATTCCTCTTTGTACCTCTATAATATTATTCATATTACCATCTTCTTTTTTCAACCTACACTCCCATTTCCCACTCTCATCCAAATAAAACCCTTTTAAGCTTCCATGCGGCGCATCCAGCAACATTTCCCAATACAGGTTATGGTTCTTTCCTGGATCATGGAACTTCCAGATATCTCTATTTTCTCGCTGAGAATATAGATAACTTACCAGTTTTCCACTTTGCAAAAAGGTCTCACTGGCATCTGGTTCTGCGTTATGGCAGGTATTTGTTCCTGCAATAATGCCCGTAATGGGACAATTCATTTCCCATATCTCATTTACAATATGATTCAAGGTGATTGCCCCGCTTCCTGCCCAGCCAATGTCTACAGCTACCGCAGTATTACTCCCCTGGAGAATTTCCTTAAAGTACTGTTTTCCGGCTTCTAACTGTTCCTCATAATGTTTTAATACCTTGTCCCAGTATTTCATGAAAAAGCTTTTTACAGAATCCACATTTTTATCTGTTAAAATCGTATTTTCTGTATATCCGGACTCTTTACACAGTTCTTCCAGCATATCATCCAATTCCATCGATTTTACAATGTCTTTTAGTATATAATTCTGATTCACTTTATGATATAAAAATCTCCGGAAGTAATCATATTTAAAATATCCTGCTGACATTTTAGTAGCAGCCAGACGTGACCAATACACATACCTACATTTATCTACCTCTTCCGGGTAGAGGATTTCATAGGCCTTTTTCAGCACGTATCCATCTCTTGCAAGAAACAAAATCTTGTCTACTTTGTGCTGTTTTACATACTCATGGATAAACTGGCAATAGCCGGTGGCAAACAATCCACCGTAGATATACCCATATTCATACTCTCTGGAATATTCTTTTAATCCATTATGAATATGAGCATTCACAATCCCTCTATACAGACTTCCTGTAATCGCCGACATGTCCTCTGCCCTGTATTGTTCTCCTGCTGCATTTACATTGACATAATGTCTTGGAGAAAACTCATGCTTTTTCGCATGTTCAATATCTGCCACAAAATTATCTCCTGTATGCACAAAGGTTAATCTTTTTCCCTGTAGATTTTCTTCTCTGTGCCTTACTTCGTCATACAGGTTACCACTGCTCTTAGATTTTCCTATGTCACAAGATACATAATAGGCATCGAATTCATCATATCCACATTTCAATAGCAGCTTTTTTATTTGCTCTGTGTTCAAATACATATCAGAAGTAATAATAATTCTTTTTTTCTGTTTTCTCAGTTCTTTTATCACTTTCATCATGTAGGGATTTGCAAAACAGAACTTTTCTTCCAGCTCTATTTCCAGTGCCATCCCTTTTTCTTTAGCGATTCCGGTTTCTTCTGAAAGCAAGGTATAAATTTCGTCCAGATTAACTTCGTAATGCTTTTCCTGCTTGTACTTTTTTTCTCTGGCTTTCCACTCCATTTCCTGTCGGATTCTCTTAAAATCCATATATTCCAAAGCATCTCCCAATAAGAAAAATAAATCTGCCGGGCTGGAAAAAGGACGGAAAATTAAAGTATCAAAGACATCAAAGGAAACCACATCATAAGTTGCCAAGTCTTTTGCAAAGGTTTTCGGTGCCTCTCTTTTTGACAAAGAGGATTCACTGCCCTCACTATATAGTTTTTTTGATTCGTAATAAGGATATTTTTCAATAATCCCCAGTTTCTTTCTCCTGAATATATGGTATGCCACATTTAAATATAAAAGGTAAATCCATGCATTTATCCGTCCTAAACCTCTTGTTTGATTTCGCTTTTGCTTATAGCGTTCACGAATTCCTGGCACTTGATTTACAAAGGCTCCATATACCTTATCAACTATTTGCCTGTTCATCTTTTCTTACCCATTCTGTTTCTCATATGCCGGACACACTTCCTTCGGTGTACCCACCATCTTCAAATCACCCTTTTCAATCCACACAACTTTGTCACAGTTCTTCTTAATCACATCCATGGAATGAGAAACAATCAGAACTGTAGAACCTCCGTGAATCATCTCCTTGATTCTTGCCTCACTTTTCTTGCGGAAGAACATATCTCCTACACTTAGCACTTCATCCAGAATCAGGATTTCCGGTGTATCTCTCATAGTGGCAATGGCAAATCCAAGGCGAGAAACCATACCAGAAGAATAATTCTTCACTTTCTCATCCATGAACCCTTCCAGTTCTGCGAATTTGACGATTTCATCGTATTTTTCATCTATATATTCTTTCGTATAACCGATAATAGCGCCATTTAAATACACATTTTCTTTTCCGGTCAATTCAAAATCAAAGCCTGTTCCTAAAGTTAAAAGCTGAATCTTCTGTCTGTCTACCTTAACTCTGCCGGAGGTAGGTCGTAAGGCTCCTGAAATAATTTTCAAAATGGTACTTTTTCCTGAACCATTGGTTCCAATGATTCCTACAACCTCGCCTTTTTTTACATTAAAACTAACATCTTTCAAAGCTGAAAAGTCTCTGTATTTTGTTTCTTTTTTCATCTTTTGAATCATATATTCTTTTACACTGGAAGGTGCATTCTGAATAATGCGGAAGGTCATAGTAACATTTTCTACTTTTATTTCGTAGTCTTCCTGGTCTTCTGCCTGCTGCTTCTTCTCTTCTATGATTTCTGTAATAGCAGCTTCCATAGCTCTATCCTGAGCAGCCTGAATTTCTTCTGCTTTTTTCTGCATCTGCTTTTTCTTTAATTGTTGGGCTCTTCTTCTCCGTCTTCTTTTCTTTTTCTGATGAATACGGATTCCCAAAATTATGCAGATGACTACTTCCAACAGAATAAAAATGCCGCCTATAAGAAACAATCCGTTTCTTAAGCTCTGATCACCTTTAGTACTATCCTGTTCTTTTTTTTGTACAGGAGTAGTATCTGTTTCTTCCTGCTCTTGTGCCGCTTGGAGTTTTTGTCTTGTAACCACAAGCTGATAGAAGGCCTTATTGCCTTGTTGATCCTCCACCCTGATTTTTATGGTGTTTTCTCCTTCTTTCAAAGCAGCGTCTTCTACAGTTACTACGCTTCCCTCAGAAGGCTCTGCCTGGATATCTGCTGTTTCAACTTCACCACTTACTTCTATTTGTGCCTGGTTCTGTTCCAGTTTTCCTATATCCACGGATGTACCATTCACCGTTAGTTTACTTATTCTGCAGGTATCTGTAACCGGCAACTGTACCGGAACTTTCTGCATATTGGTAATCTGCACTTCGTTTCCTTGGATTCCTGTTGCCTGGGCGCTTACAATCTCTACTTCTGTCCGACCGCCTGCTTTTGGCAAAAACTGTATATCCTGCCTTGCCTGATTCCCTACTACGTTTTCATAGGTCAGACGCACCAGACCTTCTTCTACCAATTCTCCTCCTGTCACATATTCCAGCATTTCCGGGTCATACTTCACTTCTGTATGACCGCTGCTGACAACCTCGTCTGCATTAATATAAATCCCCATAGGAAAACTTTCCCCCGCCTGCGGGCTATAGCTCTCAGAACCAAAAGCCGCCTGCGCAGCAGCCCAAACAGTATCGGGTACACATAACATTAAAGCAGAAACCAACAGCAAACCTGCCATTTCCTTTATAGTTTTATTTTTCATAATTTCTCTTTCCTTTTAGATTACCTGCATGATTTTATTTTTAAAT
Source organism: Blautia sp. HCN-20427 (assembly GCF_037890365.1). Taxonomy (NCBI): domain Bacteria; kingdom Bacillati; phylum Bacillota; class Clostridia; order Lachnospirales; family Lachnospiraceae; genus Blautia; species Blautia sp. HCN-20427. The sequence continues at coordinate 13,332 of NZ_JBBKBX010000030.1, read as the reverse complement.
TTATTAAATACCAAAATCCCCACAAGATACATTCCTATGCCCCACACTACCAGCTGTGTTCCCTCCAGCATATTAGGAAGCTGCTGATACATCATGCAGTCTCTGGCACATGCAATAAAATTGTACACCGGATTATGTTCTACAATCATTTTCAACACCGGATCAATAGCATCTACCGGATAAAAAATAGCCGAGCAATACATCCAAAGCGTTGTTATGACGGAATACAAGTGTTTAATATCTCCAAAGAAAACATAGGCCACTGACAGTATGTAGGAAATCCCCAGTGAAAATAACAGCAGAAAGAATACAACTACAGGGAGAAACAACATTTTCCAGGAAAACTGTACTCGAAACACTACCAACATAACCGCGTAGGCAACCAAAGAGTATCCCAGATTAACAAGGGCCGTTAATACTCTGGATATAGGGAAAATCAACATTGGCAGCTTCACCTTTATCAAAAGCTGTTTGTTATCTACCAATGCTGTCATAGCTGTATTGGTGGATAAGGTAAACATGTTCCAGATAATGAATCCCGTCAAATAATAAATGGGATAATTTTCAATACTTCTCTTAAATATCGTAGAAAATATCATAGAGAGTACAGCCATGGACAGCAGCGGATTCAAAACACTCCACAAAATCCCCAATTTTGAACGGGCATATTTTCTTTTCGTTTCTCTTGAGACCAACTCATGAATCACGAACAGATACTGTTTCCTCTGCTCCCTCTTATGCTTCTTTGTCATTTTTATTCTCCTTATTCCTCAAATAATAGTAATTCTTCCTCATATAAAGAAGATATTTATAAAGCCTGTACATCACTAGATGATACCTCTCACTTTTTCCATGCCTGGCCACACTGCCTTCATACCAGGCACTTTCTTTCACATAAGCCTTTCGTATTCCCAACATCACCAGAGCCTTGTTCCACACATGATTTCCCCTCAATTCCTTTTCACTCATTTTTGCAGCTACCTGCTGTCTCTCATCATCCAGAACATCATCGGAAAACTCTAGGCCGCCGAACAATTCACTCTCCGCCCGTGTGGGTTTTCCCATAAAAAGTTTTAAAATTTGCATCACTGCTTTTCGATACTCTTCACAATCTATTTCTTCTATATTTTTTATCTGCTCTATAGTGCTTTCTGCAAATTTCAAAAGACCTTTTTCCAATTTTCCCATAAATTCTTTTCGGTCCGGTAATATTTCAGCATAACAGGGCACATAACCCTCTTCTATTTTCTCATATCCCATAGTCATACCATGAGGCGCACTGAAAAGTGTCTCAAACAGACAATTACTGAAAAAAACTTTTTCCCGCAATCCTTTCTCCGGACTAAAATAATAGCAAAAATAATCATTTCTCTGCACATCTGCCGGTAATTCATAAAGTCCCCAGTAGTACCCTGTCAGTCTCTCTTTCCTTCCCAGATTTTTCAAAACCATATTTAAAGTCTTCTGCATAGAGCCAACCCAACCGCTGTCTACCAAAGCAGATTTCCCCTTGTCCAGAAGGCCTTCCTGCTGCAAATACCCTTTCAGAGAAGGATACGCCTTACATGATCGTTCATATACACATTCCATAAAGAAAACACAGCTTTTTAATCTTTCTCTGACAGCGGACAATTCTGCGTAGGGAATGATTTCCCGGGCACTTCGATTTCTAAATGCCTCTTGCAGCACTCTTTCTTTTTCTTTTTCATTCAGGCCGCCTCGGTTTAAGATTTTGTCCAGAGTTACATCAATGCCGCCCCTGCAGATATAGTCCAAAGCGTCTTCCATATTCATATGAAAGATAGGAATCCGAATAGAATATCTGGAACAGCTCAAATAGCGGCACTCGATTGGTAAATTCCATCTACGGCAATAAAGAAGAGCGCATCGATACATAAAATATCCATCTCTGGCCAGGAAATACAGTCTCTTTATCTGCTTTCTTTCTGCCTCTTTTAACACCCACAGGACAAAGCTGTTTAATGCAGGGCCCAGTACACTTTCGATTCTGGAATCCAGCAAAGTTTCTGCGTGACAATTCTGTACTTGTTCATAAACGGTATGATTCTTTCTCAGAATCTTTCTATATTCAACCAGTCTCTCTTGTTCTCTTTCCTTTTGCATAAGTTACTCTTCTCACACTTCTCTTCATATATTTCACAAAATTTGGTGATACCAGCCCTGCTATTAGGGGTTTTACCACATATGGCGCCGTATGAAATTTCAAGATTCCCAACTTCTTAAAGCCTTCATAACGTACTTTTGCTTCTCTCACCCGATAACAGTATCTTCTCTTTTTATAACTTTCCCGGTCCTCCCGGTACTTCAAAAGATTTTCCTGCAGATTATATCCTTTATACCCCCGCTCATGAAGTCGCATAAACAACTCATAATCTTCACAACGCATGGTCTCTGCAGCTACCTTATATCCATTTAAACGTTTCAGAATACTTTTCCGAAACACTACGGAAGGATGTATGTACGGAGAATAGAGAAGAAAATCCTCTTTGCATGGGATTTCCTGCATTCTTTCAACACCCCAGACACCATTTTCATCTATCAGTTCAGAATTAGAACCTGCCCACTGGTATTCTTTGTGGCTTTCCAAAAAACCATATAACTTTTCTAACCTGTCCGGCATGGAAATATCATCGTCATCCATTCTGGCAATGTATCTTCCTCTCGCTCGTTTCAGGCACTCGTTAAGCGCATGGGCCAGGCCCTGGTTTTTCTCATTGCGAATCAAAATAATTCTTTCATCCAGTTTTGACGTTTCTTCGATTATGGGTATGTAAGATTTGTCAGAACCGTCATCACAAATCAACATTTCCCATTCCTGAAATGTCTGATTTATGACAGAACGTACAGCCTGTTGAAGCTGTGCTCGACTTTTGGGATTGTAAACTCCCATAATAACACTGATTTCTATTTTTTTCTTCTTCATTTTTAACGCAACTTCCTGTCAATATTTTCGTATACTTCCCTCATAATTGCATTCGTGTATTTACACTGAAACGACTCCACAGAATCAATACACTTCTGTTTCATCTGTACTTTTTCTTCCGCAGTTCTGTCTCTAAGCCGTTCTATACCTTCGCAAAAACCGCCCACATCATTCCAGGAATAAACATAACCATTTTCTCCGTGACGCATATATTCCCTTGTTCCCCGATTATCAGAAGCCAGCACAGGGACCCCCATGGCTAAGGATTCCAGACCTGCCATTCCAAGCCCTTCTCTTTTTGATGGAAAAACCGATGCATCGGCACAGCCCAGAATTTCCTGTACATTTCTGCAATACCCATACATGATGGCCGTATCTTTCAGATGCCATCGGCGAATATCTTCCCGGATTCTGTTTTCATAGAATCCATCCCCGCAAATCCCGTACCGGATATTTTTCAATTTCTTCCTCCGCCATCTCATTCTGAGCAAAGCTTTCAGAACCACTTCCTGATTTTTATTTTCGTTCAATTCTCCTACAGATACCAAAAAGAAATCCTCTGTTCCGATTCCCAGTTCTTTTCTCTTCTTCTCACGCTCCTCCTGAGATAATGGTTTGAATTTCTCCGTATCCAGCCCTACACCGGGAATTTTATAAACTTTCCCGCCCCGTTTCAGACGCATCCTCCGCGCGCTTTGATAATCTTCCTGATTAATCACAACCAGTACATCTGTATATGGGGCTAACAGTTTTTCCACTGCATGATAAATAGAGTTATTTATCAGCGGTGCCCCCTTGAAAAAGTGGAAGCCATGTGCTGTATAAATAACTCTGAGCTTTCTTTTCTTATAATATCTCCCTACAAGTCTGCCCAGAACTCCGCCTACCGGCGTATGGCAATGTATCGCCTGAATATGGTATGTATCTACAATTTCAATTAACTGTTGAAATGCTTTCCAATTGTTCTGCAGCATATAAGGTGACCTGGCAATATCAACATGGTGAAGCTGAACACCTTTTTCTGTCACCTCTTTTTCATCAAAAAGATAGTGCATATCATAGGTGTTGGAGGCATAATGAACTTTATACCCCATAGATTGTAAAATTCTTACATTTTCCATTTCAAACTTGTCCAAAAAACCACCGGTTGTTGCCAAAATTAATATATTCTTCCCCATAAAACAAATTTTACCCCCCCCCGAAAGATTTCGGGGAGGGCTCCTTGTTTATAATCTCTTTATAATCTTTTTATATAATACAACATTTCTATGTATTTTTCATCTGTTTTTTACAAAATAATTAATTTTTTTCATTTATTACGTTTTACCCCTCTTTTCTGTACATATTCTTATATAGAATGCCGAAACCTCCTTTAAATACAACGAAAAAAAGAGAAGCTATACAACCATTCATGTTGTGTTCACTTCTCTTTCATCCGAAATCTGACTAAATTTCAATATTATTCAGTTCTTCATCATTCTCTGTCACTTCATGCTTATACCCCACGGTTCCCGCCACCACATATTCGTGGAACTTAGACTCATAGTAAAATTCCTTCACCAGAGAGAAATTTACAATCTTCCCAGTGCTTTCCACATGCATCAGCGGTCCGGTACAGGGGATGATTTCGTCCCCGATTTTGATATGTTCCTCATCATAAGGTACGATAGGCAAATCCTGGCGAATCAAATCCAGAATTCTCCCCTCGATTTCTTCCAAATCAAAAGCAGGCTTGTCTGCATAATTAATCATAAATCCATGCTTAATACCGGAACGGGTCGAACGGGGACGCTCAATATCCCTGACGCAGTACCCAAACAAATCCTCCGCGCTGTGGGCCATTTTCCGGTAAACCAGAGACTTAAAAACAATGTCCGCAATGTTTCCCGGCAAAGGTCCAAAAAGAGACGGTCTTGTGACAATCACTTCTTCCCCGATTCCAATGAGCAAGTCCGCATTTCTTTTTAGCACCGGATACAGGATTTCAAAGTGCTCTACAATCACCCGTTTCTGCTGGCTGGTCACATGATGGACCGCCTCGGCAATCCGCTCCAGAGACACATATTTCATAGCTGCACGCACATCCACATGAAAGGTTCTGGGTGTGTAAAAACCTACATCTTCTGAATTCAGAAGCGGCATGTCCAGAATATCGTATTCGTCATCTGATTCTACTGTCTGAATCCCGGGAAACATGCCTTTAATGAGCATACTCTTTCCCGAATCCTTGGCGCCGATAATGCCGATAATCCGGTCAAATGGATTCAAATACATCTGGGTAATCTTCATGCCCAACTCCATAACCCTGCGGTTTCCCCTCGGCGCAAAAAAGAAATTATAAAGGTTACATTCATGTCTTACATTGTTATAAATCATAGAAATACCCTCATTCCATTCCCAATTAATAGTTATCTCTATTTTACCACAAATCAGACAAGAAAGCGTCTATTATTTCCAGTTTTTATTTCAGGAATCCGCTGATAATCTGTTCTTCCGCCTCTTCTTCTGTCAGTCCCAGTGTCATCAGTTTCACAATTTGTTCCCCTGCAATTTTGCCGATGGCAGCCTCATGAATCAACGCCGCGTCTGAGTTGTTTGCTGTGATTTCCGGAATAGAACTGATTTTTGCATTGCCCACAATAATCGCATCGCACTCCGTATGTCCGCTGCACTTTGCATTTCCGTTTAACACGGACTGGAAAAGCTGATGGGATTCATCCTTTGCCACGGAACGGGAAATAATGTTGGCTCCGGAATCCTCTCCGTTTAAATCCACGATAAAACGGCTTTCCGCTTTCTGCGTTCCATGCGTCATCAGTCTTTCCATGACTTTCATGCTGGCATGTGCTCCCAATTTTGCTGTTGTCTTGCGAATCGTGGAATCCACACCTTTTATCTGGGCAGTATCCATTTCCATATAACTGTTTTCTCCGATTTCCACAATGGTCTCCGGATTCATAATACGCTGTCCTTTGCCGTCTCCGCTGCCATAATGCTTCTCCACATATTTCACCTTGGAATTTTTCCCGATAAAAAAGCTGTGGATACCGTCATGCTGGCTGGAATCATCAGTTCCGCAGTGGATACCGCAGCCTGCAATAATGGTAACATCACAGTCATCTCCAATATAAAAATCATTGTACACTGTTTCTTTTAAACCTGCCTGGCTTAAAACCACGGGAATGTGAAGACTCTCGTTTTTTGTTCCCGGCTTGATTTTAATGACAATACCGTCTCCGCTCTCTCTGGGGATAATTTCAATATGCTCCGTGCTGTTTCTGGCTTCCGTCTTGCCGTTGGTCCGGATATTATATGCACCTACAGGGATTTCATGCAGCCCTGACACTGCCTCTAAAAGTTCTTTTTGTATGGTATCCATTAGTTCTGCACTCCCTTCTGCCAGATACTGCAGCCCGTATCTGTCTCTGCTGCGCTTAATAATGCCGGAAGCACTTCATCCTTGCTTCCTCTGCGTACCAGTTTCCCGTCTGCAATGACCAGAATTTCATCTGCTGTATTTAAAATTCTCTCCTGGTGAGAAATAATCAGAATGGAGCCGCTTTGCTGTTTATGCATATTTTCAAACACATGAATCAGGTTCTGAAAACTCCACAAATCAATACCAGCCTCCGGTTCATCAAAAACAGACAGCCTGGTTCCTCTTGCCATCACCGTAGCAATTTCAATACGCTTCATCTCACCGCCGGAAAGACTGCTGTTTACTTCCCGGTTAATGTAATCTTTGGCACACAGCCCCACTTCGGAAAGATACTGACAGGCGCCGGACAGGGAAATGTCCTTTCCTGCCGCCAGATTAATTAAATCAAAGACCGTTACTCCCTTAAAACGCACCGGCTGCTGGAAAGCATAACTGATACCGTGCCTGGCCCTTTCGGTAATACTCCAGTCTGTAATATCCTCCCCGTCAAAGAAAATGCGTCCCTCTGTGGGCTTTTCAATTCCTGCGATAATTTTTGCCAGCGTGGATTTTCCTCCGCCGTTTGGTCCTGTAATGGCAACAAATTTATTGTCCTCCAGGGTGAAACTTACATGCTCCAGAATTCCCTTTTCTTCCTCTTTGGAATCCTCCGGAACACGAAAGGACACGTCCTTTAATTCAAGCATGGTTTTTCCCTCCGTTCTATGTCATGAAATTGTTCTTTGGCTCAGCCAAATATTAACAATTTTCGTCCGTTTTCTATTATATAAGGCTGTTTTCTTATTGTAAAGGGATTTTCATAATTTTGTCCTTCCGGAGACGGTAACAGGTTCCCCTGGCCGCTGCTTTGTGGTATAATGAATATTATTTTACAAAACACAGACAAATGGAGAACACACCTATGGATATGAAAAATTTAAATCTCACCGTAGAAGAATTGAAAATCCTCGCAGAAAACGGACAGCGGGATTTTATTTACGGTGTGGGCTATTATTATGAAAACGGTATTCGTACTTCTGTGGACTATGCTCAGGCAGCACAGTGGTATGAAAAAGCAGCAAAAAAAGACCATATAGAGGCCGCTATGCATCTGGCGCTTCTCTATGCCCAGGGCAGGGGTGTGGAAAAAGATGACAAAAAAGCCCTTTTCTACATGAACCAGGCTGCAAAGAGCGGAAACATGAATGCCCAGTACAACATGGGACGCTGTTACGAAGAGGGGATTGGCACAAAACCCGATATTTCCAAGGCCTTTGACTGGTATAAAAAAGCTGCCGCCCAGGGAGATTTCCGGGCTATGTGCTGCATGGGCGCACAGTTTCTCTCAGGAGAAACCATTCCCTATGAACCAGCAAAAGCCTTTCAGCTTTTTGAAAAAGCCGCAAACGGCAATATTCCGGCAGCCCAGTATAACCTTTCTGTCCTCTACCGCTATGGTGAAGGGGTAGAAAAAGACGTTGAAAAAGCGGATTTCTGGCGCATGAAAGCTGCACAGAACGGTTTCCGCCTGGCTATTGATGAGCTGGAACACCCGGAAAAAGAAAATTCTTAAAAGCACAACTCCCCGCAAAGACAGCATTTCCGTCTTGCGGGGAGTTTTTCTATTCCTTCAATCCTGCATGTTTTAAAATTTCCCGGATTTTGCCGGTCTCTTCCTCTGTAGCCGGCAAAAGGGGCTGGGCGCACACCGGTTCCATCTGAATACCGCGCACTGCCATGGCCTTTTTAATGGTAGGAATAAACTGCGGTGCCACATCATAAATAGCCATCAGGCTGTCAATTTTCTGCTGACACTGTGCCATTTTCTCCAAATCATCATTTCTGGCTGCATTGGCATAAGCGGAAGCTACTTCCGGAGCAAAATTAGACAGACCAGCCACACAACCGTCTCCTCCGGAAAGTACGTTGTGTCCGAAAAACTCGTCAAATCCAGAATACACCATAAAATTGGGAAACTCTTTTTTCACCTTCTGAATAATAGCTCTGGTATGCCCCATAGTGGCCACCGTATCTTTAATGCCCACAATATTTTCATGTTCAGACACCAGCCGGTATATCAGTTCCGGGGAAAGGTCGTGCCCTGTACGGTCCGGAAAATTGTACAAAAGTACAGATCCCTTCACCTGCTCTGCCAATGTATCATAGAAATGCAGAATCGCACTGTCCGGCAGATTGAAATAGTAGGGAGAAATCACCATCACGCCGTCAGCTCCCTGCTCTATGGCATAATTAGACAATTCCACACAGGTCTCAAATTCCATATGACAGGTTCCCACATAAAGTGTGACTCTATGACGAATGTGTTTTACAGCCTCCCGAATCATGATTTTCTTTTCTTCCAGGGAAAGTGCAAAAAACTCTCCGATACTGCCAAACAGCAAGATACCGTCCATACCGCCGTCTATGAGAAAATCATAAATCCTTTTATTTGCTTCGATATCTATATGCCCCTTTTGGTCCAGGGCTGTCACTACCGGTGTAATCCATTTTGCCTTCATAATGTTCCTCCCTACTCTTCGTATCCTGCCCCCTCCATGGCGGAAAGTGCATGTCTGGTATAACGTCCAAACAGCCCTTTCCGTTTAGGACGGGGGATAATACCTGCCTGGCTTCGTTCCTTCAAAATTTTCTGAATCTCTTCCTCCGGTAATTCCTGTCCCTGGATTCCCACAACGTTCAGATAACGTTTTTCCACACTGTACTTCAAAATGTCACCCGTTTCAATAAAAGCCAGCGGGCCTCCTGCTGCTGCTTCCGGAGATACATGTCCAATAGCCGCTCCTCTGGTAGCACCGGAAAAACGCCCGTCTGTAATCAAGGCCACGGAACCATTGAGCCGTTCATCGCAGACAATGGCCTCTGTTGTCATCAACATTTCCGGCATTCCGCTTCCTCTTGGGCCTTCATAACGGATAACCAGCATATCTCCGGGATTTACCCTGCCCTCTACCACGGCCTGATAAGCTTCCTCCTCGCTGTTATACACTTTTGCCGGTCCTTTGCGTTCCCGCATTTCCTGCGTGCAGGCAGAATATTTGATAACTGCCCCGTCTGGCGCCAGATTTCCCCGTAAAACAGCCACAGAACCTTTTTCTTCTGCTTTTTCCACCGGGAAAATAACTTGCTCTCTGTGCAAACCATAATTGTGCAGATAACCGATATTGCGTTCAAAAAAGCCCTCCTTTTGAATCTCTTCCAGATTTTCTCCCAGCGTTTTTCCGGTTACGGTCATCACATCCAAATGCAGCATATCTCTCAGTTCCAGTTCCACCATAGGAATGCCTCCTGCAAACCAGAAGGCTTCGGTTAAATGCTCTCCACTTGGAGTAATATTTCCCAAATGAGGAACCCTATGGTTGATTTCATCGAAAAGCTCCGGTTCCAGATAAATTCCCAATTCTCTTGCAATAGCAGGCAAGTGCAGAGTGGCATTGGTAGAACCCCCAATGGCGCTGTGTACCACAATGGCGTTCTCCAGTGCTTCTTTTGTGAGAATATCACTGACTTTTATATCTTTTTCTACTAATTTCATAATCTGGCGTCCTGCTTTTCTGGCACAGGCCAGAATATCCCGCATGGTAGCCGGCATAAGCGCTGAACCGGGAAGCGCCAGTCCCAATGCCTCAGCCATACACTGCATAGTACTGGCTGTTCCCAGAAACGTGCAGGCTCCACAGGAAGGACATCCTGTTTTCTTATAATCCCGGATTTCCTCTGGCGTAATGGCATCTTTTCTCTTTTGACGCAGGGAAATATCCCCTGCCACTAAGGAAGTTGTCATATCAGGTCCGGGGCGCATACTGCCGCCAGGTACAAAAATAGCAGGAATATCCAGACGGGCAGCCGCCTTTAACTGGGCAGGAATGGACTTGTCACAGGAGGCAGACAAAATCATTCCGTCCCAAGGATACACACTGCCATGCACCTCTATCATATCACAGATAGCTTCCCTGGAAGCCAGAATATAATTCATACCGTCATGTCCCTGGGCACAGCCGTCACAGATATCCGTGGTGTGGTACTGAGCGGGAAATCCACCTTTTTCAAAGACTCCGTATTTGGCCTGTTCCATAAGCCCTGCCAGATGAACACTGCCGGGATGACTGTCTCCAAAGACATCCTCCAACAATATCTGAGGTTTTTGAATATCCTCTTCGTCCCAGCCGGAGCCCATCTGCAAGGCATCAAACTGCGCCCATAAAAGCCGCTGGGGTGCACTTTTCTGTTTTTTATTCATACTTATCCGCTCCTTTATACAGGTATCCATGTATCTTACTTCACCAGATATCCGCCATCCACCGGAATCACAGCGCCGCTTACATAGTCGCTGGCATGAGAGGCCAGGAAAATAGCTGTCCCCTTCATATCCTCTCCGGTTCCCCAGCGATGTGCCGGGATTCTCTCTGAAATAGAAGCAAATCTGGGATTTTCAGGGTCTAACAGAGCTTTGTTCATCTCGGTTGCCATATAGCCAGGGGCAATGGCATTGACATTCACCCCTCTGGCCAGCCAGTCATTGGTCAGCTCTTTGGTCAGCTGCGCCACGCCGCCTTTTGCTGCTGCATAGGCCGGAATGGTCTGCCCTCCAAAAAACGAATTCATAGAAGCAATGGTGATAATCTTGCCATATCCCTTTTTCAGCATAAGTTTCCCTGCTTCCTGACACAGAATAAAAACGGAAGTCAGATTCACACCAATCACCTCATCCCACTCTTCCATGGGAAACTCTTCTGCGCTGTGTCTTCTCTGTATGCCGTGAGCCGTCAGCAAAATATCCAAATCACCGCCCAGCTTTTCGACACATTCCCGGAATACCCGATAAACATCTTCCCGCTCTCCCAGGTTTCCTTTTACGCCGTAGCAGGAAAAACCTCTTTTTTGGAAGTCTTCTGCCACCTCATACACTTTATCTGAAGTTCCTACAATAGCCACCTCACAGCCGGCTTCCAGAAAGCCCTCTGCCATACCATAGCCAAGTCCTCTGGTTCCTCCTGTGACAATGGCTTTTTTCCCTGTAATATCGAACAGATTCATTATTTCATGTACCCGCCTTTCATAGGAGAAACTGCATGTTCTGAGAATATTTTCAATACACCTTTGTCATATTTTAATGGCTTCGGTGTCCAGTTTTTCTTACGTTCTTTTAAAATTTCCTGGATTTCTTCTTCTGTCTTCTTTTCTCCTGCAATTCCCACAATACGGAGTACACGGTTTGGAATATTCACCTCAATCAAATCGCCCTCTTCTACCAGAGCAATCGGGCCGCCCTGGGCTGCTTCCGGAGAAATATGTCCAATAGCCGGGCCCTTGGATGCGCCGGAAAATCTTCCGTCTGTCAAAAGTGCAATAGAAGCTCCCAATTCTCCGTCAGAAGCAATCGCTTCTGTGGTATAGAACATTTCCGGCATTCCGCTTCCTTTCGGTCCCTCATAGCGGATAATCACAGCGTCCCCCGGTTTAATTTCATGAGTCAGTACCGCATGAATAGCGTCTTCTTCGCAATCAAAGGGGCGGGCCTTTAAGGTCGCCTCAAACATTTCTTTTGGAACAACTGTGTGTTTCACCACTGCTCCGTCAGGACACAGGTTTCCGTAAAGAACGGCAATGCTTCCGTCTGTACCGAAAGGCTTATCAAAGGGACGAATGACGTCTTCTCTCTTTAATCCCACTTTTGCCAGATAGGCATCGCATTTGTCATAGAATCCATTCTTCTTTAAATCTTCCAGATTTTCCCCTAGTGTTTTTCCGGTAACGGTCATCACATCCAGATGCAGCATATCTTTAATTTCTTCCATAATTGTCGGCACACCGCCTGCATAGTAGAAATACTGTGCAGGCCACTCTCCTGCCGGACGGATATTCAGAAGGTAATGAGCTCCTCTGTGGAGTCTGTCAAAGGTATCTCCGTCAATTTCAATACCAAATTCCCTGGCAATGGCCGGCAGATGAAGAAGAGAGTTGGTGGAACCGGAAATGGCTGCGTGCACCATAATTGCATTTTCGAAAGATTTCATCGTAACAATTTTATCCGGTGTCAGATTGTGCTCTGCCAGCCATACTGCCTGTTTTCCGGCTTCTTTTGCCACTTTTCTTAAATCCGGGCTGGTAGCAGGCATCAGGGCGCTGCCCGGCAGCATTAATCCCAGGGCTTCTGCCATAATCTGCATGGTAGAGGCTGTTCCCATAAAAGAGCAGGCGCCGCAGGATGGGCAGGCGTGCTGCTTATAGTAAGTCAGCTTCTCTTCTGTGATTTCTCCACGTTCACACATTGCGCTGTATTTTCCAATCTGTTCCAGTGTCAGCAGGTCCGGACCCGCATCCATAACGCCGCCTGTCACTACAATAGAGGGAATATTCACTATTCCCACACCCATTAAGTGTGCCGGCATACCCTTATCACAGCTTGCCACAAACACAGCACCGTCAAAAGGCGTCGCATTGGCATGAACCTCAATCATATTGGCAATCATATCTCTGGAAGCCAGAGAGTAATTAATACCATCATGTCCCTGAGCTTCTCCGTCACAGATATCTGTTGTAAAGTATCTGGCCCCATGGCCGCCTGCCTCTGCGATTCCTTCTCTGGCCTCTTCCACCAGTTCCAGAAGATGTCCGCTGCCCGGATGGCTGTCTCCGAAGGTACTTTCAATCATAATCTGAGGTTTTGACAAATCTTCTACCTTCCAGCCTGTTCCCAGACGAAGAGGGTCTAATTCCGGTGCAATTTTTCTTAATTCCTGACTTCTTAATTCCATAATCATTCTCCTTTTCCATAAGTATTTGGAAGTTTTTTATAAGGTTTCTCTCTTTTGTTTTAAGACATCATACGTCATATCTATTTGTATTTTAGCACTATTTTCTCCTTGCGTCAAGAGAATGCCTTCCCGAAATCTTACTTTTTTCACAGGAAAATTCCATAATCCAAAACAATTCCCGGCATTTCCTCTAA
>NZ_JBBKBX010000029.1:0-31458 GCF_037890365.1 Blautia sp. HCN-20427 | reverse complement strand
CTTTTTTAGTCCAGTTTCTGATAAAGGGTAAATTTGTTTTTATGAAAATCCAGAATACCTTCTTTTCGCATTTTTCCCAGTTCTTTGGAAAGCGCACTGCGGTCCAGATTGAGATAGTCGGCCATACCCTGACGGTCAAAAGGGATTTCAAAAGCTGTGCTGCCTGTACGGACAGCCTGTCCCGTGAGATAAATCAGAAGGCGCTCCCGGATGGTTTTTGGGGTGGTGCAGAAAATTCGGTTGGAGAGAATCAGGTTTTTCTGCACGGAAATCCGCAGCAGATTCTGCATAATGACAGAACGGCAGGACGCTGCCTTTGGCGAAAGATACTGCAGGCGTTCCAGGTTTAAAAACAGAATTTCCGAAGGTTCAGCTGTTATGGCAGATACCATCATGGGTTCTCCGCAGAAGGCATAAGTTTCCGCAAAGACCTGTCCCTGGGAAATATGACTTAAAATGCTCCGATTTCCCCACAAATCCGTATTCTCTACCACCACGCTTCCGGACAGGACAATGCCCAGTTCCGAAATGGTATCCCCCATGTGAAAAATAGTGGTATTTTTAAGAAATTGCTGCTGGCGCATACAGCCCTGTTGTCTTAGTAAATCCAGTTCTTCTTTATTGATTTTATGAAAGATAGGAATTTGAAAAATTTCCATAAGTCTTCCTTTCCGTGGTTTTAACCACTGAATTGCTGTCTGCATTATAGTATGATAAGGACACAAAAGCAAGGGAGGTACAAGATGATTCGGAAAATTATTGAAATACAGGAAGAGAAATGTAACGGCTGCGGACTCTGTGCTTCAGCCTGCCACGAGGGTGCTATTGGTATGGTAGACGGGAAAGCCAGACTTTTGCGGGAGGATTACTGTGACGGACTGGGAGATTGCCTGCCTCAGTGTCCTACAGGTGCAATTACCTTTGTGGAGCGGGAAGCAGCGCCTTATGATGAGGCAGGGATATCCCGGCTTAGACAGTGGCCCTGTCAGATAAAGCTGGTGCCGGTAAATGCGCCGTATTTTCACAAAGCAAAGCTGCTGATTGCAGCAGATTGTACGGCTTATACCTATGCTGATTTTCACAGGGACTTTATGAAAGGAAAAATTACCCTTATCGGGTGTCCGAAACTGGACGGGGCAGATTACAGCGAAAAGCTGACAGAAATTATAAAAAACAATGACATCAGAAGTGTAACCATTCTTCGTATGGAGGTGCCTTGCTGCGGAGGTCTGGAGATGGCGGTAAAGAAAGCGCTTCAAAACAGCGGAAAATTCCTTCCCTGGCAGGTGGTGACTATTTCCACAGAAGGGCAAATTTTAGATTAGAAGAAATGAGGCTGCCGCATAAAGTGCGGCAGCCTCATTTAAAAACAGAGAGGGTTTACTGCAGCATGGAAGCCAGCACCTGATTGACCAGTTTTCCATCGGCAATGCCTTTTACCTTAGGCATGAGTACTTTCATAATGCGGCCTTTGTCTTTGCCTGTAGGAACTGTGATTTCCAGTTCTGTAAGCACACCCTGAATCACTTCTTTGATTTCGTCCTCATTCAGCATTTTCGGGGCGAATTCTTCATATACGGCAATTCGTTTGGTACATTCTTCTATCAGGTCTGTTCTGTCCTCCGGGGTCAGTTCCAGAGTTTCTTTTGTCTGTTTGATTTCTTTTAAAACCACTTCGTTTTCTTCTGCTTCTGTCAAATCTTCGCGCTTGTCAATGGCTTTGTTTTTCAGAGCGGACAGCAGCATGGACAGAGATTCTTTCCGTTCTTTGTCACCTGCTTTCATGGCAGTGACCATTGCTTTTCTGACTTCATCAATTTTGCTCATGGCTTAACATCTCCTTCACACATTTTCTATTAAGTATAGCACTTTTTTGCGGTACGTCAATGAATCCGCAGGAGATTCCAGTGAAAATGTGTGGCCAGAGCCCGGACAACCACGGTGACACAAAGACCCAGAAGCATGCCGGAGGCCTCGCCTACAGAATTTCGGCACGCTATATAGACAATGCCACCTGCAATGGAGGCGCTGGCATAGATTTCCCGCACCAGAATATAAGGGGTCTCCCCAGCCATAATGTCACGCACCACGCCGCCGCCTACACCGGTGAGCACACCGATGAAAATAAAGAAGAAAGGGTTGTCTTCTGTCACCAGCCGGGAAGCTGTCTGAATACCCAGTACCGTAAAGATGCCAAGCCCCACAGTATCGCACCAGAGCATGATTTTATCATAGATTTTATTCTTTATTTTAGAATGCAGAATGTTCGGAGTGGTGTATACAATGGCAAAAAGCAGGGTGGAGGTCAGAGCCGCAAACAGGATATAGACCGGTTTGGCAAAGGCCGTGGGAGGCGTGACCCCTAAAATTACATCACGCATAATACCGCCCCCAACCGCAGTGGTGGCACCCAGAATATTGACTCCGAAAATATCCATTTTTTTCTCAATGGCAATCATAGCGCCGGATGATGCAAAGGCGATGGTTCCTATGATTTCCAGGATAAAAATAAAAGTATCCATAAGTATCTCTCCTGTGTAAA
Source organism: Blautia sp. HCN-20427 (assembly GCF_037890365.1). Classification (NCBI taxonomy): domain Bacteria; kingdom Bacillati; phylum Bacillota; class Clostridia; order Lachnospirales; family Lachnospiraceae; genus Blautia; species Blautia sp. HCN-20427. The sequence goes on along the minus strand of NZ_JBBKBX010000029.1, from coordinate 28,916 downwards.
TATATCAAACATAAATATACCACAAATCTGCAAAAAAAACGTCAGAAAGTCCAAGGGTTTTGGTTGACTTTCCCAGGGTTCTTTGTTACATTGAAGAGGCATAGTTTTAAAATTTAACGCAGCAGGAGGTAAAAATAGATGCATACGCATAAAAACGGGAGTTTTACCAACTCTTTAGGGTTTGTGCTTGCCTGTGTAGGCTCTGCGGTAGGACTGGGAAATATCTGGATGTTCCCCTATCGTCTGGGCGAATACGGCGGGGCGGCCTTTTTGATACCATATATTTTGTTTACTTGTCTTTTTGGCTTTGTGGGACTTTCCGCAGAATTTGCCATTGGAAGAAGGGCAGGAACGGGAACACTGGGGGCTTACGAGCATTGCTGGTCTGCTATTCATAAGAAAAAAATAGGAAAAATCATAGGATGGATTCCCCTTCTTGGCTCTCTGGGCATTGCTATCGGCTATTCTGTTATTATTGGATGGGTTCTGAGATTTTTAGCCGGTTCTGTGACGAATACGGTTATGGAAAGAGACTCTGCAGAATACTTTGGAGAAGTGACGGCAATGATGGGGAACGTTCCCTGGCACATTCTGGTCATTGCCCTTACGGTTCTGCTTCTGGTGTTTGGAGCAGCGCCCCTGATTGAGAAAGCAAATAAGATTCTCATGCCTTTGTTTTTTCTGCTTTTTGCAGTTCTGGCAGTTCGTGTATTTTTCCTGCCGGGAGCAAAGGAAGGATACGAATTTCTCTTTGTTCCAAAATGGGAAGCGCTGGCGAATATGGATACCTGGGTGATGGCCATGGGACAGGCGTTCTTTTCCTTATCCATTACCGGTTCGGGAATGATTGTGTACGGCTCTTATCTGAGTAAGAAGGAGGATATTCCAAAGGCTTCTCTTCAGACGGTATTTTTTGATAGCATTGCAGCCATGCTGTCCGCGCTGGCCATTATGCCGGCAGTTTTTGCTTTCGGAATCGAGCCGTCTTCAGGGCCATCTCTGATGTTTATAACCATTCCGAACATTTTCAAGCAGATGCCTATGGGAAGGTTGTTTTCCGTGATGTTTTTCCTTTCCGTATGTTTTGCAGGAATTACCTCTCTTATTAATATGTTTGAGGCAGTGATTGAAAGCTGGCAGAATAAATTCCAGATAAAGAGAAATCATGCAGTACTGCTGTGCGGCGGTCTGACTCTGCTGGTAGGTCTGTTCCTGGAAGAAGAGGCAAGAGTGGGGCACTGGATGGACTTTATTACCATTATTGTGGTTCCTTTTGGCGCTGTGCTGGGTGCGGTTTCTATCTACTATATCCTGGGCTTTGACAGAATCAAAGAGGAACTGGAAACGGGAAGAGAAAAGAGACTTCCGGGGCTTTTTAAACCAGTGGCAAAATATATTTATGTGCCTTTGGCTGTAGTTGTATTTATTCTGGGACTGGTTTATAAGGGAATCGGCTGAGAAGAGGTGTGAAAATGAATCGTTTGCTGCCTGTTTTAGAAAAGATACAGACCGTGGTATGGGGACCGCCTACGTTGCTTTTGCTTCTGGCAACGGGGTTGTATTTTACCATAAGACTGAAAGGTCTCCAGATTACAAAATTGGGTCTGGCTATTAAGTATATTTTTCAAAAAGAAGAGGGAGAGGGGGATGTGTCGGCGTTTGCTTCCCTGTGTACTGCTCTGGCGGCTACCATTGGTACAGGAAGTATTGTGGGTGTGGCTACAGCTTTGCGGGCAGGCGGACCGGGCGCTCTTTTCTGGATGTGGGTGTCTGCTTTTCTGGGGATGGCTACCAAGTACGCAGAAGGCCTTCTGGCGGTAAAATACCGTTCCGTGGATGAGAACGGGCAGATTTGCGGCGGCCCTATGTATTACATACAAAACGGTATGGGAGAGAAATGGAAATGGCTGGCAAAGCTGTTTGCCTTCTTCGGGATTATGACGGCCATGCTGGGCTGTGGAACCTTTCCCCAGGTCAATGCCATTACAGAATCCACCAGTGAAGCCTTCGGGCTGCCAGTGTGGCTCATCGGTGTGGTGGTGGCTGTGGCGGTAGGCTGCGTGGTGCTGGGAGGAATCAAATCCATTTCCAGTGCGGCAGAATTGATTGTGCCTTTCATGGCTATGTTTTATGTGCTGGGTTCTCTGCTGATTCTGATTCTTCATGCACAGCAGATTCCGGAGGCCCTGAAACTCATTGTAACTTCTGCCTTTACCCCTCATGCAGCAGTGGGCGGGGCGGCAGGAACAGTATTTATTTCAGTCATGACTGCCATGCGGACAGGCGTTGCCAGAGGTGTGTACACCAACGAGGCGGGACTTGGAAGTTCCCCCATTGTAGTGGCAGCGGCCAAAACCAAATCCTGTGTGCGCCAGGGGCTGGTTTCCATGACCAGCGTGTTTTTTACAACGATTGTTATCTGTACCATGACGGGAATTGTGGTTATCACTTCCGGTTACCTGGACGTTCCGGGACTGGACGGCGGGAAACTGTCCAATGCAGCGTATAATTCGGGTCTTCCGGGGAATCTGGGAATGTATATGGTTTCCATCGGATTGATTTTCTTTGCCTTTACCACGATTATCAGTTGGTGTTATTATGGGGAAAGATGTCTGGTTTACCTGTGCAAAAGTGTGAAGTGGATTTTTGTATACAAGGTGCTCTACATTGCCTGTGTGGCGGCTGCGCCTTATCTGGAACTGCAGCCTATCTGGCTGTTGGCAGATATCACCAATGCCTGTATGGCCTTCCCGAATCTGATAGGACTTTTGGGACTGAGCTCTGTAGTCATAAAGGAAACCAGGGATTATTTTGCGGAACTGAAACCGCAGAGGTGAAACACGGATTATCAGGAATAAGAAAAAGGCTGTCGCCTTAAGTGCAGATGGGGAGTTCAGTTCTCCTAATTGCAGCTTAAAGCGACAGTCTTTTTCATAAGAATAATATTGCAGAAGAAAAGAGCGGTTCTAACGTGCCATTCTGCCTTTAGAGCGGAAAAAGGGGAGTTGTCCGCCCCGCAGTGCAGGAGGTCCGGGCAGCTTTGGCAGCTTCGGCAGACGCACCGGAAAGGAAGAGATACGGTTTACAAACCGATTGGGGCGGTCACAGGCCAGCAGGAAGGTAATTCCCACACAGGAACTCAAAAGCAGAACGGTTTCGGTATAGGTGTCTACATTTTCCAGCAGAGGAGTTGCCTTTAAAACGCTGTAAAGCAGTCCGTGAAACAGGTAAATGGGCATGGTGCGCACGCCCAGCACGGAGAAAAAGTACCGCTTTCTGGGAATGACAGCAGACAGGGCAAAAAACATCAGGAAAGAAATCACATAGCAGCCTGCCCGTACCAGCAGACCTTCCATTCCCGGCATATCCATATCTTCGTAGGAATAGCGTCCGTAGAAAATAAAGGTGGTCAGTTCTGTACCTGTCAGGAATGCAGTGCCGAGGAAAAAGCACACAAAGGCTGTCAGGCTGAGGGTAAAAGCCTTCCAGTGACGGCGCAGGATTTCAAACCAGTCTTCCTGAAAATAGTAGCCTGCCAGGAAAAACGGGTAAAAGAACAGGGTCCTCGGAATACTGAAAAAGTTGCCAAGCTGGGTGTAGCCAATGAGCAATCCTGCCGTAAAGGCGATAGCCATATTTCCAGGGATTTTCTGAAAATAAGGAGTAATGATTCTCCAGAAAAACAGCGCCATCAGATACCACAGAGAAAATTTGGGGCGATTCAGGTACAGCCCGGTTTCCTTATGTATCACGAAAACGTACAGGAAATAGTACAGAAGTTCGTAGACAAAATAAGGAATCACCAGCTTTTGAATCAGTTTTTCAAGGCTCATGGCTCTTTTGGAGAAGAAGCCTGAAATAAAAATAAAGGCAGGCATGTGGAAAGAAAAAATAATCCACTTTAAGGATTCTAAAACAGGGTTGTTTGTGTGACAGGGCTCAATAAAATGTCCCATGACTACAAGCAGAATCAGCAATGCTTTGTAGTTGTCCAAAAAATAATTTCTTGATTTCGTTGACATAATCTTCACTTTCATATTATTATGGGTATTGTAGTTAATAAATGAGCAATAAATTGTTCACAATTTTAGTACGCAAGCTATGATACAACTGTTTTTATAGAATTGCAAATTAAAAAATAATAAAGATGTATAAATTGGCAGGAAGAATTACAGAAAGGATAGAACTATGAGCGAACGTCGTACGAGAAGAGAGCAGCGGGAGGAAGAGGAAAGAAGGCTGGAACTGGAGAGGCGCAGAAGGATTGCGATAGCCAGAAAGAGACGCCAGCAGCAAATCAGACGCCAGAAGATGATGATGGCAGGAGCTGGCCTGGCTATTTTGGTCATAGGGGCAGCCGCCTTTGCCATACACGGAAAAATAGAAGAGAAAAAAGCCAAAGCAGCCCAGGAGAAGCAGAAAGAGACAGAGGCGAAAGCAAAGGCAGAAGAAGAGAATAATACCCTGCATATGGTAGCTGCAGGGGATAATCTGATTCACGATGCACTGATTAACGCAGGAAAGGAGAATGACTGGAACTTTGATTTCCTGTATGAAAATATAAAAAAGGTCATTAAGGATGCGGATTTGGCCTCTGTGAATCAGGAAACGCCTTTGGAGAAAGACCATGATAAAGCTGCAGGGTATCCTGATTTCGCCACTCCTGAGGAAGTGGGAGACGCACTGGCAAATGCAGGATTTGATATTGTGACACAGGCTACGGAGCATGCCTTTGACCAACAGGAGGACGGCATTGCGACTTCCGTTTCTTTCTGGAATAAAAATTATCCAAAAGTTTCCCTTTTGGGCATTCACAGCAAGGAAGAAGAGCGTTATCAGGTTATTGAGAAGAAAAACTTCAAGGTAGCTGTGATGAATTACAGCTGTATGCTCAGCGAAAACCACAGCATACCGGAAGACGAATCTTATATGGTAGATACTTATTCCGAAAAGAATATCAAATCGGATTTAAAGAAGGCAAAAGAAGAAGCAGATGTCACCATTGTTTACCTGCACGGAGGAAAATCCGATTCCTCAGAGCCGGATGAGAAACTGCAGAACCGTATTGATTTTCTGGCTGAGCAGGGGGCAGACGTGGTGATTTGTTCTCACCCTCATATTCTGAAGGGATATGAACTGAAAAAAAGACCGGACGGAAAGAACATGCTGGTTTACTATTCTCTTGGAAACTTTGTCAGCAATCAGTCTTCTTTAGAAAATCTGCTGGGAGGTCTGGCAGACTTTACTTTAAAGAAAGACGCAAAGACAGGAGAGGTGACGATTGAGGATTACAGCCTGATTCCTGTAGTTATGCATTACAATTCCGATTATACGGAGGCAGGTGTGTATGAACTGTCTGATTACACGGAAGCGTTGGCAAAAACCCACGGTATTCATGAGGAAAATTCAGAGGAAACCTTCAGTCTGTCAGCTTTGAAGTCTGCAGCGCAGGAAATCGGAGAAATTACCACAGGAGGCAGTCTGTCCGGGGACGGGGACTCTGACAGCGGAAACTCTGGGGACAGCAACAGTAGTGACAGCAGCAGCAACAGCGATAGTAGTGACAACGACAGTAGTGACAGCGACAGTAGCGACAGCAGCGATAATGACAGCAGTACTGGAACGAATGCAGAGGATGGAGATACGAACAACTAACTGCTAATGCAGGGGAACGGAAGCAATTATTTTTTATCTTTTTCTACATAGCAGTCCGGAGAAAAAGGCAGAATTGCTTTATAAGAATTTAATTCCCCCTGCGACTGGGGCGGTGTGGGAATCATACCTGTGGCTTCTGTGGTGGCACAGCCGTCCAGGTCATGGGCGGAAGTGGACTCTACATGATATTTGTCATCTGCGGCTATGTTTTTAGCCGCATTTTTCTTTTCTTTTTCCATGGCAATACCTCCTGAAAATCGTAAAAATTTCTGTGCTTTTTATAGTCTGGCACAAAAGAGGCAAATTATGCGGATTGACAAATTTTCTTTCAATAGCTATCCTGTATAAAGTACGAAAATAAAAAGAAGAGGTAGGAGAAATGGAGAAGACAGAAAACGCAATGGGAACGAAAAAGGTCATGCCCCTTTTGATTTCCATGTCTGTGCCGCCTATGATTTCTATGCTGATACAGGCTTTATATAATATTGTGGACAGTATGTATGTGGCAAGGGTCAGCGAGGACGCTTTGACAGCCGTGTCCATAGCCTTTCCGCTGCAAAATTTGATTATTGCGGTGTCCTGCGGTTTTGGAATCGGCTTAAATGCCTGTGCGGCCAGAGCATTGGGGGCAAAAGACGAAAAAGAAGTAAAATCTGCGGCAGCCCATGGATTTATATGCTGCGGCATACACTGGCTGCTGTTTGTGCTCATGGGCCTGTTTTTGACAGGACCTTTCCTGCGGGGCTTTACCGATGATCCGCAGATTTATAAGATGAGTTGTGAATATACCCGGATTGTGCTGTGCTTCAGCATAGGCAGCATGTATCATCTGTATTCGGAAAAACTGTTTCAGGCCACAGGCAGTATGATTCTGCCTATGATTTTCCAGGGAGTAGGAGCCATTTTTAATATTATTTTAGACCCCATTCTCATCTTCGGCTGGTTTGGCCTGCCTGCCATGGGCGTGCAGGGGGCGGCGATTGCCACCGTGGCCTCTCAGATTCTGGCAGGGATTTTGTCCATGATTTTTTTTGTGAAGAAATGCAGAGCAATTCCCATTTGCCTGAAAGGCTTCCGTCCAGACAAAACCATGCTGTGGAAAATTTATACCGTGGGAATTCCCTCGGCTATTATGATGTCCCTGCCGTCCCTGTTGGTTGCGGCGTTAAATTCCGTGCTGGCGGCTTTTTCCGCCACGGCGATTGCAGTGTTCGGCCTGTATATTAAAATCCAGACCTTTGTGTACATGCCGGCTAATGGGGTCATACAGGGTATGCGTCCCATTATGAGCTATAATTACGGGGCCAAAAACCGTAAGAGAATGAAAGAGACGTTAAAGGCCAGCCTGGAGGCTACGGGGGTCATTATGGCCATGGGAACCGTGCTGTTTCTGGTCTTTCCACAGGTGATTATGAGGCTGTTTGACGCCAATGGAGAAATGATGAAAATCGGTGTTCCCATGCTGCGTATCATCGCAGCAGGATTTCTGATTTCCACAGTGGGCTGCGTCCTGTCCGGGGCTTTTGAAGCTCTTGGAAAAGGGGTACAGTCTTTGGCGGTCTCCCTTTTGCGGCAGCTTGTAATCATTATTCCTTTGTCCATAGTGCTGTCTGGGACGCTGGGACTTTACGGCGTGTGGCTGACTTTCCCTGTGGCAGAATTGATTGCTGCCGCGGCAGGCTGTGTGCTGTACAGAAACTTTATGAAAAAACTGAATTTATAGGCAGGAGGAAGAAAAATGGGCAAGCACAAAGAAAAAGAAATTAAGACAAATGCCATGCGGATTCTGGATAAAAATAAAATTCCCTATGAAGTGCTGCAGTATGAATGTGATGAATTTATCGACGGTCTGCACACAGCCCGGAAGACAGGGGCGCCGGTGGAACAGTCTTTCAAAACGCTGGTGGTGCAGGGGAAAAGCCGGGAATATTATGTGCTGGTGATTCCCATTGCCGAGGAAGTGGACTTTAAAACAGCAGCAAAGACAGTGGGGGAAAAATCCGTAGAAATGATTCATGTGAAAGACATTAACAAAGTGACGGGTTATATCCGGGGCGGCTGCAGCCCTCTGGGCATGAAAAAGCAGTTTCCTACCGTGATTCATGAGAGCGCACAGGAATTTAGAGAAATCTATGTAAGCGGAGGAAGGATTGGAACCACTCTGAAACTGTCTCCCCAGAAATTGGCAGAGGTAACAGGGGCGAAGTTTGCTGCAATTACGGCAGAGAAAAAATAGAAGAAAACAAGCACTTGTATCCGGAAAACAGGGAGAGTATAATAACCTGTAGCAAAGTATTACAGCAATAAAGGAGTTTTCTTATGGAAACAAAAAACCGTTTTTTTTCGAATGCTGATTTGCGGAAGTTGATTGTACCGTTGATTATTGACCAGTTTCTGCAGGCATTTGTGGGACTGGCAGATTCTATTATGGTAGCCAGCGTGGGAGAGGCGGCTGTATCGGGAGTTTCTCTCATTGACACGGTCATGGTGCTGATTCTGAATATTTTCACGGCTCTTGCAACCGGAGGCGCGGTGATTGCCGGGCAGTTTTTGGGGAAGAAGCGGGAAGAAATGGCCTGTAAAGCGACAAATCAGCTTCTTTCGTTTACCTTAAAAGCCTCTCTGGGCGTGATGCTGGTGTGTTATCTGGGACGGGACTTTATCACACATGTAGTGTTTGGCAAAATCGATGCGGATGTCATGTATAACTGCAATGTGTATCTGATGATTGTCTTTGCCTCTATTCCCATGACCGCTCTTTATAATGCAGGGGCGTCTGTTTTCCGGGCTATGGGAAATTCAGCCGTGGCTATGAAAACATCCTTTCTGATGAATGCCATTAATATCTGCGGCAATGCTCTTTTGATTTTCGGTTTTCACAGAGGCGTGGAAGGCGTTGCCATCCCCACTCTGGTTTCCAGAACTGTGGCCTGTGTCGTGATGTTAGTGCTTTTGAATAATCAGAAACATGTGCTGCATATTTATCATCCGTTTTCTTTTAAGACAGATATCAGCCTGCTGAAGAAGATTCTCTATATCGGGATTCCAAACGGTCTGGAAAACAGTATGTTCCAACTGGGGAAAATTTTGGTGCTGAGTATTGTAACGGGATTCGGAACGGCCTCCATTGCGGCAAATGCGGTGTCAAACAATGTGGCGACTTTTGCAGTGCTGCCGGGTATGTCCATCGGTTTTGCCATGCTGACTGTGACGGCTCAGTGCGTAGGAGCGGGAGATTTTGAACAGGTGCATTATTATACGAAAAAACTGATGAAGACAGCGTATGCGGCTTTGGCCGCCATGAATATTCTGGTTGTGCTGGCCATTCCGTTTATTATTAAAATATATGGGTTGTCGGCAGAAGCCAGTGAATACGCGTATTGGATTCTGATTTACCATTCTGCCTGTGTGGTTACCATATGGCCCTTGTCTTTCTCTCTGCCAAATACCTTAAGGGCTGCGGCTGATGTGAAGTTTGCCATGATTTTATCGATTATTTCTATGTGGATTTTCCGCATTGGTTTCAGCGTTGTTCTGGGTGTGTATCTGCACTGGGGCGTGTTCGGCGTGTGGGTGGCCATGACCATAGACTGGCTGTTCCGCGCGGTAAGCTTTACCATTCGATACGCAAGAGGAAAGTGGAAACGGGCAGCGCTGGTTTAGCGAGGATAGGAAAATGAAGAAAAGAGGATTGAAAGAACCTTCTCTTCCGAAAGAATTGTTTCCGGTAAAACTGGGAAAGGAATTTCTGGAAGAGGCCAAGGAACAGGAAACGGAAGTTGTAAGGAGAAAAATCGAAAAAGTATATCTGACAAAATTTGACGGCAGCGGAATGTCTTTTTGGCAGACGGTGTTTCAAAACTGTCGGTTTGAGGGCTGTGATTTTCACAAAGCTTTCTTTCAGGATGTAAAGTTTGTCAACTGCAGCTTTTGCCATTCCAGTTTCTGCGATGCAAACTTTAAATCCTGTATCTTTGAGTCCTGCAAGGGTCGGGGCGCAGATTTTTACGGAAGCAGTCTGTACCATGTGCAGTTTCAGGACTGCGATATGGGAGAAGCGGTGTTTGACGCAGCAAGATTCAGTTCTGTCAAGGGACAGAATACCGATTTTTCAAAGGCGGGGTTCAGCAAATGCAGAATGTCCAACACGGTGTGGGAACAAGTCTGTTTTCGTGAGGCGAACTTTTTCAAAACCGTGCTGAAAGACCAGGATTTTACAAAGAGCTCTATTGAGGGGATTGTATTGTCTGATGAAAGGGGAGAACTGGAAGGCGCGGTGGTGAATACATTTCAGGCGTTGGGTCTGGCAAAGCGGTTAGGCCTGGTTATTCAGGACTCCGGAGAAAATTTTTAGAAAAAGCAAAGGAAAACATTGACAAATCCCGTTGTTTCACATAAAATAACAGAAACTTAGATTGTTTGTGCAAAATGAATATGGCTGAGCAGGCAGCGGAAATTTGGCATGCCGGGTCGCAGAATGCGGCAGCAGATGAAAATAAACATCTGCGGGACAGTACGAATATTGTCTCGCAGATGCTTTTTATTTTGCCGGAGTTCATGTTGCATACAATTAAATTGTATGAAAAAGAAAGGAATAAGGTATGAAAAAGCAAAACGAAGCATCTACACCGGAGGAACAAAACAGAAAGACGGCTATGCGGGTATCGGCGGTGAGCATTGCCTGGAATGTGATTTTGTCCCTGTTTAAACTGATCGCGGGTATTGTGGGACATTCCGGTGCTATGATTTCAGACGCTGTGCATTCTGCCTCAGATGTGTTCAGCACCATTGTAGTCATTCTGGGAGTCAACATTGCCAGCCGCCAGTCTGATGAAGACCACCAGTACGGGCACGACCGCCTGGAATGCGTGGCAGCTATTATTCTGGCCGTGGTGTTATTCGCCACAGGTCTTGGAATTGGAATCGGGGGAGTAAATAAGATTATCGAAGGCAGTGCCGGAAGTATGGAAGTACCGGGAATGATTGCCCTTATTGCAGCGGTGGTCTCCATTAGCATTAAGGAGTGGATGTTCTGGTATACCAGAGGCGCGGCAAAAAAGATAAACTCCGGGGCCCTGATGGCAGACGCATGGCATCACCGTTCCGATGCCCTGTCTTCGGTGGGGGCGTTTGTGGGTATTTTGGGAGCCAGACTGGGATTTCCGGTTTTAGACCCTTTAGCCAGTGTGATTATCTGCATTTTTATCGTAAAAGCGGCTTATGACATTTTTAAAGATGCCATAGACAAGATGGTAGATAAATCCTGTGACGAAGAAACGGAAAAGGCTATGCAGGAACTGATTCTGTGTCAGAAAGGTGTGAAAAACATTGATATGCTTCATACCAGACTGTTTGGGGCAAGGATTTATGTGGATATCGAAATTGCCGCAGACGGGAACATGACCCTGCGGGAAGGACATGAAATTGCCCAGCAGGTGCATGACAGAATAGAGGAAAAGTTCCCTCTGGTGAAGCACTGCATGGTGCATGTAAACCCGGTTTAAAAGGCATGAGTGAAGATTTGCGAAAATTTGGCAGTTTTCACAAGTATTTTGCCCTTGTAAATTTGAGGGCAATAATCTATAATTATTTCTATATATTTTCTCTTAGAAAACTATTCATTATAAAGAACAGGAGGACATTTCTTTGAAAAGAGAAACCGTTATTGTACTTGATTTCGGAGGACAGTATAATCAGTTAATTGCAAGACGTGTGCGCGAATGTAATGTGTACTGTGAAATCTATTCTTATAAAACAGATATTGAAAAAATTAAGGCTATTGGGCCAAAGGGAATTATTTTTACCGGGGGACCGAACAGCGTTTACCTGGAGGACTCTCCTACCTATACGAAGGAAATCTTTGAACTGGGCGTTCCGATTCTGGGAATCTGCTACGGCTCCCAGCTTATGATGCATCTGCTGGGCGGCAAAGTAGAAAAGGCTCCGGTAAGAGAATATGGAAAAATCGAAGTAACGGTGAATCAGAAGTCCAAACTTTTTGAAAACGTATCTGAAAAGACTATCTGCTGGATGAGTCACAACGATTACATCTCCCAGGCAGCGCCGGGATTTGAAATCAGTGCGCATACCTCTGACTGTCCGGTAGCAGCAGTGGAAAACGTGGAAAAAGGTCTGTATGCCACACAGTTCCATCCGGAAGTTCTGCACACCCAGGAAGGAAAGAAAATGCTTTCCAACTTTGTCTACAATGTGTGCCAGTGTTCCGGTGACTGGAAAATGGATTCTTTTGTGGAAGAGTCCATCAAAGCCATTCGTGAAAAGGTGGGCGACGGAAAAGTGCTCTGCGCCCTGTCCGGCGGTGTGGATTCTTCCGTGGCGGCTGTTATGCTGTCCAAAGCAGTCGGAAATCAGCTTACCTGCGTATTCGTAGACCACGGTCTTCTTCGTAAAAATGAGGGAGATGAGGTTGAGGCAGTTTTTGGACCGGAAGGTCACTATGATTTGAACTTTATCCGTGTCAATGCCCAGGAACGTTTCTATGAGAAATTAAAAGGCGTGGAAGAGCCGGAAAGAAAACGTAAGATTATCGGCGAAGAATTTATCCGTGTCTTTGAAGAAGAGGCAAAGAAAATCGGCGCTGTGGACTTCCTGGTACAGGGAACCATCTACCCGGACGTTGTGGAAAGCGGTGTAGGCGGTGAGTCCACTGTTATCAAATCCCACCACAACGTAGGAGGTTTGCCGGATTACGTAGACTTTAAGGAAATTATCGAGCCTCTGCGCGATTTGTTTAAAGACGAAGTCCGGAAAGCAGGTCTGGAACTGGGCATTCCGGAATATCTGGTGTTCAGACAGCCATTCCCGGGACCGGGACTTGGAATCCGTATCATCGGAGAGGTTACGGCTGAGAAAGTCAAGATGGTGCAGGAAGCAGACGCTATCTGGAGAGAAGAGATTGCAAAAGCCGGAATCGACAGAGAGATTGGCCAGTATTTCGCGGCATTGACAAATATGCGGTCTGTAGGGGTTATGGGAGACGAGAGAACCTATGACTATGCCATTGCGCTTAGAGCAGTGACGACTACCGACTTTATGACAGCAGAGAGCGCGGAGATTCCGTGGGAGGTTATTGGGAAGACCACCAGCAGGATTGTGAATGAAGTGAAGCATATTAACCGAGTTATGTATGACTGCACGGGGAAACCGCCGGCTACGATTGAGTTTGAATAATCCACACAACCACAAGAAGCCAGTATTTATGCGGGTTGCAAGCAAATTTGCTTAGTGACTGGCAACAAAATGGCAACATTTGGTGATTATTCAAAAGATAAAAATTTTATTTCATAACGTATATAAAGAAACCTTACTGATTTTCAGAAGTTAAAAACTGAATATCGGTAAGGTTTTCTTTTTTCTTATTTTTCATTTTTAGACAGTTCTTTTACAAGGTAATCACTCAATTCCTGAGATGGTACCTTGGCACGTTTCTGGTAAGTATCCAGTTCCGGGTACTTATATCTCCATTCATCATATTTTTCCTTGCTGATTTCACCGTTTTCCAGTTTGTCAGCCTGTTCCATCCATGCACGAAGCATTTCATCGGCAGATGAGCCGGGAGCAGATATGGAAGAGTCAAGGCAGAGATGAGGTTGCCCATCTACATTTTTTACCTTCAGACCATACATATCTTCCAGTGCAAATAGTGTGTGCATCAGACCTATGTGAGTATCAATATCTGGAACTGTTAAAGCATGAGTATTGACATCAAAGATCTGAGACATTTGTTTTACAAGATCAATCTTAGGAACTCTGGCTTCAGATTCATACTGAGCCATGCGAACATCTGAGGTTTTTCCCATGAATCCCAGTTGTTCTCCGAGTTGCTTTTGTGTCATGCCGATGCGGTTACGAAAATATTTGATACGTTGTCCGATTGCCATTTTTGTTTGCCTCCTTATAGTGGTCATTCGTGTTGCCATAATTAATTGTGATAGAAAATAAAACAATTCTGTTTAGGTTCAGTATAGCATGAGCAATTTCGGATAGCAAGAAGAACTTAAACAAAAGAATTTAACATTCGTATAAAATTGCTTGACTTAAATTAAAATGTTTAGTATCATGCGAATGTAACAACTTAAACAAATTACGTTAAGACAGAAAGGAGAGATGTGATGTGACGAACAGAACTTTTATGACAGTAGAAGAAGTTGCAGCGGAACTGGGAGTTTCCAAGTCTTATGCTTATAAGATTGTCAAACAGCTAAATGAAGAATTGCAGAAGCTGGGTTATCTTACGGTAGCTGGCAGAGTGAACACCAATTATTTCCGCAAAAAAGTATGTTACAGCGAAATGTAAGAGAAAGAGAGGAGAATTTGTATGAGTATTTACAAAGATAATGTCACTGGGAAGTGGCGAGTGGTTTATCGGTATACCGATTGGACAGGGAAAACACACCAGTCGTCGAAAAGAGGATTTCCTACAAAACGAGAAGCGTTGATGTGGGAACGGGAGCTGTTACTGAAGAAAGAAGCAAAACTGGATATGACTTTTGAAAGCTTCTATGAGATTTATGTGGAGGATATGAAAAACCGAATCCGTGATAATACCTGGGGAACAAAAACAAATATCGCCAGAACCAAAATTCTTCCCTATTTTGGGAAGCGTAAGATAGGAGAAATTGAGCCAAGAGACATTATTGCATGGCAGAATGAACTGCTTGCGATCCGACAGCCAAACGGAAAGCCGTATTCATCCTCTTATCTTCAGAAAATTCACAGTCAGTTAAGTGCTATTTTCAATCATGCAGTTAATTTTTACCATCTTCCATCTAATCCAGCACAGAAAGCTGGAAATATGGGAAAAGAGGAACACAGGGAAATGCTGTTCTGGACAAAAGAAGAATATCTGAAATTTGCAGATGTCATGATGGACAAGCCCGTTTCCTATTATGCGATTGAAATACTTTATTGGTGCGGGCTTCGCATGGGCGAGTTATTAGCACTTACGCCAGCAGATTTCAATTTTGAAACGCATACACTACGGATTAACAAGTCCTATCAGAGACTGCACCGGGAAGATGTGATTACACCGCCAAAGACATTAAAAAGTAATCGAACCATTAAGATGCCGCAGTTTTTGTGTGATGAGATGCAGGATTATCTGAAAATGCTGTATGAGCCGAAAGAGGACGAACGGATTTTCACAATTTCCAAATCTTATCTGCATCATGAAATGAACAGAGGATCAAAAGTGTCTGGGGTGAAGCGAATCCGTGTGCATGATTTGAGACATTCCCATGTATCGTTATTGATCAATATGGGATTTACGGTATTGGCAATCGCAGACCGAATGGGACATGAGAGCATTGATATCACTTACCGATATGCACATTTGTTTCCAAGTGAGCAGACACAGATGGCAGAACAGTTGGATATTGAAAGGATGGAAAAATTAAATGGAGAAAAATCTGGACAGTAAAGGAAGATGGAGAAACAAAATCGTAGCATTCCGGGTATCACCGGAAGAAGCAGAACAGATTGATGCATGTGTCCGATTGTCAGGACTTAGCAAGCAGGACTATATCACAAAACGATTAACTGATCGGGAAATTGTAGTACAGGGAAATCCAAGAGTGTATAAAGCATTGCGAAATCAGATGGCAGAGATTTATGAAGAATTGAAACATCTGGAAAAATGCAGTGAGGAAAACGAAGAGTTGCTGAGTACCCTGAGATTGGTCGCAGAGACATTGTATGGATTGAAAGGGGAAAATGAATGACAGCAAAAGAAAAAATGACTGCTCCGATTGCATCTGTTGGCGCAGATGTGGAACAGCCATTAGAAAATTTAAAAACCAACCAAAGTATAGCAGATTTGCCAGGTAAGGGCAATCTGCAAGCCACAAATAATGTGGAAAATACAGCAAATAAAAGGAATCCAGATGAACTGGAAACAGTTTCTATGATGGAATTGTATGATACGGTATATCCACCAAAGCTACCAATCGTAGATGGGCTTTTGTATAACGGAACGTATCTGTTTGTAGGTTCACCGAAAATCGGGAAATCCTTTTTCATGGCACAAATCGGGTATCACATCAGCAAAGGACTTCCATTGTGGGGATTTTCAGTCAGACAGGGAACGGTTCTGTATCGGGCATTGGAAGATGATTATGCAAGGTTGCAAAAGCGGTTATCGCAGATGTTTGGAATGGAAGGCAGTGAGAACTTTTATTTTGCTACAAAGTCTAAATCATTAAATGCCGGATTGGAACAACAGCTTGTGCAGTTTGTAACAAATCATAAAGACGCAAGGCTCATTATTATTGATACGCTTCAGAAAGTCCGGGAAGTCGGTGGAGATAAATTCAGCTACGCCAGTGACTATGAGATTGTGACGAAGCTGAAAGCATTCAGTGACCATTATGGAATTTGCTTTCTGGTGGTGCATCACACAAGAAAAATGGAATCCTCAGACAGTTTTGATATGATTTCCGGCACAAACGGACTGCTGGGAGCTGCGGATGGAGCATTCGTTATGCAGAAAGAAAAAAGGACAGATAACAAGGCAGTGCTGGAGGTGGCAGGTCGTGACCAGCAGGATCAGAAGCTGTGGCTGAATTTTAATCGGGAAAGATGTGTCTGGGAGTTAACTAAGACAGAAACAGAACTCTGGAAAGAACCGGAAGATCCCTTGCTTGAAAAAATCAAAGAACTTGTAACAGAGATTACGCCAGAGTGGGCAGGAACAGCAACAGAGCTTGTGGAAGTATTGCAGGTGGAAATGCAGCCGAACGCATTATCACGAAAATTAAATGTCAGCCTGGAACAATTGATTCTGGAATATGGAATCCAGTATAAAACAGAGCGGGGATACGACGGAAGAAAAATTAGATTAACCTTTGTCGGAAAACAAGCGTGACGATATGTGACGGTTGTGACGGTATTTTATATAGCGTGTCGGTAGTGAAAATATCGTCACTATCGTCACGACCGTCACGGAAAGGAGAAACATGGAAAGAAAATCACAGGTGCAGATACCAAAAGATTTATTACTGGCATTGTTCCAGTATCATCTTGCCAGGAATGAGGAATATTTGCCGGAGATAGAAAAAGCATTGATGGAAAAATTAGACAGTATGGTAAAACGTCAGTTATATACAACATTCAAAACAGCATCAACCGAGGAAGAACGGGAAAAGGCAAGACAAGAGTATTTGGATAAGTGTGGAATGCATGAGAACTTTCGTTGGTAAAGATTTTGCCTGATTACCTAATAACAGGAGCGTGGCACGCACCTGTAGATAGCAAACAAGGAGAAAGCCGGTAAGGTGCAGTCGGGAGTTGGCTGGCGAAGTAAGGAGATTTTCAAAAGGGAGCCCTGATTCAGGGCGTCCTTGCAGGAACGATAAATGAAGGGAGAATAATCAAATGAGAGAAGGAAGATTAGGTTACAACAGTTATAACAAGAGATATGGCTTATTATCATCAGACTTATGGATTGATACGGGATTTCATTGCGGAGAATGTCTGGAAGTTCTAGTTGATGATCAGTGGGTAAAGACACGAATGGAAATGAATCTGGCGAGAGAATGGTATTTGGTTGGAACACCATATTGTGGAGATTTGGAGTATGTACGGGCAAGGATACCGGAATAAAGCAGACAGGAAGAGTAATAGTCGGTTTGTTGTTAGTGAAAAAATAAGCCCGGATACGGGCAGAAAAAGAGGGCGGATACGCCCAAAATGAAAAGCGAAAGCCAAGTTGTGATAGATGTAAGAAGCATCTCACAAAGCCCTCGGCGTTTGAGAGCGAAATACACCCATCGCACAAATTAAAGATTTGTACTCAGGATATTTCGCCCTGCTGGGAGCTGTTCCGCCGACAGGTGGATATTTCGTAAACGGATGCCGATGCATCCACTCACAAATGATATGGCAGAATTTATTTTGCCGAAGACAAGGAGGGAGTGCCTATCGGAAGAAATTCATTTATTCAAATGACAAAACTAAGCAATGTAAAAGGCAGGATCACTTATATATCCAGTCATGCAAAACAGGAAAACCTCTATGCAGTTTATGAAACCACAGAACGGAAATTCTGGCGGGAACTTGCAAAATGTAATCAGGAAGAATTTGCAAAAAGTGGAACAGAAGGAAAATGTATTGAGGCAAGAGAACTGATCATTGCTTTGCCAGAGAGTTTTACAGAATATCAGCCGGATAGATTGCTACAGCTTTTTACAAATCATTTTAAACAGAATTATGGAACAGAGTGTATTGCTGCTTTGCACCACAATAAAAGAAAGACCAATTATCACATTCATTTGATATTTGCAGAACGGAAACTACTGGATGAACCAATCATTAAGATTGCCAGCAGAAATATGTTTTATGATGAAAATGGAAAACATGTCCGAACCAAGAAAGAGATATTAGGAGAAGATGGCGAGATTCGGGAAGGCTTCAGTATTGTGAAGAAAGGAGAAGTCTATGAGAAGAAGCTGTTTACTGCGAAAGATGAACGCTTCAAGAGCAATTCATTTCTGGATGAGGTAAAGCATTCTTATACCGATTTAATCAATATTTATGTGCAGGACGAGAAACAGAAACTACAGGTATTTGAGCGTGGCAGTGTTTATCTTGCAACAAAGAAAATCGGAAAAAATAATCCGAAGGCACAGGAAATAGAAGCAGATAACCAAAAACGCCGGGAATGGAACAGAGCTGTTGATATGGCATTGATTAGTGGAGTGCCGGAACCGAAGATAATGGAAGTGAAGCGGAAAGAAATCACGGAGCCGATCAGGGAATCAATTGCCCGGCGTGGAAACAGACCACGATTATTTTCCAGAATTGTAACAGTGGCTGTTGAGGCATTGGAGTTTTTGATAGCAAGTGTGCTGTTTAAGAAACTCAGGGAAGTGCCAAACCAGACAGAGCAAACGAAAACTGAACACCCAGAGTATGTTGCTGAAAATAGCATGGCAGTAGTCAAGACAACAAAAGAAGAAAAGGCAGAACCGGAACAACCTAAAATGACGAGGCTTGCATCAAAGTATCCGAAACTATTTAAAGTGAATAAAGAACTAGAAGAACAAAATAGTGCAATTCAGAAGAAACAAAAACAGCTTTCTGCAAAAAAGAAAGAACTGTCAGAGGTAAAGGGATGGTTTAAAGGAAGAAAGAAAAAAGAATTGCAGAATGAAATTGATGAATTGAAAAGTCAGATTAGAGATATGAAAGATTATCTTCCAAGGATTGTGCAGAAAATCGGATATAGAAGTGTACAGGAATTTTTAAAGGATTTTAAGGCTTCTCAAACTGAGTATAGTCAGTATCGAACTGCAATAGAAAAATGGAAGAAAGAAACAGGAAAAGAGCCAGTAGCGCATGGTATTAGGGCGAAGCTGGCAGAAAAGAAACAAGAAATACAGAATGAACAGAAAAATAAACAGCATACCCATAGTCAGAATAAAGACCGGGGAGCAAGATAGGAGGACAATCATGGAGAAACACATTATGGGAGAAAATGGAATCAGTTATACTTTAGGAGAGGACGGTCTGTATTATCCAGACCTGTACCTCCCGGAAGAGACAGAGTATCCGATTGGAAAGTATGGAATGTTGAGAAAGATATATTTGCAGGAGCATCGGAAAGGATTATATCTGGAGTTGGTACTTGCCGGGAAGTTAAATGAGCATCTGCATCAGATTGACAAGGAATGTAATCAGATGATGGACAGATTAGTGGAGCAGATGAAAGAAAAGCAAGGCGTGACGGAAGAATTGAAGATGCAGGATCAGATGGCATGGGTTGGGAGAATGAATAATATCCGGGCTTGTGTGGAGGAGATTGTATTGAATAAAATAGTATATAGATAAATGGAAAAGGTGGTTATAGTTGCCACCTTTTTTAACTGTAGTCGGAGCATGTTTGTGAAAATAGGATGGAGCAATTCTCTCAATTATGATAAAATTTGAATAGAACTATGTCTGTGTTGGATATAATTCTTGAGCTTATAAAGAATGTGAAGATTGGAATTATGAGGAATATGGAAAAGAAAAAAATGACGCAAGAAGACATTATGAAATTATTAGACTCTTGTTATGAAAAATGTTTAAATGGAATACCGATGGTCAGTCCTGGTGTTGAAGATATGGCAAATGATTATTTGTCAAAGCACGAGACAAAGGAAAAAGCTTGTAGGGATATGCTGAAGAATCAAATTGCTAAATGTACAACATCTGGAGTTGTAACAGGACTTGGTGGCTTTATAACAATGCCAGTTGCGATACCAGCGAATATTGGAAGTGTAATTTATGTACAAATGCGGATGATAGCATGTACAGCATATATGGCTGATTATGATTTGAATAGTGATCAGACACAAACCTTTGTATATGCTTGTCTTGCAGGAGTGGCAGTGACTAGTTTATTAAAACAGGCAGGAATCAAATTTGGCGTAAAATTTGCAAATAATGTTATAAAAAAGATACCAGGAAAGGTCCTGACAAAGATTAATCAGAAGGTTGGATTCAGATTTATTACAAAATTTGGTTCAAAAGGTATTGTAAATCTTGGAAAGATGTTACCAGGAGTAGGTGCTATTGTAGGTGGCGGACTGGACTTAGTGGAAACGAAGGTTATCGCAGATCGTGCTTATAAATGGTTTATGACAGGAGATTTTTCTGTCAAAGGTGAGAGTAACGACGATGTTATAGATATAGATGATAATGATTATAATACAGCGGAAATAAAAGAATAGAACATAAGTTCGGAAGAACGTTGAAAAAGGTTCTGGGCTATAGTATAATAGCAAGAAATAGAAGGCTTGTAGGTAGGTGGAATATGCTAGAAAAAATTATAGAACTTACAAACGAATATATAGAGAGTATGCCGAAAAAAGAACGTAAAAAATACGGACAGTTCTTTACCAGTATGGAAACTGCCCGTTTTATGGCGGGATTATATAAGTTGGATGAGAAAACAGGCAGAGTAAGTGTGCTTGATGCAGGGGCTGGTTCAGGTATATTATCATGTGCTTTTATTGAGCGAATTGAAACAATAGATTCTATTCAGGAGATTGAGCTTACCTGCTATGAGAACGATAAAAATGTATTGCCATTGTTGAAACGTAATCTGGAATATTGTAAAGAAGAGACAAGAAAAAAACTTACAGTTAATATCGTTGAAGATAATTATATTTTGAGCCAGTATTTGGATTTTAATCATATGTTGGGAGAAAATGCAGAGCCTAAGAAATATGATTTTGTGATTGGAAATCCGCCGTATATGAAAATTTCGAAAGATGCGCCGGAAGCAACAGCAATGCCAGAGGTATGTTATGGTGCACCGAATTTATATTTCATTTTTGCGTCTATGGGATTATTTAATTTATGTGAAAGTGGAGAGCTGGTTTACATCATTCCGAGGTCATGGACATCAGGGGCGTATTTTAAACGTTTCCGGGAATATTTTCTGACAGAAGGGAAATTGGAACATATTCACCTTTTTGTCAGCAGAAATAAGGTTTTCGACAAAGAAAGTGTGTTACAGGAAACAATTATTATTAAAGTAAAAAAGACAAGTGAAAAGCCAGAAACAGTTACGATTACATCATCGAAATCCAATAGTGATTTTGGAGAGTTGACATCATTGACGGTTCCGTATGATCTGGTTGTAGCAGGATCAGACTATTATGTTTATCTTGTAACAGATGAAAATGAAGTGGAAGTATTAAAGAAGCTGCATAAGTTTGATAAGACGCTTCCAGCCATAGGTGTAAAAATGAAAACTGGATTGACCGTAGATTTCCGTAATCGTGAAATACTTCGAGATGAGGAAGAAGAAGGAGCAATTCCTTTATTTTATTCACAGCATATAAAGCAAGGAAAGGTAGAATTTCCAATCCAGAAAGAACATGAATATGTGGTGACAGAACAAAAGGGATTAATGCAAGATAACAAGAACTATCTATTTGTAAAGCGATTTACAGCAAAGGAAGAACCACGAAGATTACAGTGTGGAGTATATTTAGCTAAAAGATTTCCGCAGTACCAAAAGATAAGTACACAGAATAAAATTAATTTTGTGGACGGTGTATTAACGGAAATGTCAGAATGTCTGGTGTATGGGTTGTATGTATTATTTAATTCTACACTTTATGATGAATATTATCGTATTTTAAATGGGTCTACACAGGTTAATTCAACAGAGATTAATGCAATGCCGGTACCAGATTTAGAGGACATTCAGGAAATGGGCAGAAAAGTGCTTAAAAGTAAGGATTATTCGGAGGAAAATTGTAATTTGATATTGGAGGGATACTGTGGATAAGAAAATAGAAGAAACAAGAGAATTTCTGCAAACAATAGGCATGCCGAAAGCACAGCAAGCGGATATATGCTGCTATGTGATACTGGCTATGGCAGGGATAAAGCCGGATATGTCATGGAGTGAAGCAACAAATGAATGGATTCGTATTCATGATATTATTCAGTTTGTTAATACATTTTATGGCATGAGTTATGCGGAAAATAGTAGAGAAACATTTAGAAAACAGGCTTTGCATAGATTTCGTACCGCAGCTTTGATAGAGGATAATGGAAAAGCAACCAACAGTCCGAACTATCGCTACAGATTGACGGAAGAAACAATTAAAATACTGAGAACGATGGAAACACCAGCGTGGAAAGAATCTATAAAGCGGTTTCTTTGTTACCATGAAAAGTTAATTGATTTGTATGCTTCTAAAAAGAAGATGACAATGATGCCGGTAAATATAAATGGTGAAAGTTTTAAATTTTCTACGGGTAAGCATAATGAGCTGCAAAAAGCCATTATCGAGGAATTTGCACCAAGATTTGCACCAAATTCTGAGTGTTTGTACGTTGGCGATACAATAGAAAAAGATCTGGTAAAGAATGTAGAAAAATTAAAAGAACTGGGATTTGAAATTACGTTACATGATAAGATGCCTGATGTAGTGCTATATCGTGAGGATAAGAACTGGATTTATTTTATTGAGTCGGTAACGTCTGTAGGGCCGATGGATCCGAAACGTATATTGGAAATCACAGAGATGACAAAAGATGTTACGGCAGGAAAAATATTTGTAACAGCATTTCTGGATTTCAAGACGTATAAGAAATTTGCTGAAGAACTCGCATGGGAAACAGAAGTTTGGATTGCTGAAATGCCGGAGCATATGATACATTTAAATGGGGATCGATTTATGGGGCCAAGAGAATGAAAGACGTGAATATAAAAACAACATAAAAAGAACAAACAAACATCAAAAGTATGTAATCATATAAATCGGGAAGAAGTAATAGATTGAGTAATTAGCTGATTTGAAGGATTTAATGATAAGATATAAATGATGCTTAGAATCAAAACCTAAATGAAAAGATGTATTAAACAGACATATGTAATAGCTTAAAAAGGAGAAGAAATTTCTAAAAAAGAAGGAAATTTCTTCTTTTTTTGTCAATCTAAAAAGTATAATAATACGATGTGATGTTTTGGTTATGTTTTAAAAATTTTTTTTTTAGATATTCTTCTTGACATTTTCTTGAGAGAAATATATAATTTTAAATGTGGAAAATTAACGAGCGGAGGTGATAAGATGAAGTTTAATTTTGATTGGAATTATGTGGCAGCAGGTGCACCGTACATTACTATAAGCGAATTGGCACTTGGATTCAATGCTCCATCTATCGCATTGCTTGGAAATCCAGAAGAGGTTATCATAGGATTTGATGATCAGACGATGACTATTGGAGTTAAGAAATATGACGGCAATGAAAATGTAAAATCATATAAATTTTACAGCAGAATGAAGAATGGTTGGGTAAGAATTGGTTGTAAAGAATTCATAAAATATTTGTCTTCATTAACAGGATTAGAATTTAGTCCGGCAATTCGCTATATTGCCCAATATGACGAGCAAGAAGAAATTTTGTATATTTCTGTATTAGATGCACTTCAAAGTCAAAAAGACGAGGAGGTGGATGAAGATAAGTAAGTTAATTCAATGCAAACAAAAAGCACATTGATAGCTACGGCAATAGCTAAAATGCGCTTCTGTTAATGTGCTATATGCACTTCATACAAAAAAAGTATAGCACATTTATGACAGATTTCAAGCAAAAAATATCTTAAAAGGAGATTTTTTTATGCGAAAAAATGGAATATATGATTACCTGAAAATAAGGGAGAAAGGATGTGCTATATGAAAAAGTATGTATCAGACTATCTGAACAAAGGAATAAAGGGTCATTTTAACTATGAATTTGTGGATGTAATTGTGAATGACGATAATTTGCTATTTATCGATCCAATATTGATTGAAACTTCGGAAGATCAATGGAGTAAAGATGCTAAGGCATTAATTCAATCGTTCTTTGACGCTTTTTTCGAAGCATATAATGAAAAGGATGAATTAAAAAAGAGAGAGTTGCTGTCCCATGCTGGAGAGCAGAATGGAACACGTCTTGGTTATGGAAGAGGAGATAATGGTAAGGGTAATACTGTTAAAGGATTGCTTGATATTTTTACTCCGTTAGAAAAGCTTATACAGGAAATATCTACTATGAAAAAAGCAGAAGATTTACCGCTTTTAATTCCTGATTTTGCGGAAGATGGGCTTTCAGATTTACTGACAAATATCTTACATGCTCAGTTGAACGCATTTACCATGCAACAAATGTGTAAATATGGATTGAAAAGTAATGGTAATACACGTTTTTGGAGTTGGGATAAGGAAAAAGCTTGTTGGATTCAATTAGAAAAACCATCATTTTATGTTGAGGGTCAAGAGCTACTACTTGTCCCTAAGCAGATTGTTAGAAAAAATTATTTGTTTAGTACAAGTCAGTATTTTAATAGAATTATATTGGAGCGTATACGCGAAGAAGGTGGATATATGGATGGAGACAAGCCTATTCCTAAGAAAGAAGTCGTAAAGGCAAAGCGTTTTTCTGGAGAGCATTGGCAATATGATGAATCTGTTTCATATACCAAAAAGAATAATGATGCGCTTGATGAGTATCATAAGAAGTTACCAATATTTTATTTTGAAAATGGAAATTCTATGCAGGATGATGAATTAGATGAATTAATTTATGGATATCCTGTCTCGCAAACAGCGTAATATAGAGTTACATTTGCAAATATTGTGGCAACAGAAAATTAGCAAGTCAAAATAGTATATGCAATAGAAATAAAATAACGGCAAAAAAGACATAAAACTTAAATAAATATACTTAAGAATATCGTTTGACTTGCCGAATTTGAATAGTGCGGAAGTGCATAGATTATTTGATATGACGGGTAGTCTTTTTGATTGCCTGTCGTATTTTAAATTATATTGATTGTAATTGGTTTGTTGCCATGAGAAAGTTTATAATGCTAAAAATAAGAGCTGTGGTTAAATATATTTGAAAAAGGAATATGTGTAAAAGTATGGATGAAATAGTATATCACTATTGTAGTGTTGACACGTTTTTCAATATTATCAGAAATTCAAGTATGTGGCTTTCTGATATTGCAAAATCAAACGATTATCAAGAGTGTATAAGGTGTAGAGAATTTGTAAATAAGGGAATGGAAGAATATCTGAGAAATGATGTTGAAGCATTAAAAGCATGGAAGACTTGGTATGAGAATGGTGTATATAGTAATTTTTCAATGAAAACATTTTGTGTTTGTTTTTCTGAAAGTAAAGATAAATTAAGTCAGTGGAGAGGATATGCACAGGATGGAAAAGGAATAGCAATTGGTTTTAATAAGGACGTTCTTGAGGAACTAAATCAGATAAGTGAATTTCATACTGCTTTCGGAAAAGTGATTTATGATAATCCACAGGAATATGTTCAGAATATAATCGCGGATAATATAAAAAAACTTGAATATAAGGGCGTAGGACATGTTGCACTTGAGTTAAGTGAAAATTATAGAATGCAGTTTCCATTTGTGAAAAATCCGGGTTTCGAAGAGGAGAAGGAATGGAGAGTAGTAGTATGTTCGACAATAGGACACTATAACATACCAAGTTCAGAGAATATTCTTTTTTCTAAAGTTAAGTATAGAACAGCAAACAATAAATTGATACCGTACATAGAAATGAATTTTGAGAGGGTTAAACAAAGTATTATCAAGGAAATATTTATTGGTCCTAAATCAGAGGTGGAAGTTGAAGATATAGTAAATCTCTTGAGCTTTTATGGATACTATGATGGTATAGAGGGAGGGTATAATTTCCAGCAACCAGTTGCTATCAAAAAATCAAGTACAACATATCGATAAGAAATGTATAGTTAAAAGAAAAATTTTGTGTATGCACAAATAAGAGCTAATCCCAATGTATGGCAACAAATTGGCAACAGAAAATCAGCGAGCCAAAATAATATATGCAACAGAAATAAAATAACGGCAAAAAAGATGCAAAACTTAAACAAATATATTTAAGGATATCTTTGGACTTGCCGAGTTTGAATAAATCGAGTTGCTTAAAAAATCCAGTGTTTATGCGGGTTTGAGGCACTTCGAGTAGTCTTTTGATAACAAATTGATAACATTCATAGCAAGTGCCATTATTCTTGTTATCCAGTGGTTTGTGGGTAGCAGAATGATTGATGGGTGGCTTGCAGATTGAAAATACCATATTATAATAACGAAGCCCTTAGCTGTGGGTAGTAACTCATAGCTAAGGGCTTTTTGTCGTGCTTATTTATCTTTTAAGTGGTCTTTGAACGCCTCTACAAGAACGTCGCTAAGTTCTTGTGATGGAACTTTCGCCCAGATTTGTGTGGTGTCGAACTCAGGATAGTGATAACGCCATTTATCGTATTCTTCTTTGCTGATTTCTTCGGCAGATAGCTTGTCCGCCTGCTCTTTCCAAGCGTGCAGCATTTTGAGAAGTTCGTATGCTTCTCTGCCTTTGTCCTTGTTGACCTTTAAGCATACTTCACCGTCTGCTTCGCTGACAGACAGACCGTATATATCTTCAAGGAGAAGCGTACTTCCAACAATGCCACGCTTGATGTAGCTGGCAGAGACCAGCAGGATATGAAAATCCATCTTGTGAGAGATACGGAACGATTGGTGTGGAACTTTGAAAAATCGGAAGCGGAACTGTGGAAAGAACCGCCCGAACCTCTGCTTGAAAAAATCGCTGACACGCTCTTTTCGGAAAGTGACAGGTGGGAAGGCTCGGCTTCGGAGCTTTGCGAAAGGCTTGCGGTGGATATAAAGCCGAATGTACTTTCATTAAGGCTCAGTATCAACGCAAGCAGGCTGTTTCGTGATTACGGTATCCGTTATCAGAACAGCCGAACCCACGATGGCAGGAAGGTTTCTCTCTGGAAAGAAACCAATGGGGCGGCGTGACAAACGGTGTCAAAGGTGTCAATGTTTTTGAGAGCAGTACCGCTGTGAAAAACATTGTCACCATCGTCACGCTTTGACACCGGATAAAGTTTAGCGGAGTGTGCAGAGAGTGCCTTTTCAAAGGGTGCGGGTGTCCAGTGGACACCTCTGAGCTGTAGGCTCAGAAGCACCAACCGATCCGGCAGGCGAGACGCTCTTTGCCTCTCGGAGAGCCTTCGGAGAACGCAAAACCTGCCCGCAGGTTGCATTTTTGATGGGTGTACCCGTCAAAAGTGCTTTTGCGTTACTTTTGACAAAAGTAACAAAACCGAGAATGGTTGATTTTCACAGAATGGAGATGAGATAAATGCAGAGAACGATAAGTGCAATGGTCGGTAAAGGCTCGGTCAATCATAACAGCCGAAAGTTTCGAGCAGAGAATGTAGACGGAACTCGTACCCATCTGAATATCGACTACTGCAATGAAAATATAAAGACGGTCTATCACGAACTGTTTGATGAAGCATTGGAAAGATATAATGCAAAGCAGACAAGGGTAGACCGAAAGATAAAAGATTATTATGAAAAAATCCGTAGTTCCAAGCAGAAAAAACCGTTCCACGAAATCATTTTACAGGTGGTCGGTAAAGGAAATATGAACGCTGATACGGAAAACGGGGAACTGGCAAAGCAGATATTAGATGAATACTATCAGGGATTTCAGGAGCGAAATCCACAGCTTCGAGTATTCTCCGCACATCTGCATATGGATGAAGCAACACCGCATCTGCACATTGATTTTGTTCCCTTTACCACAGGCAGCAAGCGTGGACTTGATACAAGAGTTTCGCTCAAACAGGCATTGGCAGCACAAGGTTTCAAAGGCGGTTCTCGTGGCGATACGGAGTGGTCGCAATGGGTACAAGCCGAAAAGGAACAGCTTGCGGCGGTGATGGAACGCTACGGGATTGAGTGGGAACACAAAGACACACACGAAAAACACCTTTCTGTTTTGGATTATAAAAAGCAGGAACGGGAAAAGGAAGTGGAAAAACTGGGTGCTAAAATCGAGCAGAAACAGGCTGAATTTGAAGTTCTGTCCGAAAGGGTATTGAACTATGATAAGGGGTTGAATGACCTTTCAAATCTGGAAATGGAGCTTGATACTGCACCAAAATATCAGTTGCCCGAACCAGAAAAGTTTATGACTGCAAAGGCATACAAAACGAAGATGGCAGAGCCGGTAATAAAGAGATTGAAGTCACTATTAAAGACGGTGCTTGCTCGCTGTATTGAGGGATGGGACAACTACCACAGACTGAACCTGACAAATAAAAAGTTGTATCAGGATAATCAGCGTCTGGAAAAGATTAATGACAGGCTGACCGAAGAAAACAAAATCCTTAAAGCAGAAAATAAGGATTACAGTCTGCTCCGCAAGGTATTTGGTCGCAAGCAGATAGAAGATTTACTGGAACAGGCAAGGGCAGTCAAAGGTCGCAAGCGTGAGAATACACGCTCAAGATAAAGAAAATTTTAGGAGGGAAACGAAAATGACAAAGACGATTTTTGAAGAAATGGGTGGAATTTATACACAGGTGGGCGATTATTTATTGCCTGACATTGCATTACCTGCCGAAGAAGAAACAGAGCCGATTGGACTGTGGGGACAGTGTCACGCAAGACACTTGAAAGAACATCATAAGGTCTTGTATATAAACCTGCTGACAAGCGGTAAGCTGCACAGTTATCTTGCAGATATTGATAAGCAAGCAGAGGATAGGTTTCTTCGGCTGGTAAAGGAATACGCTGACAGACAGGGAGTAACGGAACAGTTGAAGGCTGAAAATCCATATGAATGGATTGGGAGAATGAATAATCTTCAGGCTTGTGTCAGAGAGGTTGTAAATAATGAATTGATCTATAG
>NZ_JBBKBX010000028.1:0-37579 GCF_037890365.1 Blautia sp. HCN-20427 | reverse complement strand
CATAGATACCGCAAAATCAGAGGTTCAGCGTCTAATCGCATAAGAAGTATTTACCACGATTTTAACCACGCTTGATAGCGAAAATATAAGAAGATAGACCTAGATATGTGAGGTTTACCACAAAAGCAAAATGCCCGTAGAGCCTATAAAATAAGGCTTTGCGGACATTTAAGAAGATATAAAAAGATAGTCAAAAAGACATATATGATTTATTATAATTATTTGTTCTGTTGGTTTTGGAGGGAACTGCTGGGATTGTAATTGCCTTAAAACTCCTGTTCCGGTTCGATATTATGGCTATGCTGACAAAAGTAGATTGAGGCTTTTTTAGAAGGGAGAGAGCATATGGAGACTCTTACAGCACAGAATTTAGAATATACTTATCAGGGGAAATATCAGAAGGTGACAGCTCTTAGCGATGTTACATGCCATTTTGAAAAAGGGAAATTTTATGCCCTGATAGGCCGTTCAGGTAGCGGAAAAACCACCCTTTTGTCTCTTCTGGCAGGGCTTGGAACCCCTACCAAGGGAGAAATATTAGCAGATGGGGTTCCTTTAAAGAAAAAGGATTTGGAACGGCATAGGAGAGAAAATGTCTCTATGATTTATCAGTCCTTTCATCTGTTTCCCTGTTTAACCATACTGGAAAATGTGATGTATCCCATGCAGATTATCCATGAAAAAAAGAAAACGGCAAGGTGTAGGGCAGCAGAACTTCTGAAAAGTGTGGGGATTAAAGAGGAATATTATAAAAAACTTCCTGCCATGCTAAGCGGTGGCGAACAGCAGAGAACCGCTATTGCCAGGGCACTGGCCTCTGATGCAAAGTTTCTTCTGGCCGATGAGCCCACAGGAAACTTGGATGTAGAAAACAGCCAAAAGATTATGGATATTTTTCGAAAACTGGTAGAAGAGGATTACTGTGTTGTAGTGGTGACTCATGACCGCGAAATTGCGAGGCAGGCGGATGTTGTGTATGAGATAGTTGACGGGAGATTATGTTTTAAGGAGATAAAAAATGTGTGATTTTTCCATATCAAACGCCTTTTGGATTATTGAAAAGAAATTCTGCAGGAATTTCGGGAGGAAGATATGCTTAACAGTATAAAACAAATTTACAGGACTCCTGTGAAATTAGTATTATTCATTATTGCTATGATAGTTAGTAGTATGATTCTTGTCTTGGGAATAGTGCTTTTACTTTATACAAACGCAGAACTGAATGCCTTAGAAGAATCTTATACAACCATTGGTACGGTGGAACAGAAAAAAAGTTCTACAGAAGTTCATTCTATGTGGGATGCAACAACAGAAACGTACGAATATTTTCAAGTGCCAGTGTACGAAGAAATAATAGAGAAGTCCATATTGGACTTTGCTGGTACAGAGTATATAGAGGAACCGGAACAAAGACCCAGTTATGGCGCTTATTTACCAGAATATTCTTTCTCGTCAGGGGATGAAAGTTCTGCTGCATCTTGGGATTTGCAGTTGATTGTTGAATTTAGCCCGGTAGAAACTTGTGTTCCCAATAAGCCGGTTTTGGTAAAGATTAAAAGGGTATTGTGGGGAGATACCCATGGAAGTGACGGGCTGTGGCTGTGTGACCATAATACCGAGATGCCGGAAACTTTGGAAGCCGGAAAAACATATATTGCTAATTTAATGTCTAAAAATAATTCTCATGAAAAAAATGCGGCGGGAACCAGCGTTGAATGGTATCCTACAAAGATGAATCCTCTTACTACGCAGTGCGACAAATCCGGAGACGCATTGCCGAGTGAGTTAAATGAAAAAGAAGGAGTTTCCTGGGAAGAAGTGACAGAGGATTTCTATGAATCCGGCCGGGGAAAATATTGGTTGAATCTGGCAAAAAGTTATGAAATGTTGAACGATACGGTTTCCGTTTTGCCAACAAACAGTTTGGTTTTGTTGCCTTCTTTTCATTCTAAGAAGTCTATAGTAGTATCAGGGAGGGAAATTTCTAAAGAAGAATTTCAGGCGGGAGAAAGGGTCTGTCTTATTGAGAAAGAATTTGCCGACTTGAACGGACTACAGCCGGGTGACAAAATTTCTTTGCCTTTATATTATGTAGATGCTTATAATTATACCGGAACAGGCATAGACTATAGTTTATTAAATACCAAAGGAGAAATTTATCCGGTTTTTTCTGCGCATGAATATAAGATTGTGGGAATTTATCAATATCAGGATAGAAGGAATCTTTCTTCTTATAATCAGACAGAAATGAAATGGAATCAAATTATTATTCCTTCGGCGTCAGTGAAAGAATCAACGGAAAATAACATCGTAGCGGCAGGCCCCATGGTTCACAGGACAACTTCTTTTCAAATACCAAATGGAACCAGTAAGGACTACATAGAGGCATTTTCTAAAATAGAAAAAAGTAACCTTCTGGAAATTACCTTTGAGGATAATGGGTATGAAAAGATAAAAAAGGAACTTGACGAGAACCGAATGATTGCATTTTTGTTATGTGGTTTTGGAATTCTGTCGGTGGTTCTGGTGGTTTTGCTGCTGTTATACTTTTTTGTAGTAAAACAGAAAAAAAGGATTGCCGTGGAACGAGCCATGGGTGCGGGAAAAGGACAGTGTAGAATGTCCATGGCAGGAGGATTAGCGGTAGTTGTATTATTTGCGGCAATTATAGGAAGTATTTTAGGGGGAAGTCTTATGAATACAGTGCTGCAAAGAGAAAATGCGGAAGAAAAGGAAACTTATTTCAGCACGAAATACAGTGTCAGACAAGATGTTGCAGAAGCACCGGCGGAAGAGTTGGAAAAATCTCTGGTAGAAAGAACGGTGGTAATGTTTGCAGTACCTCCGGTTCTTACTCTTTTTGTGGTGGCCATAGCCATTGGGATTATTAACAGACAATTCCAGACGGAACTTCTTATGTTGTTAGAAGATAGGGAGAGTTCATAGGCAACGAGATTATATATAATCTATAAATGAGTAAATATCAAATGAGAAAATGCTTGTCTACTCCCTCAGCCTCATAATTCTGCACCCATAAATAATGCTCATGTGCGGTGAAGTAACAACCAAGAATTTGCAAGACAGCAGTTTACGATTCCGTTTTTAACTTTTGGTTAATTTTCTAAATCATCAATTTAACAACGGCTCTATTGTTCCTTAAAGCCTACTCTGCTATCATAAAGGCATAAACACAAGGAGGTTCGCTATGAAAATTAATCAGATTATTCGGGAAAAGCGGAAAGAGTTATCTTTGACACAAGAGCAAATTGCCGAGTTTTTAGGTGTATCCGCACCGGCTGTAAACAAATGGGAGAAAGGAGTTTCCCAAACAAAAGGATATTAAGGAATAACCTGTGTTTACCTGCTTGCAAATTATTGTATTTGACGAATGAGAAAAAACTTTCTATTGACAGAAACAATGTCAAATATTATAATTGTCCGTAATTGAATAACTATCTTCAGGGCAGGGTGCAATTCCCTACCGGTGGTACAGCCCACGAGCCGAAAGGCATGATTTGGTGAAATTCCAAAGCCGACAGTATAGTCTGGATGAAAGAAGATGAAAGTATATTTATGCTTTTTTGCGTGCTCTGAAATGATTTCATATCGTTTCGGAGCATTTTCTTTAATCGCATAAATCCTCTTTTGCATGTCTTGGATAGCTTTTATTCAAGGCATGTATTTTTTGGGAGGTGTAAAAATGAGCGATGCAGAATACATGAAATTAGCAATAGAACTGGCGAAAAAAGGAGCTGGCTACGTGAACCCTAATCCTATGGTCGGAGCGGTAATTGTAAAAGATGATCAGATTATCGGACAGGGATATCATGAATTTTTTGGCGGATTGCACGCTGAAAGAAATGCACTTAAAAATTGCAGGGAGTCACCTGTAGGAGCAACACTT
Source organism: Blautia sp. HCN-20427 (assembly GCF_037890365.1). NCBI lineage: Bacteria > Bacillati > Bacillota > Clostridia > Lachnospirales > Lachnospiraceae > Blautia > Blautia sp. HCN-20427. Next base: position 33,675 of record NZ_JBBKBX010000028.1, on the reverse strand, counting down.
TATGTAACACTTGAACCATGCTGCCATTATGGAAAGACACCACCTTGTACAGAAGCAATTATTAAAAGTGGCATTACAAGAGTAGTCGTTGGAACTTTAGACTGTAATCCTATTGTGTCTGGAAAAGGTGTAAAGATACTTGAGGAAAACAATATTCAAGTTGCTGTAGGAATTTTAGAAATGGAATGTCAACAGTTAATCAAAGTTTTTAGAAAATATGTTACAAAGCACATTCCCTATGTTTTTATGAAATATGCAATGACACTGGACGGGAAGATAGCAACTTATGCAAATCAATCAAAATGGGTAAGTGGAGAAGAAGCGAGAAAACAGGTACATCAATTCCGACATAAGGTTACCGCAATCGTGGTAGGAGTCAATACTGTTATTCAAGATAACCCTTTACTGACATGCCGATTAGAGAATGGAAAAAATCCTGTCCGTATCGTATGTGATACAAATTTAAGAACACCCATTACATCAAAAATTATAAAAACAGCGAATGATATTAAGACTTATATTGCTACTTCTTCTAGTGATGAAAGTAAGATAGGTCTTTATAGAAAATACGGTTGTGAAATTATTCATACAAAGAAAAAAGGTAATTATATTGACTTAATGAATTTAATGCAATGTTTAGGAAATATGCAGATAGATAGCCTGCTTTTAGAGGGCGGAAGTGCAATGAATTGGAGTGCTCTTGAACAACAAATTGTCGATGAGGTGCAAGTCTACATAGCACCAAAAATATTTGGTGGGAGTGCAAAAAGTCCTGTAAGCGGGCAAGGCGTTGCTTTTCCTGATGACGCCGTTATGCTTAAACCGTATGCTTTTTCTCAAGTGGGAAATGATTATCTCATAGAAAGTGAAGTGATTTATTCATGTTTACAGGAATAATAGAGGAAATCGGTAAAATAGAAAGAATACAGAAAGATATTTGTAACTGTAAACTATCCATTAAAGCTTCAAAAATATTAGAAGATATACATTTAGGGGACAGCATAGCAGTAAATGGTATTTGCCTTACAGTTACTTGTTTCAATCGACAGTCTTTCACAGTTGATGTGATGAATGAAACATGGAATAGAACAGCTCTTAGTCTGTTAAGACATGGAAGTTGTGTGAATTTAGAAAGAGCTATGCCTATGAATGGCAGGTTGGGCGGTCATATTGTTACGGGGCATATTGATGGAACAGGTAGAATATCTTCTGTGCGTAGAGAGAAAAATGCTGTGTGGTATCAAATCAATACGCAAAGAGAAATCTTAAATTTAATTGTCGAAAAAGGCTCGATTGCTATTGACGGTATTAGTCTTACTGTCGCAAAAGTATCGAAAACAGACTTTTTAGTATCCGTTATCCCACATACTTTAGAGCAAACAGTTCTCAAGGATAAACAAGTTGGGAATATGGTTAATCTTGAAAATGATATATTAGGTAAATATGTGCAGAAACTCATAGACAACAGTAATAAAACGGAGTTATCGAAAGAGTTATTATGCCAATACGGATTTTAACAGAAAGGATAAAGGAATAATGAAATATCAAAAAATAAAAGAGGCATTGCAGGCGTTACAAGAGGGAAAACTTGTTTTGGTTATGGATGATAAAGAGAGAGAAAATGAGGGAGATTTAATTTGTTCGGCACAATCGGCTACAACAGAAAATGTTAATTTCATGGCGACTTATGCAAAAGGCTTAATCTGTATGCCTATGAGTGAAAGTCTAGCTAACCAACTCATGCTTTTCCCTATGGTTGAAAATAATACAGATAACCATGAAACTGCCTTTACGGTTTCTATTGATTATAAGGATGCTACAACAGGTATTTCTGCCGAAGAAAGAGGATTGACGGCTCGTATGTGTGTGGTTGAGAATATAAACCCTCTTGATTTTCGCAGACCGGGACACATGTTTCCTTTGATTGCAAAGAGTGGAGGTGTTCTGGAAAGAAACGGACATACGGAAGCAACTGTTGACCTTTTGCGTTTAGCAGGATTAAAAGAATGTGGTTTATGCTGTGAAATCATGAATGAAAATGGGAAAATGATGAGAACACCTGATTTAATTCAATTTTCCCAAACACACCATATACCAGCTCTTACAATTAAAGAATTACAGGAATATAGAAAAGTATATGATGTGCTTGTAGAATGTGTTTCGATTGTAGAAATGCCCACAAAATACGGGAAATTCAAAGCACATTGCTATGTAAACAAGCTCAATGGAGAACATCATATTGCGTTGGTTATGGGAAATTTAGATAATGGAAATGATGTGTTGTGTCGTGTTCACTCAGAGTGCTTAACAGGAGATGTTTTTGGTTCTTTACGCTGTGATTGCGGACAACAGTTAGATAAAGCTATGAAAATGATTGCAGAAAAAGGTTCAGGCGTATTGCTTTATATGCGACAAGAGGGACGAGGTATCGGTCTTGTTAATAAATTAAAAGCTTATCATTTACAGGATAACGGTATGGATACGCTTGACGCGAACCTTGCATTAGGATTTCAAGGGGATTTAAGAGAATATTATATCGGAGCACAGATTTTAAGAGATTTGGGAATAAAATCATTGCATTTACTTACAAACAATCCTGATAAAGTTTATCAGTTAGAAGATTATGGAATGAAAATTTCAAGTAGAGTACCGATTGAGATAGAAGCAAATCCTTATGATAGTTTTTATTTGAAAACAAAGAAAGACCGAATGGGGCACATTTTGAATATGGAGGAAAAATAAATGAATACTTTTGAAGGCAATTTAGTGGCAGAAAATATTAAAATAGGTATTGTTGTAGCAAGGTTTAATGAGTTTATAACTTCAAAATTATTAGCAGGGGCATTAGACAATTTGAAAAGAGAAAATGTTAGTGAAAAGGATATAGAGGTGGCTTGGGTTCCGGGAGCATTTGAAATACCGTTGATTGCGTCAAAAATGGCAAAAAGTAAAAAATATGATGCGGTTATTTGTTTGGGAGCGGTTATTCGCGGTAGTACAAGTCATTATGATTATGTGTGTAGTGAGGTGTCAAAAGGAATTGCACAAATCAGTTTAAATACCGAGATACCTGTAATGTTTGGTGTTCTTACGACAGATACAATTGAACAGGCGATAGAACGAGCTGGTAGCAAAGCAGGAAATAAAGGCTCTGAATGTGCACAAGGAGCTATTGAAATGATAAACTTAATTCGTGCATTAGGGGTATAATTTGATTGGGAGGTTAAAAGTTAGAGCAAAAAAATCATAATGGTCGGAGTGATCCAGACACGGCGGTGGGGCTATCGGTTAATACCGTTTTTTAGTTTCTAAATCTTAAAATACGAATCTCCTGTAGTAATCAGTATTTTTGATACCTGATCTTCTATAGGAGATTTGTATTTTTTCTTTTCGGTATGTATTTTAGGGCGCAAAAACCCCTCAACTGCATTTTTAAAAACACTCTTTTTCTAAGCAGTCTTTTCCTTAGTGTTTCCTTCAAATTTTTTGATCTCTTCATGAAGAAAACGATGATATTTATTGATATCTCCGAAATGTCCTTCTGTCTGAATGGAACGGATCTGACGGTTTAATATCCCCTTCTCACTCTGGATGTTCGCATGGGATTCTTCCTTTAAAGCTTCCCATTGTTCACTGATCTTCATGACCTTATTTTTCTCTGCATCTTTTTCAGCATCATATTTATAGAGACATTTTTCTTTATGTATGCAGCCGCTGCAATCGGAACATCCATACACCTCAAAGGTTTGTGTATAACCAGCCTGTTCTTTTTTCTCTGTCCTGATATGATGAAGTTCTCTTCCATCATGGCAGATATAATAAAGTTCATCCTCAAATATCTGCGTTTTCATGTTGTAATACTTTCCAATCTCTTCCGTGTATGCATGTGTTTTCCGTTTTTCATGATCCTGCAGCTTAATATAACTGGAGATTTTATGTTTCTTTAAGTACAGAAGATTCTTTTCACTACAATAACCGCTGTCGGCAGTTACTTCCTCCAAAATTTCTCCAAACGCATTTTTGTGCTTTTCTAACACAGGAATCAATGTATTATAATCTGTCCGGTCATTGCTTACATAAGCCTGGACAATGAAATAATTCTCTACTGCTATCTGGACATTATATGCGGCCTTTAACTGTCCGTTCTTCATATGGTCCTCTTTCATCCGCATAAAGGTGGCCTCTAAATCTGTTTTGGAATAACTGTTCCGATTCTTTCCCATGATTTCAAAACACTCTTTATATCCCATGAGACGTTCACCGCAGCTTTCCAGTTTCTCATATAGCTGCTGGATTTCCGATTTTCTCTTTCCTTTTCCATAAACAAACGTAATGTGTTCCTGCTCCGCAATCTGCATTAGATTTTTCTGGAGTTTCAGAATCCCCAGCGGAGAACAGTTGTCAATTTCGATGAGTGTATTATTTGATAATTTTTTATGTTTTGTCAGTTTCCTTGTCCGGTTCTTTTTGCAGACGACGAAGAAACTGATAGTTCAGTTCATCCAATACATCAGCTGTTAGCTTTTTGTTTTTAAATTCATAAAAAGCATCCCTTTTGGGTTTTTGGCCTTTAGTAAGCCAGATAAAAGCAAGGTCTCTTTCACATAATTCTACGATACGGTCAACAGCTCTTACCCCACGCATATTTGCGTAAGTAACTACAGCATACATCATAATTGGATTGTACCCTATTCTTCCCTTATCTGAACAATTGGCTAACAAGCCAGAAAAATCTAACTCCTCCATCACTTTTTTCAGGGTATAGACTGGATTGTCATCAGGTAAATTCAATTCAAAGAAACTAAAGTTAATTTTCTGTTGCCCTAATTCAAAAAATTCGTTATAATAATCTTGTTTTAGCATAGTTCCATTATAACATGGAACGGAGAGGAGATGGTTGTCGTTAGCCATCTTTTTCTCTTTTTACGGAAAAATTTCAGGGGCAGATTTGACTCATGTGAGTCAAATCTGCCCCTGTTTGGAACTATCTATTTCCCGATAGCCCCTTGAAATCTTATTTTACTTTGGAAAGCGCTGCTTCATCCGCTACGATGGTAACATCCGGGTGCAGCTGTAAGATAGAAGCCGGAACCTTTGGTGTAACCGGGCCGTTGATAACTTCATTGAGAATTTCCGCCTTGTCAGCCCCGCTGACTACAACCAGAATTTTCTTTGCACTCATAATGGTGCCGATTCCCATAGTGTAAGCCTGACGGGGAACATCGGCTTCGTTTTCAAAGAAACGTTTGTTGGCCTGAATGGTGCTTTCTGTTAAATCTACGCAATGTGTCGTTTTTGGAAAATCTTCTGCAGGTTCATTGAAACCAATGTGTCCGTTGTGTCCCAGACCTAAAAGCTGCAAATCAATGCCTCCCGCACGGCGAATAATTTCTTCATATTCTCTGCAGGCTGCATCGCTGTCTTCATTTAATCCGTCCGGCACAAAAGTACATTCCTTGCGGATATTTACAGAGTCAAACAGGTTGTGGTTCATGAAATAACGGTAACTCTGGTCATTGTCTCCGCTTAATCCTCTGTATTCATCTAAGTTGCAGGAAGTAATCTGAGAAAAATCCAAATCCCCTTCTTCATACCATTTTATCAGATTTTTATAAGTTCCCACAGGTGTAGAACCGGTTGCAAGCCCCAACACACAGTCAGGATTTAAAATTACCTGAGAAGCAATTATATGCGCTGCCTTTCTGCTCATTTCATCATAGTCTTTGGTTTTGTAAATTTTCATAATACCTTCTCCTTTAAGCTGGGATTTTTTTTCCCGTAATATAATTATTATAATATGAAAGTAATTGAAACACAATGTAAAAAAACAGAAAGTAGAATCAAATTGGCAGGCGCAAAAGCAGAGACTACTTTCTGTCAGACAAAACTTTAATGGAAGAAGCATATTCTGACGGCGTCATTCCGGTAATTTTCTTAAACTGCCGGGAAAAATAGTGAATGGATGTATAGCCGATAAATTCAGATATCTGCGTAAAATTGTGATGATTTTCCCGAATGAGCTGTTTGGCCAGTTCAATTTTTAAATGGGAAAAATAATCAATGACACCGCAGTGTGTCTGCTCCCGGAAGAGTTTCTGCAGCTGGGAACGCCCGATTAAATTGTCCTGGCAGATGGTCTCAATGGTCAGCCGCTCGCAGATGTGTTCTTCCAGATAAGTCGTAATCCGGTTGTAAATCAGAGAATCATTCTTCTGCTTAATGGATTTGATAGCAGGAGCGGAAAGCGTGCCCTCATCCATCTGGCGAATCATCAAAATCAAAAGCGTTTCCAGATATAGTTTAATCAACTGTTCAGAACCAAAGGGAGCTGTCTCCCGACGAAGCATTTCGGTGGTTCCAGGGTCGTCCAATGGATTGGCAATGCAGTGCTTGGCCTCATAAATAATCTGGGCAAGGAGATTTCGCTCCTGTTCGCCAATGCTGGTCAGCAGATTTTCAAAATATTTCATACAGGGAGAATGGCACTCAAAGGAGATGACTACCAGGTTGGGGGCAATGGTTCCATTCGCCTTTACGGTGTGAAATTCGTCCGGCTTGTGGAAAATGATTTCTCCTTTTTTCAGTGTATGGTGGATATTTCCGGCACATACCTCCACTTCCCCTTTATCCACGCACAGAAATTCCCAGAAATCATGTGTCTCTCCGGGAAAATTATAGTCGCTCATATATTCGAAGTAATGAATCGTAATAATTTTATTGATTTCAATGTCTTTTTTTAGTTCCAGACTTGTAAATGACATGACAAACCTCCTGAATAGGAAAATATATTCGTTTTTATTATAAAGGATTGCAGAGAAAAAATCCATATGTTGTCCTAAAATGTCTGGAAAAGCAATGAATTTACAGACAGGATATGGTAGAATAAAACATAAGAATTGAGAAAAGGCGGAGAAGGAAATGAAACATGTACAATTAATGATGAAACCGGCATCTTCCAACTGCAATCTGCGGTGTGCCTATTGTTTTTATGAAGATGAATGTAAAAACAGAGAAATCCCATCCTATGGAATTATGAAAGAGGCAGTTTTGGAAACCGTGGTGCGAAAAGCTCTGGAGGCAGCAGAAGAAAGCTGCACTTTTGGTTTTCAGGGGGGAGAACCAACACTGGCCGGACTGGAATTTTTTGAAAAGTTTATAGCGTTCACGAAAAAATATAAGAAACCCGAAACAAAGCTGTACTTCTGTCTGCAGACCAATGGAACACTGCTGGATGAGAAGTGGACGGAATTTTTAAGAGAAAATCATTTTCTGGTGGGAATTTCTTTGGATGGGACCAAAGAAATTCACAACAGAAACCGGCAGGACGCCGGTGGGAAGGGCACTTTCCAGAAGATTTTAAAGAATGCGAAAAATCTGCAGAAGAACCATGTAGAGGTAAACATTCTGTGTGTGCTTACCAAACAGAGCGCCAGAAAGATTACGTCTGTTTATCAGTATCTGAAAAAGGAGGGATTTTATTATCAGCAGTATATTCCCTGTCTGGACCCGTTGGGAGAGAAGGAGGGGCAGAACCCTTGGTCTTTGACGCCGGAGATTTATGGGGAGGCTTTAAAGTCCCTGTTTGACTTGTGGTTTGAGGATGTGCAAAAAGGTACTATGGTTTCAATTCGGGAATTTGATAACTGGCTGTCCATGTTAAAGGGCTTTCCGCCGGAAGCCTGTTCCCAGACGGGAAGGTGTTCCATGCAGAATATTATTGAAGCAGACGGAGGGGTGTATCCCTGTGATTTTTATGTGCTGGACAACTGCAGGATTGCCAATGTGCAGGATGAGAAGTTCCGGTTTTTCCAGGGGATTTTTCCGGAAATGGAATTTTTCAGTCAGGGCAGGAAACGTGGAGAAGAGTGTACTGCCTGCAGATGGTATCCTCTTTGCCGGGGCGGCTGCAGAAGAAATTATACAGAGGAAAATAAGAATTATTTCTGCAAGTCTTATCAGGAATTTTTTGCCTATGCCATCAGCAGGCTGGAATGGCTGGCAGCCAGACTGTAGGGGACTGCTGCCAGCTGCGGCAGTCCCTTTGTAAATGGCAGCCCCCAAAAGGGATTCAGGAAGGCATATACGGCGGATAGGGCTGTCCGGGAATCAGTTTGGTTCCGTCTGAAAAGCCCTCCGGCCGGTTCTTTAAAGTCTGGATTAAGCAATCCCGCAGCTGACAGATACGGTTCTGGCAGACCGGATTGTCTATTTCGTTATGCAGCTCTTTTGGGTCATCCTGCAGACGGAAATACTGCTCGGTTCCGGTTTCGCTGTACCAGATAAATTTATCCTGGGGCGTTACCAGCCAGTGATTGGAGTATTCTCCGTAGGAGTGTTCGCCGTGGAGCACTTCCCGCAGAGCTTTTTGCGGCTGCTCTATAAGCGGCAGCATGCTTTTTCCGTCCAGGGTATCTGGAATATGGGCATGAACAAAATCCAGCAGGGTAGGCATGACGTCCCGAAGTTCCACCAGACTGTGGGAAACCGTACCTGGTGTGAGCCCCGGAAGAAGCCTGTTGTTTCCTGAGAGAATCAGGGGGATGCGGATACTGCCCTGGTATGGCCGGGATTTGCGGAACATGTGGTGGTCACAGAGTTCTTCCCCGTGGTCGGAAGTAAAGAGAATCAGAGTATCCTCATAAACGCCGTATTCTACCAAAGCCTGAATCAGACGTCCAATCTGATGGTCCAGATGAGTAATGCAGGCATAATATCCCACTTGGGCTTCCCGTATTAAATCTTTATCCAGAGGACCGCATTTGGAATCAAAAACCCGGCCCTGACTTTTTAACAGTTCTTCGGTTTCCCAGTCGCCCAGAGCAGGCGGTGTCAGCTCTTTCCGATTGTACAAATCAAAATAATAAGAAGGCGCATCAAAGGGCGGGTGAGGACGCAGATAAGAAGCCATAAGGAAGAAAGGTTTTTGCGGGTCTTTTCTGCGCAAAAAATCGATGCTGCGGTCTGTCACCCAGTTGGTGGGATGGTATTTTTCCTCATAAATCCAGGGACGAGCCACCCAGCTGTTGCATTCCAGTCCGGTATCCGTTACGTCCGCGTCGATGCCTTTTTCCTGTTTCAGCCAGTGAAAGTAATCATCGGCATTTTTCTGGGATTCCTGCCAGGGGACACTGGTATAGCGGGCGCTGTGAAGATAGCCGTCGTGAAGTTCAACATTGTGGAACCCCAGATAATTCCGCAATGGGTGTACATGCATTTTCCCCACACACTGGCAGTAGTATCCTGCTCTGGAAAGTTCGCCTGCCATAGTGTGTGGATAATCCCAGATAATGCCATCCTCATAGCCGGTTCGCTTGTGATGTTCCTGGGACAGACCGGTGTGAAGAGCGGCTCTGGCGGCAATGCAGCTTGGGCAGGCGCTGTAGGCATTGTCAAAAGAAATACCCCGGCTGGCCAGTGTATCCAGATAAGGAGTTTTGACATCCGGATGTCCGGCAAAGCCCAGACAGTCCCCACGAAGCTGGTCAGTCATAATCAGTAAAATATTAGGCTGTTTCAAAGGTGATTCCTCCATTCATCAAAATTACCTATAAATATACGATGTTTCTCTGAAAAAGACAAGTTTTTTTCCGAAAATGCCCGTTTGCGTTATGAAAAGTGATGAAAGAAAACAAGGGGAAACAAAAAAATATAAGGGAAAAAAAGATGAAAAGGTGAAAAGACAAGAAGGATTTTGGGCAAAATAACGACATAAAAGACGATTGTGTAAAAGTTACAGTAGATAGTACAAATACAAAAATGGAAAATATGGTATAATGATTCGGTAAGATTTAAGAAAAATAGTTACTATCTACAATCTAGGGAGGAATTAGTAATGAAAATGAAGATGGTAAAGAAACTTGTAGCCATGGCTCTTGTTTCAACAATGACATTGTCCGGACTTGCTGCATGTGGAGGCGAAACAGCAGATACAAACAAAGATACAAGTAAGGATACTGCAAAAGAAGACAAGTCTGAAGGCAAAGAAGTGCTCAAATTAGCTGCTTTCAAAGGCGGTAACGGAGAAGAAATCTGGAACCAGATTGCAGCAGCGTTTGAAGAAGAAAAGGGCGTTGACGTAGAATTAACCATTTCTTCCGAATTAGATAAAGATCTGACAAAATCCATTCAGAAAGGTGACTTCCCTGACGTTGTATACTACAATCTGGGACAGAAGAGCGGTTTCACAGAAACTATGCTGAAGGAAGGCGCAATCGCTGATATTACAGATGTATTTGATGATGAATTAAAAGGAAAACTGTTAGACGGTATCACAGATGGTACAGACGCACAGCCATACGCAGACGGCAAAATCTATCTGGCACCTATCTTCTACACGCCGACAGGATTCTGGTACAACAAGAATCTGTTTGAAGGAGACCAGAAAAAATATGACCTGCCGACAACATGGGAAGAGTTCTTTGCTTTAGGCGATAAGGCAAAAGCAGACGGAGTTTCCTTGTTTACATTCCCACAGGCTGGTTACCTGGACGCAACGATGTACAGCATGTTAGCACAGGCCGGCGGTACAGAGTTCTATCAGAAAGCAATCAAATACGATGCAGATACATGGACATCTGACGAAGGTAAGAAAGTTCTGGATACATTAGGCAAACTGGTATCTGCTGACTACACAGAAAAAGATACTGTAGCAAATGCCAACGCAGACGGTGGTTTCAAAATCAACCAGCAGAACGTTATCGACAACAAAGCATTATTCATGCCAAACGGTAACTGGGTAATCGGTGAAATGGCTGCTACAACACCGGAAGACTTCAGATGGGGTATGATGCCTGCACCGAAGTGGGATGGAGATGAAAAACAGACCATGTACACATTTACAGAACAGATGTGGATTCCTGCAGAAGCAGAGCACATGGACCTTGCAAAAGAATTCATTAAATTTATGTATTCTGACACAGTTGTTGATATTTTATTAAATAACGAAACAACAGACAAAGAAACAGGAAAAACTTCTCCGGCACCAGTTGTTGCACCTGTAAAAGGCGCTGCTGACAAATTACCGGAAGGTACAACAAGAGACTGTTACGCAGCTTCTACAGCAGATAACATTGTAACCGTTACAGGCGGTTGGGTAGCTACACAGCCAATCGAAGGTCTGAACATGAAAGACGCAGTTTACGGACCGGCATACTCTGTAAATACAGGAGATATGACTGTTGAAGACTGGCAGAAACAGTTAGTGGAAACATGGGAAAAATGTGCAGGCGCTTTAGAATAAGCACAATTTAAACCTGGTATCAGCAAACGGTGAGTTATTATAACTCACCGTTTTTAAAAGAAACAAGGAGGAAAACCATGAACAGGAAGAAATCACAGGGGCGTTTTGTTTTTGCCTGCCTGGCACCTGCCGCGCTTTTAATACTGCTTTTTATTTTCGTTCCTACGGTAAAGGTCTTTAAAATGTCTTTGTACCGCATGGGAGGAATTACCAATAAGAAAGAATTTGTAGGATTTGAAAACTTTACAAAGTTGTTCCAGGATAAGGCGTTTTTGGAGGCTATGCAGAATACTATCTTAATCATTGTACTGGTTATGATTTGTACAATCGTGCTGGCTGTTCTTTTTGCAGCTTTATTGTCCAGAGGAAACTTCAAAGGAAAGAACTTTTTCCGCGTTATTTTTTACATCCCAAACATTTTGAGTATCGTTGTTGTAGCCGGTATCTTCGGCGCGATTTACAACCCAAGTACAGGTCTTTTGAATACCTTCCTGGAAGCGATTCATTTAGACGGTCTGGTGCACCAGTGGATGGGTGAACCGAAAATTGTTATTTATTCCGTTATTTTTGCTCTGGTATGGCAGGCCATCGGTTATTACATGGTTATGTACATGGCCAGTATGGCAGCAATTCCGGAAGATTTATATGAGGCAGCCGCTTTGGACGGTTCTTCCGAGATACATACGTTCTTTACTGTAACACTGCCTCTGATTTGGAACAATATCCGTACCACCTTAACCTTCTATATTATCAGTACCATTAACCTGAGCTTCCTGTTTGTCCAGATTATGACGGATGGCGGTCCTAACGGAAAGACCGAAGTGGCGCTGAACTATATGTACAAACAGGCTTATGGTGCAGGGGTATACGGATACGGTATGGCTATCGGCGTTGTAGTCTTTATTTTCTCATTTGTACTGGCTGCAGTGGTAAACAAGATTACAGACAGAGAAGTGCTGGAATTTTAGAAAGGAGAATGAAAAGAAATGAAAGAAACACATAAATTTACAAAAATTTTGTCAAAAGCTATCATTTACATTGCTCTTTTTGTTCTGGCTATTTCTATTATTGTACCGGTTGGCTGGGTATTTATGGCGAGTGTAAAGCGCAATGCGGAATTTATCGGTGCAGATATTAATCCATGGGCGCTGCCGGCAGACCCACGTTGGGAAAACTTCAAACAGGCTTTTGTAGATGCGAGAATGGGAGAGTTCTTCCTGAACTCCGTTATGGTAACAGCCCTGGCGCTTTTCCTGCTTTTGGTGCTTGCTCTTCCGGCTTCTTATGTACTGGCAAGATTTGATTTCAAGTGCAAAAAGATTTTGAATTTGGCCTGCATGGCAGGATTATTTATCAATGTAAACTATATTGTAGTTCCGATTTTTCTCATGCTCACAGACGCCAACAAGGCTTTTCAGGTGGATTTTTTCCTGAATAACCGTTTCCTTCTGGCGCTTATTTACGCGGCAACCAGTCTTCCGTTTACGATTTATCTGTTAAGCGGATATTTCAAAACGCTGCCAAAGGGCTTTGAAGAGGCTGCTTATATTGACGGCTGCGGTTACTGGAAAACTATGGTGAAAATTATGGTTCCAATGGCAAAGCCAAGTATTATTACAGTCATTCTGTTTAACTTCCTTTCCTTCTGGAATGAGTACATCATTGCTTACACGTTGATGGATGGACATGACACACTGGCTATGGGACTGAAAAACCTGATGGCTGTGGAAAAGACAGCTACGAACTACGGTATCATGTATGCAGGTCTTGTTATTGTTATGCTTCCTACATTGATTCTGTATATTGCAGTCCAGAAACGTCTGACAGAAGGTATGACACTGGGCGGACTGAAAGGATAGGAGGAAATCGTAATGAATCATACAGTGAAAGTGATTATAAAGTGTATTGTTTTTGTTGTGTGTCTCGCTTTGATTATTATGGGACAGAAAAATATCAGCATTACGGGTCTGACTATGGAGTTGGTTGGTCTGGTAGGACTGCTGGTGCTGTTATTCCTTTACAATAAAAAGTATCAATAGAAGTATCTGTACGGAAAGAACAGACAGAGAGCGCCGGAAATACGGAGAGGAAAAGTTTCCCTCAAGTATTTCCGGCGCCTTTTTGAGTTCAGAAAAATATGCATAAAAATGACAAAAACAAATGAATTTGTGCAAAGGATTTGTGAAATATTTTTGATAAAATAAAGATAACTGAAAACGAAGTATGGTTGAGAGAAAAGGAGAAGGTAAGATGAAAAAACCAGTTTTAGTAGTTATGGCAGCAGGTATGGGAAGCCGTTACGGCGGTTTGAAGCAGATTGACCCGGTGGATAAACAGGGACACATTATTATGGACTTTTCTATTTACGATGCAGTAAAGGCAGGGTTTGAAAAGGTTGTCTTTATTATTAAGAGAGAAAACGAAGCAGATTTTAAGGCTGCCATTGGGGACAGAATGAGCAAAGTTATTGAGGTGGAATATGTATTTCAGGATTTGCACAATCTTCCGGAAGGATATGAAGTACCGGAAGGCCGTGTGAAACCATGGGGAACGGGACATGCGATTTTGAGCTGTCTGGGTACCGTAGACGCACCGTTTGCCGTTATCAATGCAGATGACTACTATGGAAGCCATGCATTCCAGATGATTTATGATTATCTCACATCTCACGAGGATGATGAAAAATACCGCTATACCATGGTAGGCTATGTGCTGGAGAATACACTGACAGAAAACGGACACGTTGCAAGAGGTGTCTGTGTGACAGATGAAAACGGTTATCTGCAGGAAATCAACGAGAGAACCCATATCGAAAAGAGAGGAGACGAAACGGCTTATACAGAGGATGACGGAGCAACCTGGACCGTGATTCCGGAAGGCAGCATTGTATCCATGAATATGTGGGGATTTTCACAGAGTATTCTGAAAGAGCTGAAAGACCGTTTCGCAAAATTCCTGGATGAAAATCTGGAAGGAAATCCAATGAAGTGCGAATACTTCCTTCCTTTTGTGGTAGATGAACTTTTAGGGGAAGACAAGGCTACCGTACAGGTTCTGAAATCTCTGGATAAATGGTACGGGGTAACTTATAAAGAAGATAAACCAGTGGTGGTTGCGGCTATTCAGGCTTTGAAAGACAGCGGTTTATATCCGGAAAAACTGTGGGAGGAAAAATAGAAAATGGCAGAAATTAAAAAAGAAGTAATTGAGAATTTTCAGTTTGAGGGGGAATACACAGAAGGAATTCCTTACGGAAGCGGTCATATCAATGATACTTTCCGAGTGACTTTTCAGCATAAGGGAGAAACGAAACGATATATTCTGCAGCGCATGAACAATCAGATTTTTCTGAATCCGGAAGAACTCATGGAAAACGTTGTGGGGGTAACTTCCTGGCTGAGAAAGAAAATTGTGGAAAACGGGGGAGAACCGGAGAGAGAAACCTTGAATTTAGTGCCTGCAAAAGACGGCAAGGCTTTTTATAAAGACAGCGAAGGGGAATATTGGAGAGTGTACCTTTTCATTGAAGGGGCTAAGACGTATGACTTGGTGGAGAATCAGGAAGATTTCTACCAGAGCGCGGTGGCTTTCGGCAGATTCCAGGGACTCCTGGCAGACTATCCGGCGGAAACCCTTCATGAAACCATTCAGGATTTCCACAATACCGTAAAACGTCTGGATACTTTTAAGAAAGCAGTAGAAGCAGATGCGTGCGGCAGAGCAGCACAGGTGCAGGAAGAGATTCAGTTTGTGCTGGACAGAGAAGCACTGGCGCACAAGCTCTGTGATATGCAGGCAGAGGGAAAACTGCCGCTGCGTGTTACTCATAATGATACAAAGCTGAACAACATTATGATTGATGATGAAACAAGAAAAGCAATCTGTGTGATTGACTTGGATACCGTTATGCCGGGGCTGTCAGTGAATGACTTTGGTGATTCTATCCGTTTCGGCGCCAGCACAGGAGCAGAGGACGAACCGGATTTATCTAAGGTTTCCTGCAGTATGGAATTGTTTGAACTTTACACGAAAGGTTTCGTAGAGGGATGCAAAGGCAGTCTGACAGAGGAAGAACTGGATATGCTTCCGGTAGGAGCCATGACGATGACCTATGAGTGCGGCATGCGTTTCCTTACGGATTATCTGGAGGGAGACCATTATTTCAAGATACACAGAGAAGGTCACAATCTGGATCGCTGCAGAACGCAGTTTAAGCTGGTGAAGGATATGGAAGAAAAATGGAATCAGATGAATGAAATTGTAAACAAATACAGATAGTTTGCAAGGTATACTTGAATTTTCCAATGGAAAGTGGTAGCATAGAAACAAACATAGAAAATGTTTTGTAACATGAAAAATAGTTGATTTCTCAAAGGAGGAATAAAAAGATGGCAATTTTAGTAACAGGCGGAGCCGGATATATCGGCAGCCATACCGTAGTGGAACTTCAGAGTGCAGGATATGATGTAGTGGTTCTGGATAATCTTTCCAACTCCAGCGAAAAATCTCTGGAACGAGTGGAAAAAATCACAGGGAAACCTGTAAAATTTTATAAAGCAGATATTTTAGACAGAGAGGCTTTGAATGAAGTCTTTGAAAAAGAATCCATTGATTCCTGTATTCATTTTGCAGGCTTAAAAGCAGTAGGAGAGTCTGTCCAAAAGCCCTGGGAATATTATGAAAACAATATTGCAGGCACTCTGACTCTGGTGGATGTCATGAGAAAGCACAATGTGAAGAACATCATCTTCTCTTCTTCTGCAACGGTATACGGTGACCCGGCTTTTGTTCCTATTACAGAGGAATGCCCAAAAGGCACCTGCACCAATCCATACGGCTGGACAAAATCCATGCTGGAACAGGTTTTGACAGATATTCAGAAAGCAGACCCGGAATGGAATGTGGTTATTTTAAGATACTTCAACCCCATCGGTGCACATAAGAGCGGTACCATTGGAGAGAATCCAAACGGTATTCCAAATAACTTAATGCCATATATCACACAGGTGGCTGTAGGAAAATTAAAAGAATTGGGTGTATTCGGAAATGATTACGACACACATGACGGAACCGGTGTGAGAGATTATATCCATGTGGTGGATTTAGCCAAAGGCCATGTAAAGGCTTTAAAGAAGATTGAAGACAAATCCGGACTGTCTGTTTACAACCTGGGAACAGGTAAGGGATACAGCGTACTGGATATTGTGAAAAACTTTGAAGAAGCTACAGGCGTGAAGATTCCATATGTGATTAAACCGCGCCGTGCAGGCGATATTGCAACCTGCTATTCCAGTGCAGAAAAAGCGTACAAAGAACTGGGATGGAAAGCTGAAAACGGAATTAAAGAAATGTGTGAGGACTCCTGGAGATGGCAGTCTAACAATCCAAACGGATACGACGAATAAAAATAAGCCTATGGAAAGCCCCGTAAGAGAAGCAAAAGATTTGCTTTTCTTGCGGGGCTTTTTGTGGGGCGCCTGGCGGCGCAGGGTTTAATAAATTTTCTTGTGTTCGTATACAGGTTCAGAAGTAAGCTGCACGCCCAGTTTTTTGAAGACTTTCTTGTCCACAGAAGACAGCATGACAGAGGAATGTACCTGGCAGCCTTTCAGCTTTGGAAGCTGTTCCAGAGCCAATTTAGCCACGTCGCTGGTGGCAGCAGTGCTGGACAGGGCAATGAGTACCTCATCGGTATGCAGTCTTGGGTTTTTACTTCCCAGATAATCGATTTTCAGCTTCTGAATCGGTTCAATGGCTGTTGGGGAAAGCACATGCAGGTTGTGAGGAATCTGTGCCAGTTCCTTTAAGGTGTTCAGAAGGAGTGCAGCGGAAGCGCCCAAAAGGTCAGAAGTTTTTCCGGTGAGAATTCTTCCGTCCTCCAGCTCAATGGCAGCAGCCGGAGCCCCGGTTTTTTCCGCACGTTCTAAAGCAGCAGTGGTAACACGGCGGTTTTCAGTAGAAATGCCCGCCTGTTTCATCAGCAGTTCCAGCTTGAAGACTTCTTCCTCTGTGTTGGATTCCTCCAGACGGCCTTCCAATGCCTGGTAGTATCTGCGGATGATTTCCTGTCTGGAAGCCTCTCTGCAGGCTTCATCGTCAATGATACAGTTTCCTGCCATATTGACACCCATGTCTGTAGGAGACTGGTACGGGCATTTTCCGAAAATTCGCTCAAAAATAGCGCTGAGTACCGGGAAAATTTCCACGTCACGGTTGTAGTTTACTGTGGTTTCCCCGTAGGCTTCCAGATGGAAGGGGTCAATCATATTGACGTCGTTTAAGTCCGCGGTAGCTGCTTCGTATGCCAGGTTTACCGGGTGTTTCAGAGGAATGTTCCAGATAGGGAAGGTTTCAAATTTTGCATAGCCTGCGTGGATACCACGTTTGTGTTCATGGTAGAGCTGGGAAAGGCAGGTAGCCATTTTGCCGCTTCCCGGTCCCGGTGCGGTTATAACAACCAGAGGACGGGAGGTTTCAATATATTCGTTCTTGCCGTAGCCTTCGTCGCTGACAATGAAAGGAATGTTGCTTGGATAACCGGCAATGGGATAATGCAGATATACACGGATTCCCAGGTTTTCCAGCTTGGTTTTAAAAGCCATGGCGCCGGCCTGACCGGAAAATTGTGTGATGACAACGCTGCCTACGAAAAAGCCTCTGTCCTTAAAGGCATCCATCAAGCGCAGCACGTCAAGGTCATAGGTAATCCCCAAATCCCCTCTGACTTTATTTTTCTCTATATCGCCGGCACTGATAACGATGACGATTTCCGCATGGTCAGAAAGCTGTTCCAGCATTTTCAGCTTGCTGTCCGGGGCGAATCCCGGCAGAACCCTGGAAGCGTGGTAGTCGTCGAAAAGTTTGCCTCCGAACTCCAGATACAGCTTGTTATCGAACTGACTGATACGTTCTTTGATATGTTCGGACTGCATGGATAAATATTTGTCATTATCAAATCCTATTTTCATCTTTAAGTGCCCCTTTTTCTTTGAATTTATTAAAAAACGCGTAAAGTTATCGTGTACTGCGTTAGTATACTACAATTATACGGGAAAATTCCAGTGTAAACGGCAAAAATCTTTTATTTTGTGTAAATTTACAAAAGTTTAATAAATGTGTACAGTTTTTCATAATCTTATTGTTGATTTATAATCTCGTAATCCTTATAATAAAGAAGATAACGTGAGGAGGAAAGAAATGGAGCAAAATCAGAATAAAGGTCCGAAGGATGACGGGCCTAAGAATAAACAGTCATTACTGGTAGTGGTGATTTGCCTGATGATGGGACTTATCGTAGTAAATCTTTTTAGTATCCTGACAAAAAATCAGACCAATCAAATTAACTACAGCGAGTTCATTGAAAAGGTGAACGATGGTGAGGTCAAAGAAGTTGTGATAAAATCCGACACACTGGAAATCACCTTGAAAGAACAGAAAATTATGGGACAGCCGGTGAAGGTATATACAACGATGTCTGAAAGCCTGGACGAGCTGACAAAGCGTCTGGAAAAGGCGGATGTGACCTTTGGCAGAGAACAGCCAAGTCCGGTTGCGGAGGTGATTCTCAGCCTTTTAGGCATGGTGATTCCTATTGTCGTCATGATTTTTCTGCTGAGTTTCATGTTTAAACGTATGAACGGCGGCAGCGGCATTATGGGCGGCGTGGGAAAAAGCAAAGCCAAAGCCTATGTGCAGAAAGAAACCGGCATTACCTTTAAAGATGTGGCGGGACAGGACGAGGCTAAGGAATCCCTCCAGGAAGTGGTGGATTTCCTGCACAATCCAGGGAAGTATACAGCCATTGGCGCGAAACTTCCAAAGGGCGCGCTGTTAGTGGGACCTCCGGGAACCGGTAAAACGCTTCTGGCGAAAGCCGTGGCAGGCGAGGCTCATGTGCCTTTCTTTTCCCTGTCCGGTTCGGATTTCGTGGAGATGTTTGTAGGTGTGGGTGCGTCCCGTGTCCGGGATTTGTTTGAAGAGGCAAAGAAAAATGCGCCCTGTATTATTTTTATCGACGAGGTAGACGCTATTGGTAAGAGCCGTGATTCCCGTTACGGCGGCAATGACGAGAGGGAGCAGACACTGAATCAGTTGTTGGCTGAGATGGACGGTTTTGATACCTCAAAAGGACTTCTCATTCTGGCGGCTACCAACCGTCCGGAGGTTCTGGATCCGGCGCTTCTGCGTCCGGGACGTTTTGACCGCCGCGTCATTGTGGACCGTCCGGATTTAAAGGGTCGTGTGAGTATTTTAAAAGTACACGCAAAAAATGTGTCTCTGGATGAGACCGTGGATTTGGAGGGCATTGCTCTGGCAACCTCCGGCGCAGTGGGTTCGGATTTGGCAAACATGATGAATGAGGCGGCTATTTTAGCAGTTAAGAACGGAAGAAGCGCTGTTTCCCAGAAAGATTTGCTGGAAGCAGTGGAAGTCGTTTTGGTGGGTAAAGAGAAGAAAGACAGGATTCTGAGCACAGAGGAGAGGAAAATTGTTTCCTATCACGAAGTGGGACATGCGCTGGTCAGCGCTCTGCAGAAGGATTCTGAGCCGGTGCAGAAGATTACCATTGTACCGAGAACCATGGGTGCTCTGGGCTATGTGATGCATGTACCGGAGGAAGAGAAATTCCTAAATACCAGAAAAGAACTGGAAGCCATGCTGGTAGGATACCTGGGCGGACGGGCAGCAGAGGAGATTGTCTTTGATACGGTCACCACGGGCGCAGCCAACGATATTGAACAGGCTACCAAGGTGGCCAGAGCCATGATTACCCAGTACGGTATGTCAGACCGCTTTGGACTTATGGGACTGGCGGAAACCCAGAATCAGTATCTGGACGGAAAAGCCATGTTAAACTGCGGCGATTCCACAGCCACAGAGATTGACCATGAAGTTATGAAACTCCTGAAAAAATCTTATGATGAGGCCAAGAGGCTGCTCAGTGAGAACAGGGATGTGATGGACAAGATTGCAGAGTTTCTGATTCAGAAGGAAACCATTACGGGAAAAGAGTTTATGAAGATTTTCCATGAGGCCAAGGGGATTCAGGAACCGGAGGTCAAGGGCAGAATCGAAGAAAAAACGGTGGAAACAGAAGCACCGATGCAGCTTCCTGGGACACATACAGATGCAGACGAAAATCAGAATTCGGAAGCGGTAGAAATATAAGAGATGAGCTGCCGCATTAAGTAATATCGGGAAGAAGTACAGACATTCCTGATTGCTGCTTAATGCGGCAGCTTTTTTCAGAAAGGAGAGCATATGTTTCATATAGAGGAAGAACTGAAAAAGCTGCCGTCGCTGCCGGGAGTTTACATGATGCATGACCGACATGATACGATTATCTATGTGGGAAAGGCCATCAGCCTGAAAAACAGGGTGCGGCAGTATTTTCAGAAAAGCCGCAATCTGGGAATTAAGAAAGAACAGATGGTGGAACAGATAGAGCGATTTGAATACATTGTGACAGATTCGGAGCTGGAAGCCCTGGTGCTGGAATCCAATCTGATTAAAGAGCACAAGCCAAAGTACAACACCATGCTGAAGGACGACAAGAATTATCCATTTATTAAGGTGACGGTAGGAGAAACATTCCCCAGAATTATGACAGCCAGAAGCATGAAAAAGGACAAATCCAAATATTTTGGCCCTTATACCAGTGCCGGGGCGGTGAAGGATGTCATTGAACTGACCAGAAAGCTGTATCATCTTCGGACCTGCACCCGCAATCTTCCCAGGGATGTGGGAAAAGAGAGGCCCTGTCTTTATTACCATATCAAGCAGTGCCAGGCTCCTTGTCAGGGCTATATTTCCAAAGAGGAGTACCGGAAGCAGGTAGACAGTCTTCTGGACTTTCTGGGAGGAAATCACAAATCTGTTTTGAAGGAACTGGAGGAGAAAATGCTGCAGGCTTCCGGAGAGATGAAATTTGAAGAAGCCGCACAGTACCGGGATTTGATGCAGAGTGTGGAAAAAATTGGTGAACGGCAGAAAATTACAGACCATCCGGGAGAGGATAAAGATATTATTGCAGCTGCCATGGAAAACGATGACGCGGTGGTGCAGGTGTTCTTTGTCCGGGACGGAAAACTCATCGGTCGTGACCATTTTTATATGAAGACAGCGCCGGGGGAGAATCGCAGAGGGATTTTGTCCAGCTTTTTGAAACAGTTTTATGCGGGGACTCCTTTTATTCCCAGAGAAATTATGCTGCAGGAGGAAATTGAGGACCGGGAACTTTTAGAAGAATGGCTGGAGAGCCGCAAAGGCAGGAAAGTCCGCATTACCGTGCCAAAAAAAGGAACCAAGGAAAAACTGGTGGAACTGGCTTACCAGAATGCAAAGTTGGTGCTCAGGCAGGATAAGGAACGAATACAGCGGGAAGAGGGAAGAACGATTGGGGCGGTCAAAGAGATTGCGCAGCTGTTAAATATGAGGGGCATCAACCGGATAGAGGCTTTTGATATTTCCAACATCAGCGGTTTTCAGTCCGTGGGCTCCATGGTGGTTTACGAGAAGGGAAAACCCAAGCGCAGTGATTATCGGAAGTTCCGGATTCAGTCCGTGGAAGGTCCCAATGATTATGCCAGCATGGAAGAGGTGCTGACCCGGCGGTTTGTCCACGGCATGAACGAGCAGGAGGAGCGGCAGCGTGAAAATTCGGGAAATGTGTATGGCAGTTTTACCAGGTTCCCGGATTTGATTATGATGGACGGCGGAAGAGGACAGGTAAACATAGCCCTGTCTGTGCTGGACAAACTGCAGCTTTCCATTCCTGTATGCGGTATGGTAAAGGACGACAAGCACCGCACCAGAGGACTGTATTTCCAAAATGAAGAAATTCCCATTGATAGAGACAGCGA
The DNA here is from genome assembly GCF_037890365.1 of Blautia sp. HCN-20427. Taxonomy (NCBI): domain Bacteria; kingdom Bacillati; phylum Bacillota; class Clostridia; order Lachnospirales; family Lachnospiraceae; genus Blautia; species Blautia sp. HCN-20427. Next base: position 11,574 of record NZ_JBBKBX010000028.1, on the reverse strand, counting down.
GGGCTTTAAGCTGATTACCCGGATTCAGGACGAGGCTCACCGGTTTGCCATTGAGTACCACCGTTCCCTGCGCAGCAAGGGGCAGGTCCATTCTCTTCTGGATGATATTCCAGGTATCGGGCCTGCCAGAAGAAAGGCGCTGATGAAGCGTTTTAAAGGTCTGGAGGGGCTTCGGGAGGCTTCCGTAGAGGAATTGTCCCAGGTGGAATCCATGAACGAAAAAGCAGCCCGGCAGGTATACGAATTTTTACACCGGCGGAGGGAAGAAAGCGCCAGTCCGTTGTTGAACTTGCAAAGTCCATATGATAAAATAAGAAAAGAACCAAAAGACTGACACAGAAGGAGATTATGACATGACAGGTGTAGAATTAAATAAAATGATACAGGAATTAAACCTGTATAATAAAACACCGGAAATCGATACATCGGGCAAGCGTATCAACACACCGGAAATTAACCGTCCGGCTTTGCAGCTGACCGGGTATCTGGAACACTTTGAAAATGAACGTGTGCAGATTATCGGTTATGTGGAATACACATACCTGCTTCATTTGGAAAAAAAGGAAAAGCTGAGGGCTTTTGAACGGTTTGTTGCCAGCAAGATTCCCTGTGTGGTTTTTACAACCATGACAGAGCCGGATGAGGATATGCTGGGGCTTGCCTGCAAATATCAGGTTCCGGTGCTGGTGACACAAAAAACCACCTCTGCATTCATGGCAGAGCTTATTCGCTGGCTGGGAGTACAGCTTGCCCCTTGCATTTCCATTCACGGGGTGCTGGTGGACGTATACGGGGAAGGCGTTCTGATTATGGGCGAAAGCGGTATCGGTAAGAGCGAAGCGGCTCTGGAGCTGATTAAGAGGGGGCATCGTCTTGTCAGCGACGACGTGGTGGAACTGCGCCGTGTCAGCGATGTTACGCTGGTAGGGTCTGCTCCGGACATCACCCGTCACTTTATCGAACTGCGAGGTATTGGCATTATTGACGTGAAGACCCTGTTTGGTGTGGAAAGTGTAAAGGATACCCAGTCCATTGATTTGGTTATCAAACTGGAAGAGTGGAACCGGGATAAAGAATATGACCGCCTGGGCATGGAAGAAGAATATACGGAATTTCTGGGCAATAAGATTGTGTGTCATTCTCTGCCTATCCGTCCGGGACGAAACCTGGCAGTCATTGTAGAATCTGCCGCAGTCAACCACAGACAGAAAAAGATGGGCTATAATGCCGCACAGGAACTGTACCGCCGCGTACAGGAAAATATGGCGAAAAAGAGGGAAGAAGGAGAAGAAAATGAGTAAGTATTGCTTTGGGATTGATGTAGGAGGAACCAGTGTAAAATGCGCTTTGTTTTCAGCAGAAGGAACCATTGAGGAAAAATGGGAAATTCCCACACGGACAGAGCAGGAGGGAGTAAAGATTCTTCCTGATATTGCGGAAGCTATTTTGAAAAAAATGGAAGAAAAAGAAATTACCAGAGAAGAGGCCGTTGGCATAGGTATCGGACTTCCGGGTCCTATTGAAGAAAATGGGGAAATTGCCTGTGCGGTTAACCTGCACTGGGGAAGAAAAAATGTGGAAAAAGAACTGGAAGAGCTGACCGGTATGCCGGTAAAAGCCGGAAATGATGCCAACGTAGCGGCTTTGGGAGAAATGTGGAAGGGCGGCGGAAAAGGCGCAAAGAACCTGATTCTGGCAACCCTGGGCACTGGCGTAGGCGGCGGAATCATTATCAATGAGAAAATCGTTACAGGCGCTCATGGCGCAGGCGGAGAAATCGGACATGCCATGATAAATCCGGCAGAGGAAAAAGCCTGCAACTGCGGCAACAAAGGTTGTCTGGAGCAGTATGCTTCCGCTACGGGAATTGCTTCTCTGGCCCGAAAAGCCCTGGGAAAGACAGAAAAGGAATCTCTGCTGCGGAGCAAGAGTCATGTGACTGCAAAAGATGTTTTTGACGCCTATAAGGAAAAGGATGCTCTGGCGCAGGAGATTGTGGATGAGTTTGCAGAGTATCTGGGCAGAGCGCTGGCTGTTTTTGCCTGTGTGGCAGACCCGGATGTTATCGTTTTGGGCGGCGGCGTGTCTAAAGCAGGACAGGTGCTGGTGGACTGTGTGGAGAAATATTATCAGAAATATGCATTTTCTGCATGCAAGGCAACGCCTATTAAACTGGCAACTCTGGGAAATGATGCGGGAATCTGCGGAGCAGCTAAATTGATTTTGAGCAGATAAAAGCAAAGAAAATAGAAGAAGACTGCATAAACGGTATGTGCATTCGTTTATGCAGTCTTTTTTTGCTGTTTTATTCTGTTGGCGTTTCAGCCGGAGGCGTTTCCTGTGGAGTTTCCGGCTGCTGTGTATCTGTACCTCCGTCTGTCGGAGGCGTTTCCGTTGGCGTCTGGTTGTCTGCCGGAGGAGTTTCCGGCTGTGTCTGTTCCGGTTCGGTTACAGGATTGTCCGGTGTTGGCGTTTCCGTGGTTGTATCATTTTCTTCGGATCCGGATTCCGAACTGCTTTCGGAACTGTAGCTGCGGCGGTAATGACCGGAGCAGTATTTTTTCGGAAGCTGTTCTGTGTCAAAGAGTTCTGTCACAGAGCTGCAGCTTGAGGTTGCCAGCAGTCCTGTTTCGGTACAGATAGATGCCTTCTCCACGGTGGAGGGCATTTTGAAGTCTGTTTCCGGCAAATCCGCGTGAATACGCTGCATGATTTTCTTCCACAGGGTCTGCTGATAAGTACGGGCTGTTCCCTGAGGAAGCACGGTATTGTCATCATATCCGGCCCATACAGAGCAAGTGTAGTATGGAGTAAATCCTGAGAACCACAGGTTTTTGTAGTTATCTGTGGTACCGGTCTTTCCGGCTACCGGCATGTTGCTAAGCTGCAGTCTGGTACCTGTACCTTGATTTACAACGTCTTCCAGGGCGCTGGTCAGCAGATAAGCGGTGCTTGGCTTGATAACCGTAGTTTTTTCCGGTGTATTGTCAATGACCACGTTTCCGTCAGAATCCAGAATCTTGGTATAAAACACAGGTTTAATATAAGTTCCGTTGTTTGCAATGGCTGCGTAAGCTGCTGTCAGTTCCAGATTGCTGACACCCTGGGTAATACCACCAAGGGCAGTAGGCAGATTTTCGTCGGTATAATAGTCTCCGCTGCCTTCCGGAATTTCTTTCGGCTCGTCCAGGATGCTGGTGAAACCGAATTTTTTCAGATATTCCACGCTGACCTTTGGAGTGATTTTTTCCATAGCCAGTACAGCGGGAATGTTGTAGGATTTCATGATGGCTGTCCGCATAGAAACAGTTCCGTGATACTGGTGGTCATAGTTGTAAAGGGGCTGTCCGTTGGCATAGGTATAAGGCTCGTCCTCGAAAGTTGTTGCCAGTGTCATACCGCCTTCGTTTAAGGCTGCTGCATAAACGGCCAGCGGTTTAAAGGTAGAACCAGGCTGCCGCAGTGTGTTGGTGGCACGGTTTAAGGTAAGGCTGGAGGATTTCTCTCCCCGCCCGCCTACAATGGCCTTTACATAACCGGTGTGCTGGTCAATAATGGTAATAGAGGACTGAGGCTGAGGCGTCAGATGCATGGTTTCACTGACTACTTCGCTTCCGTCTGCCAGAATGGATGCTTTATAGGTATCCACATGGGCCTGTGCGCTTTCTGCGCTGTCGAAAAGCAGCGTGAAATTGGAATCTTCATTTTGGATGAAGTATTCCTTCAGCATTTCTTTACTGTAATTTTCCTGTTTCCCATTGGGGTGTTTCACCGTAAGGGCATAGTCCAGAGTTACCTGGCTGCCTGCCGGGAAATTGTCAGGATTTTCATATTCTTCATCACAAATCTGCTGAATGGATGGGTCCTGTGTGGTATAGATACGCAGGCCGCCGCTGTAAAGGGCCGTGTAAGCCTGGGCTTCTGTATAGCCCCGCTGTTCCTGCAAATCCCGTACCACCTGTTCGGTGAGTTCATCAATGAAATAACTGTATGTTTTATCTGTTTCTTCCTGTGTCTGTTCTACATTCTGAATCCGCTCATAGACGTTGTCGGCCAGACATTCGTCATACTGTGCTTTGGTGATGTATTCCTGCTCCAGCATGTGGTCCAGAACATCTTTTCTTCTCTGAGCATTTTTCTCAGGATATACTACCGGATTGAACTTGGTGGGGTTCTGACTGATTCCGGCAATGACCGTACATTCGGAAAGTGTCAAATCACTGACATTCTTGCCGAAATAACCCTGTGCGGCAGCCTGTACACCGTAGTTTCCGTTTCCGAGGTTGATGGTATTCAGATAATTTTCCAGAATAACGTTTTTGTCTTTTACCTGTTTTTCCAGCTGAATGGCCAGATACTGTTCCTGGAATTTACGCTTGAAGCGCTGTATCACGGACTCGTTGGTCCAGCCTGTGAAAACATTGTTTTTCAAAAGCTGCTGGGTAATGGTACTGGCGCCTTCTGTAAAGTGTCCGCCGTTGGCAATACCTTTAATCCCGGCGCGGAGAATGCCTCGTATATCAATACCATTGTGTTCATAGAAACGTTCGTCTTCAATAGCCACCACCGCATGCTGTAAATCCAGTGGAATCTGGTCAATAGTGACCGGCATTCGGTTGGAGTTGGGGGCGGTGAGTTTCTGAAGCTGGTTTCCGTTTGCGTCGTAGACAAAGGTAGCTTCGCCTACAGGGACAATGTTGACTTCTGAAATATCAGGTGCATTGTCTATGAGTCCTTTCAATGCGCCGATGCCCACACTGCCGCCTATGAACAGCAGGGCTATCAAAGAGATGAAAATGACACGCAGAAAAGAAACGTTTGCTTTTTTTCCCATCATGGTAGAATGGGAGGACAAATCATTTCGCTTCTTATTTACGGCACGTTTTCCAAAATTCATGTAGTTTGCCTCCTTTTCCCGTCCATTATAACAAATGGCTGAACCTAATTCAAGAAACTTTGGCTTTGTGCAGGGGAATTTCATTTTTTATTCATAAATGTTCCCTGTATGGCGGAAAGTATGCTAAAATACAAAGAAATAAAGATAGAGAAATCAGAAATGAGGAAATTTATGCTGGAACAATATAAAACCGTTTATCAGGGAGGCACAGGAGAAATCGTGGAAAAGAAATCCCGGTTTATTGCCACCGTGCGTCCGGTCAAAACAGAAGAAGAAGCTATGCTGTTTATAGAGGAAATGAAAAAGAAATACTGGGATGCCAGACACAACTGTTCCGCCTGGGTGATTGGAGAGCGCCGAGAGTCTATGCGCTGTAGTGACGACGGAGAACCCCAGGGAACTGCAGGAAAGCCTATGTTGGACGTGCTTCTGGGAGAGGAACTGTACAATACCGCTGTGGTGGTGACCCGGTATTTCGGCGGCACGCTTCTTGGCACAGGCGGTCTGGTGCGGGCTTATTCCAAGGCAGTACAGGAGGGACTGGCAGCCAGTCGGGTGATTACAAAGCGCCACGGCATTCTTACGGAGGTGGGAACGGATTATAACGGTGTGGGAAAACTGCAGTATCTGTTTGCACAGAGTGACATTCCTATTATGGATTCTGTTTATGCCGAAGATGTGAGGCTGCAGGTACTTGTCCCGGCAGCAGAGGCAGAGAGGGTAAAAAAAGCTGTGACAGAAGCAACCAGTGCACGGGCCTCTGTCACAGAAGTAAAAGAACTGTATTTTGCTGTTTCAGATGGAGAATATCTTCTGTTTGATGATTAGCATTTCTCCGGTTCCGGATAGTCTGCACCGAAGGTTTCTACAGTCATGGAAGCGATTTCCTGCTTCTCCAGGGGACGGTCGCTGTAGTCTGTGCGTGTTTCCGCAATTTTATTTACTACGTCCATGCCTTCGATGACTTTTCCGAATGCAGCGTAAGCACCGTCCAGGTGCGGAGAAGTTTCGTGCATAATGAAGAACTGGCTGCCTGCGGAATCCGGGTGCATGGCTCTTGCCATGGACAGAACGCCTGGTGTGTGTGCCAGATTGTTTTCAAAGTGGTTCTGTGCGAATTCTCCTTTGATGGAATAGCCGGGACCGCCCATGCCTGTGCCGTCCGGGCAGCCGCCCTGAATCATAAAGCCGCGGATAACTCTGTGGAAAATCAGACCGTCATAGAATCCGCTTTTCACCAGACCGATAAAGTTATTTACTGTATTTGGGGCGATTTCAGGATATAATTCTGCTTTCATTACATCGCCGTTTGCCATTGTAATGGTTACAACTGGATTTGCCATAGTAAAATCTCCTTTTGTTTTGTCTATATTGTTATGTCCAACATTATAAGCGGAAAAAATAAAAGGTGCAAGCCACAATTTTGTATGCTATACTGAAACAGGCAAATGGAACCAGAAAGAAAGCAAGTAAGAAGTAAAAGAGGATTATCCATGATAATAGAAACAAACAGTGCAAAGGAAACGTTCCTGCTGGGAGAAAAGCTTGGCAGACAGGCTGCGGCAGGACAGATTTATACATTAAACGGAGACCTGGGAGTGGGAAAGACGGTGTTCACCCAGGGCGTGGCAGCAGGGCTTGGCATTGCGGAACCAGTCAACAGCCCTACTTTTACCATTATACAGGAATACGAGGGCGGAAGGCTGCCGTTTTATCACTTTGATGTATACCGTATCGGAGATATTGAAGAGATGGAAGAAATCGGCTATGATGATTATTTCTTCGGAGAGGGCGTCTGTCTCATTGAATGGGCAGAGCTTATCGAAGAACTTCTGCCGGAAAATATCATTTCCATTACCATAGAAAAAAATCCGGAGAAGGGATTTGACTACCGGAAAATTACCATAGAAGGAGTGGAGACATTATGAAAATACTGGCGCTTGACAGTTCCGGGCTGGTGGCCTCTGTGGCCCTTGTGGAGGACGACATACTGGTTGCGGAATATACCATGAATTACAAGAAAACACATTCCCAGACGTTATTGCCCATGTTGGATGAAATTAAGAAGGCAGTCAATCTGGATTTGGAGAGTATCGATGCCATTGCCGTGGCAGCAGGACCGGGTTCTTTTACCGGACTTCGCATTGGCTCTGCAACGGCCAAAGGACTGGGACTGGCTTTGCAGAAACCTTTAATCGGTGTGCCTACAGTGGAGGCGCTGGCTTATAATCTCTACGGCACAGACCGGGATACGGTTATCTGTCCTATGATGGACGCCAGAAGAAAGCAGGTTTATACAGGGATTTATACCTTTGAGGACCATCAGCTGAAAACCATACAGGACCAGGACGCCCTTCCTATGGACGAACTTCTGGAAAAAGTAAATGCATTGGGAAAAAACGTAATCTTTCTGGGAGACGGCGTACCGGTTTTTAAAGAATTGATTCAGGAAAAGTGTCAGGTTTCTTACAGTTTTGCGCCTGCTCATTTAAACCGCCAGAGAGCCGGGGCTGTGGCTGCTCTTGGCGCTGTGTATTTTGCCCGGGGAAAGACTGAAACAGCGGCAGAACATCAGCCGGACTATCTGCGGGTATCCCAGGCGGAAAGGGAAAGGGCGGAACGCCTGGCAAAAGAACATGCCTGAAATTCGGGAAATGACAGAAAAAGAGGTGCAGGAGATTGCTGCCATGGAGGCGGAGAATTTTTCCAAACCCTGGAGTGAAAAAAGCTTTCTGGATGCGGTAAAAGATTCCCATGCCCTGTATCTGACTGCGTGGGAGGACGGGAAGCCAGCAGGCTATGCCGGTATGTGGATTGCTCTGGACGAAGGCGAAATCACCAATGTATGTGTAAAGCAGGAATACCGGGGAAGGAAAATCGGAACGGCTCTTTTAGCTGCCCTGGAACAGAGGGGAAAGGAGAGAGGGGTTGCCTCTTTCTTTCTGGAAGTGAGAGAGAGCAACGAAAAAGCCATTGGATTGTACGAAAAGGCAGGATTTGCCAGAATGGGTATACGAAAAAATTTCTATGAAGCGCCCGTGGAGAACGCAGCGGTGATGTGTAAAAGATAGCAAATCTGCTATCTTTTTCTAAGTTTACAGCTATTTCCCACTGGGATTTTACAGCCGGATTCGCTATACTCTTTTTGTAACCTCAAAACGTTTCACACTTTGGAGGACAAGAATGAAAAAATATACAAAACAGATGGAAGCACAGTTTCTGGAAGTTTACTGCAACTGCTGTGGAAGACAGCTGCGGACACAGAAGGACATGATTTTGGAAGGGGCTTTCCCCGGTCATGTACAGTGGGGCTATTTCTCAGAAAAAGACGGAGAAGTTCATGATTTTGATTTGTGTGAAAGCTGTTACGATAAATGGATTGGCTCTTTTCGGATTCCGGTAGAAGTGAAAAGGGAAAATGAGTTGTTGTAGCACAAAAAAATGTGTGCTATGATAAGAAACAGACAGAAACGAAACCGATAGAAACGAGGAAGATAGAATGTTGGATGTATGCCTGCTGGGTACAGGCGGTATGATGCCTCTGCCCAGAAGAAAATTAACATCTTTGATGACAAGATATAACGGAAGCAATCTGATGATTGACTGCGGAGAAGGAACACAGGTGGCTGTAAAGGAAAAAGGCTGGAGTTTTAAGCCCATTGATGTAATCTGTTTTACGCATTATCATGCGGACCACATCAGCGGACTGCCGGGACTTTTGCTGACCATGGGAAATGCAGAACGGACGGAACCGCTGACCCTGATTGGTCCTAAGGGGCTGGTGCGGGTAGTGTCTGCCCTGCGTGTCATTGCGCCGGAGCTTCCTTTTGAAATTCAGTGTATAGAGCTGACAAAGCCGGAGGAAACTTTTGTGCTGAATGGTTATCACATTACTGCATTTCGGGTGAATCACAATGTCACTTGTTACGGATACAGTCTGGAAATCAAAAGAAGCGGTAAATTTGACCCGGCCAGAGCAAAGGAGCAGAACATTCCTTTAAAATGCTGGAATCCTCTGCAGAAAGGAGAAACCGTAACCTTTGATGGTGTGACTTATACGCCGGATATGGTTCTGGGAGCTGAGAGAAAGGGAATCAAGCTGACTTACACTACAGATACCCGTCCGGTGCCTTCTATTGCAGAACATGCAGCAGGTTCAGATTTGTTTATTTGTGAAGGTATGTATGGAGAGCAGGACAAGGAGCAGAAAGCAAAAGCTTATAAACATATGACCTTCCAGGAGGCAGCAGGTCTGGCAAAAGAAGCCCGGGTAAAGCAGATGTGGCTGACCCATTACAGTCCCTCTCTGGTGCGGCCGGAGGAGGCTCTGGAGGAAGCGGCAAAGGTATTTCCAAACACCATTGCGGCAAGGGACAGACAGTCTGTGGAATTACAGTTTGAAGACGGTGAAGGAGATAAAAAGCAATGAAAAAGGAAGACGTACTGATTCTGGCAATCGAAAGTTCCTGTGATGAAACCGCAGCCTCTGTTATCAAGAACGGACGCACGGTGTTATCAAATATTATTTCTTCTCAGATTGATTTGCATAAATTATATGGAGGCGTTGTACCGGAAATTGCCTCCAGAAAACATATCGAAAAGATTAACCAGGTTATTGAAGAAGCTTTGAAAGAGGCAGGCGTTACCCTGGATGATTTAGATGCCATTGGCGTGACTTACGGGCCTGGGCTTGTAGGCGCCCTTTTAGTAGGAGTAGCAGAAGCCAAAGCTATCAGCTTTGCAAAAGACCTTCCTTTGGTAGGAGTGCATCATATAGAGGGACATATTTCTGCCAATTATATCGAAAATCCGGATTTGGAGCCACCGTTTTTATGTCTGGTAGTATCCGGAGGACATACGCATCTAGTCATTGTAAAAGATTATGGAAAATTTGAAATCCTGGGACGCACCAGAGATGATGCAGCGGGAGAAGCTTTTGATAAAGTGGCCCGCGCCATTGGTCTTGGATATCCGGGAGGACCGAAAATCGACCGCTTATCCAAAGAGGGAAACCCCTATGCCATGAATTTTCCAAAGGCAAAAGTAGAGGACGCACCCTATGATTTCAGCTTTAGCGGAGTGAAATCTGCAGTTTTGAACCATATTAATAAATGCAAAATGCAGGGAATCCCTGTGGTAGAGGCTGACGTTGCCGCGTCTTTCCAGCGCTGCGTAGTCGAAGTATTGGTAGAGCATGCCATTGCGGCAGCAAAAGACTATCACATTGATAAGCTGGCTATTGCGGGAGGGGTTGCCTCCAATCAGACTCTGCGGACGGCTATGCAGCAGGCCTGTGAGAAGAACCATATTCAGTTTTATCATCCCTCCCCTATTTTCTGCACGGATAATGCGGCCATGATAGGAGTGGCGGCTTATTATGAATACCAGAAGGGGACAAGACACGGCTGGGATTTGAATGCTGTGCCGAACCTGAAACTGGGAGAACGGTAGAGAAAGGCGGGAGAGCAGATGAAGTGTACAGCCATTGTTCTGGCAGCCGGCCAGGGGAAGCGCATGAACAGCAACATACAGAAGCAGTTTTTGATGATAAAAGGGAAACCTGTACTTTACTACAGCCTTGCGGTTTTTGAGCAGAGTCCGGAAATAGAAGAAATTGTCCTTGTTACGGGAAAGGATTGTATAGAATACTGTAAAAAGGAAATCATAGACTTATACGGGTTTCAAAAGGTGAAAAAGATTGCTGCGGGAGGACGGGAAAGGTATGATTCCGTATATGCGGGACTTTGCGCCTGTGAAGACTGTGATTATGTATTTATTCACGATGGGGCCAGACCCTTTGTTACAGAAGCAATGATAAAGAGGACCAAAGAGGCCGTGGAAAAATACGGTGCCTGTATTGCGGGTATGCCTTCCAAAGACACGGTGAAGCTGGCAGATGAAAACGGAATGGTGGCCAATACTCCGAAGAGAAGTCAGGTATGGACAATCCAGACTCCTCAGGTTTTTTCTTATTCCCTTATTCGGGAAGCACATGAAAAAGCGAGACAGTATGATATGAAAGAAATTACAGATGATTCCATGCTGGTAGAGCGGTATGGAAAGGTTCCGGTTTGTCTTGTAGAAGGGGCTTATGAAAACCTGAAAATCACCACACCGGAGGATATTCTGGTGGCTGAAAAAATTCTTGAAAAAAATTCTTGAAAAGTCTTGACATATCCTGTCAATACATGGTAATATACTACCTGTCGCTGACAAAGCGAGGGTACGGAGAGATATCGAAGTGGTCATAACGAGGCGGTCTTGAAAACCGTTTGTCCGCAAGGGCGCGTGGGTTCGAATCCCACTCTCTCCGCTCGGGAGTTACTTCCGAAAAAAAGAGAATATAAATTCTAAACAGGCTATGGAGAAATACCCAAGAGGCTGAAGGGGCTCCCCTGGAAAGGGAGTAGGTCGTTAATAGCGGCGCGAGGGTTCAAATCCCTCTTTCTCCGCTGACAGCTCTGCTGTCACAAAAAAAGTTTTAAAAAAAATGTTGACAAGCGACTGAAGATATGATAATCTATAAAAGTTGCTGTGAGCGACAGAGAAACTTTGAAAGGCGACTTCGGTCGATGAAAAGTTTAAAAAAAGTTCTTGACAAAGCGATACAGATGTGATAATCTGGTATGGCTGTCGAAAAAAGAACAGCTCAGCCAAATGGCTGAAAAAACTTTTTG
>NZ_JBBKBX010000027.1:0-42217 GCF_037890365.1 Blautia sp. HCN-20427 | reverse complement strand
TTAAAAAAAGCGTTATCAGCGGAACTATCTTCCCCCGATAACGCTTTTTCTTGTTCAGGATTCTATGACTTTCTGAAGTTCAGACAAATTTGTAATATTGAAAGAATTTACCAGCCCTTTCTCATCTAACTGTGCGCTGCCTTCCATAGGAAGACTCTCTGTCTTTCCCTCATCATCTTTTACGGAAACTTTCCAGTTCAGGTCATAGTAGTTGTCCTTTTTCTCTATGGACAAATCCTCTATCTGCATGGTTTTCTCGTTCTGATAAGACAAAACTGCCATGTTATAGACGGCTGTAGATGTGAGAACTGCATATCCATTTGCTGTCATATGTGACTGAAAGCATTCTTCTACCCAGGCAGGAACTTCCGTACTTTCTTCAGACTGCTGATACTCTTTTTCATCCGTACTTTTAAAAATGTTTTCCATAACACGGTTCAAATGCGCTGTTTCCTCTTTTTGATTTTTTGCCCCGCACCCCGCTGTCATAAGCATGACCACGAATAATACTGCTGCCCATATCCCTGCTTTTTTCATAGAATACCTCCTACCATACCTAATCTTTCTTGTTCTCAGTATAATGCAGCTTCTGAAAAATTTCAACCAATCCCCACACCCCAAACCAGTTTTATTACATTTTTCAGTACCCACTGCACCACAATCATGCCGAGTCCCACATACAAATACTTATCCGTATACCTCATACCCGTGTGCCACCGTCCTTTTGTCAGATATTCTATGGTATGAGAAATCATAAACCAGGCATACAAGACTGCCCCGTACAATACCACCGGATGATACAGAAACGACTGCCCAATATGCCCCCGAAGCAGCGCTTTTACTGCCCGGGTTCCGCCGCAGCCGGGACAGTAATACCCTGTCCATTTATGAAAAAGGCAGGGAAAACTCTGCCAGGACAGGTGGAGCCCCTTCTCTGCCGCCATCAGAAGCACCGCCAGAGCCAGCAAAATCCATCCGCCTGTATACAATCCCCTCTCCTGTTGAAAATTCCTGTCTTTCTTCTTCATTATCCTCTTGTAACCTCCCATGATTATGCTATAATTACCATGTGCAGTTATTATACCACGAACTACAGAAAAGATTGGAGATTATTTATGAAACGCTCATCTGCGAATTTGAAAACGCTTGCGCGGGAATCCCTCAACGGAAATTTCGGACTCCCCATACTGGCAAACCTGATTATCGTTGTTCTGGTTATACTTTTTTCCATGCTTGTCACCGCCTTTCTGGACACCTCCAGCATAACAAGCATGATTACCAACCAGATACTGCTTTATATGCTTTCTCTGTTGATTGCTCTGTGCAATGCAGGCTATGGAAAAATGCTTCTGAATATGAACCGCAGACAGCCTTATACCATCAGCAACCTGTTCTATGTGTTTTCCCACAATCCGGACCGGTTTTTAGTAGTCAATCTGCTGTTTTTACTGGTGCAAATTCTCTTTGGTCTGCCTCTGGATATTTTAAGCTATACTACCTCTGATATAGAAACCTCTATGGTTTTCTCTATGTTGACACTGCTTATACAGGCTCTGGTAAACCTGATTGTGAGCACTTTCTTCGGTCTGGCCAATTATCTGCTGCTGGATAATCCCGACATGGGGGCTATAGCAGCTTTAAAGGAAAGTTTATGTCTGATGAAGGGCAATAAAGGACGATATCTCTACATTCAGTTCAGCTTTCTGCCTCTGTATCTGGCCTCTGTCTTTACCTGCTACATTGGAATGTTGTGGCTGATACCGTATATGCAGACTACCATGGCCTACTTCTACATGGATGTCGCCGGAGAACTTGACGCTCCAAAAGCGGCTTCAAAGGAAACGCCTGACTCCTTTATAAACAATCCGTTTTAACAAAGAAAAAGAAACCGAAAACACCACTGCAAAGTGTATGTTTCGGTTTCTTTTTTCTCTATTCTTCAAATAATTTTTCAATCAGCCGATAGCCCTCTTGTATCAGATTTCCCTGACGCAAAGCCTCTGCTTCATTGTATACGCAGTCCCGTTCCTCCTGTTTTCTGCTGTCGTACAGCAGATATGGTACCGGGTCTGCCGTATGGGTCTTAACACTGACCGGAGTCGGATGATCCGGTAAAATCAGCATCCGGTACGCCTCTCCCGATTCCTCCATACTGTCCTTGACTCTCTGAATCACCCGTGTATCCAGGTATTCAATAGCCTGCAGTTTCTTCTCCAGGCTGCCCTGATGTCCCATTTCATCCGGCGCCTCTACATGAATATAGGCAAAATCATAGCCGTCCTTTAAAAGTGCCGAAACAGCCGCAGCTGCTTTTCCCTCATAGTTGGTATGCAGACCGCCGTTTGCGCCTTCTACCGCAATATTTCCCATTTCCGTTCCCACAGCAATTCCTTTCAGCAAATCCACTGCGGAAATCATCACACCCTTTTTGTGAAACTTCTCTTCAAAAGAAGACAAAGCAGGCTTTGTTCCTGCGCCCCAAAACCACAGGCTGTTGGCCGGATTCAAGCCCTTTTTCTTTCTTTCTAAATTAACAGGGTGGTTCTTTAAAATTTCATAGCTTTTCTTCTGCATGGCAAGAAGCAGTGCTTCATCTGTAAGATACTCCCCGATTTTTTTTCCGCGAATATCGTGCGGCGGTGTCAGTGGTACTACCATGCCCTTTTTCCAGATAAGGCAGTGCCGATAGCTGGTTCCCGTATAAAACTGAAACATTCCATTTTCCAGTTCCTTCTTTACCGCCTGCAAAAGCACCTCCGCTTCCTCCGTGGAAATCTCATCTGCACTGTGGTCTAAAATATGCTTCTCCTCATAAGTCTCCTCTTCCTCAGAAAGGGTAACCAGATTAGCACGGATGGCAATATCTCCCTGCTCCATCCGGACACCGATATTCAGCGCTTCCAGAGGCGAGCGCCCGGAGTAGTAAACTTTTGGGTCATACCCCAGCACAGACAGGTTTGCTGTATCGCTTCCCGGGCTCATGCCCTCCGGCACAGTCTTTACCATGCCAATTTCACTTTTTCTTGCCAGACTGTCCATGGCCGGTGTCTCTGCTGCCGCAAGAGGGGTTTTTCCCCCTAATGCATCTATGGGTCTGTCTGCCATTCCATCACCTAATACCACAATGTACTTCATCTTCCCACTCCTATGCTCTGATACGAATTCTGCTTATGATTCCTTCCAGTCCTTCTGCCTTTTTTGCAAAGTCTTCTTCACTGATACATTCCGTCACAAAACCAAACTCCTCTTCCAGCCCCGGAACGGATACGGTCTGCGGATTTGAAAAAACTGCTTTCACCTGATTGAGCCGCTCTTCCATTTTTCCCTTTATGCGAACAAAGAACGCATGCTTTACTTCTTTAATATCCACCCGTTCCAGTTCCTTGCTGCTCCAGTTCATCATAACTGTTTTTCCAAGATGTTTGGCACAGTCTACAATGTCTCCCGCTACAGCACTGGCTGTTGGCAGCTTTCCTGCGCCGCTGCCGTAAAACATTGCGTCTCCCAGCACATTCCCATGTACAAATACTGCATTAAAGACACCATTGACACTGTAAAGCGGACTGCCTTTGCCTACCATGGTCGGGCATACCATGGCTGAAAAACGCTCTCCCTCTCTTTTGCTGTCTGCCAGCAGCTTAATGCTCATGCCCAGCATTTTTGCATATTTCATGTCTTCGGCTGTGATTTTTGTAATTCCTTCCGTATAGACATCCCGATAATCCACATGAGCGCCGTATGCCAGAGAGGACAAAATAGCAATTTTTCTGCAAGCGTCATAACCCTCCACATCTGCTTCCGGATTGCGCTCTGCATAGCCTTTGTTCTGGGCGTCCTTCAACACCTGGTCAAAGTCAGCGCCGCTCTCTGCCATTTCCGTAAGAATGAAATTGGTTGTGCCGTTTAAAATACCGGAAATCTGGTCGATTTCATCCGCTGTCAAAGAAGAATTCAACGCGCGGATAATGGGGATTCCACCGCCGCAGCTGGCCTCAAACATATAGTTTACTTTATGCTTCTTTGCCAGTTTCATAAGCTCCAGCCCATGCTCTGCAACCAGTTCTTTATTAGAGGTACACACACTTTTCCCCGCTTCCAGAGCACGTTTTGTAAAGGTATAAGCAGGCTCAATTCCCCCCATAACCTCTGCAATAATCTGTACATCCGGGTCATTTACAATCACTTCATAATCATGCACCAGAATATCCTCTATGGAACTTCCCGGAAATTCCCGCAAATCCAGCACATATTTAATACCAATAGCTTCTCCGGCTCTTTTCTCAATACTCTCTCTGTTTGTTTCTAACACTTCTACCACACCGGAACCTACAGTTCCGTAACCTAACACTGCTGTCTGAATCATCTCATTCTCCTTCTGTCTATTCTCTGCCCAGTATCTTCAGATAATGAACGCCTTCTATCTGCTGAATATGTTCCACCATAGCGGCCGCATCCCCCTGCGCCGCAGAAATCGCCACACTCAGAGTCAGACTGGCTACGCCGTTCATAGGTATACTCTGGTGGATAGTTAAAATATTGCCGTGAAACCTTGCAATCATTTTCAGCACTGCAGAAAGAAGTCCCGGTTCATCATCCATCTGAATAATAAAGGTAATATTCTGTCCCTTCGTCTTTTCTTTAAAAGGAAAAATGTCGTCTTTATACTTGTAAAAGGAACTTCTGCTGATTCCCACTGCTTCCACCGCGTCCTGCACAGTCGCGGATTTCTGTACCTCCAGAAGTCGTTTTGCCTCAACCACTTTCAGAAGAACATCCGGCACGGCTTTTTCTGTTACCACAAAATATCTTCGATTGTCTTCCATTTTCTCCCCTTTGTTCTTTTACAAAATACATTTGTGCGTCTCCAACAGATATTACCACATTTTTCCCCATGAAGCAACTATTTTTCCTTTTTTCCCAATGCAACCCATTTCAGGTACGCATTGATAAAGTTGTCAATATTTCCATTCATCACTGCGTCTACATTGCCGGATTCTTCATTGGTACGATGGTCTTTTACCATAGTATAAGGCTGCATAACATAGGAACGAATCTGGTTTCCCCAGCCAATTTCGGTCAGTTCTCCCTGGATACCGGACAGTTTTTTCTCGTTTTCCTGCTGTTTCAAAAGATAGAGCTTTGCCTTTAACATCTGCATGGCCTTATCTTTATTCTGGAACTGAGAGCGCTCATTCTGGCACTGCACCACAATTCCGGTAGGGAGGTGGGTAATACGCACGGCAGAAGAAGTTTTGTTAATATGCTGTCCGCCGGCGCCGCTGGAGCGGTAAGTATCAATCTTCAAATCGTCCTGATTGATTTCAATATCCACATCCGCCTCAATATCCGGCATGACATCGCAGGACACAAAGGAGGTCTGGCGTTTGCCTGCCGCATTGAAAGGGGAAATACGCACAAGGCGGTGCACTCCCTTTTCAGATTTCAGATATCCGTAAGCATTCTCTCCGTTTACCTGGAACGTCACCGACTTAATCCCCGCTTCATCACCATCCAGATAGTCCAGCACCTCTGTGGTAAAGCCCTGCCGGTCTGCCCATCTTAAATACATGCGGTAGAGCATGCTCGCCCAGTCACAGGACTCCGTTCCGCCGGCACCTGCATGAAGGGTTACAATGGCATTGTCCCTGTCGTACTCTCCGGAAAGCAGCGTTTTGATACGGATATGGTCAAAATCTGTTTTAAACTCTTCCATCATCTCTTCGATGTCCGGAATCACAGACTCGTCATTTTCTTCGTATCCCATTTCTATCATCAGCTCAATCTCTTCTTTCTGATTTTTCAGCTTGTGATAGATTTCCATATCGCCTTTTAAAGCGCTTAATTCCTTCATCATTTTCTGGGAACGCTCTGCATTGTCCCAAAAGCCTGGAGCTTCCATTTCCCTCTCCAGTTCTTCCACTCTTTTCTCTTTATTCTCCAAATCCAGAGAATCCCTCACCTCCTTCAAAGGCTCTGTATACGTATTCAGTTCTGATTTAAATGCATCTAATTCAACCACAGTCATTCCTCCTGATTATTCCTCTTCATCTACTTCCACGGTTACCATATAAATACTCACCTGGGGCTCTACCTTTGTCACAGTTCCTGTAAGCCTTGGCAGCCTTTTTTTCAGATTGCTGGACATGGCCACGGCGGGTTTAATCGTGTAATAATACATCAGTCCCGCCATTGTCGAAGCCTGGTCTTCTTTCAGTTCTACCCGGTCTCCCGGCTTGACCAGTCCTTCCCTCTCCATTGTAAAATCCACCGTCTGTCCCACAAGAATTCCTCCTTTTTCCGGCAGAAACAACGAAACTGCTGCAGCTACAGTTTCCTATATCTACAGCAGTCTTATCTGCCTAAGCTTCTATCAGATTGGTTTTCTGCCGCAGCACTGTTTGTATTTCTTTCCGCTGCCGCATGGGCATGGGTCATTGGGGTATACTTTCTTTTCTACCCGCTGTACCGGCTTCTTCGGTCCTGACTCATCCTTGTTTGTTCCCGTAACCTGTGCCACCTGCTCTCTTTCTACCTTCTGTTCCAGGCGGACATGGTACAGCAGTCTCAGTGTTGTCTCCTGAATCGCTGCAATCATGCTGTCAAACATTTCATAAGCCTGCATTTTGTATTCCACCTTGGGGTCTCTCTGTCCATAGGCCTGCAGGCCGATACCCTGACGAAGCTGGTCCATATCATCAATGTGGTCCATCCACTTCTGGTCAATAACTTTTAAAAGAATCACTCGCTCTAATTCCCGCAGCTGCTCTGCTTCCGGGAATTCCGCTTCTTTCTCCTCGTACAGCTTCACAGCCTCTTCCTTTAAGGACTGTTTTACCTGATTCTTCTTCATTCCTTCTACCCGTTCTAAAGAAAGAGGTTTTAAAGGAATGGTCGGCAGCAGCACGGTGTTAATTTCATTAAAATCCCATTCTTCCTGCTCTACATCGTCTGACAGACACATATCTACCGCATGCTCAACCGTTTCCGTAATCATCTTATAGATGGAATCCCTCATGTTCATGCCATCCAGAACCATACGTCTTTCTTTGTAGATAATCTCTCTCTGTTCATTATTTACCTGGTCATACTCCAGCAGGTTCTTACGAATACCATAGTTATTTCCCTCTATCTTTCTTTGTGCCTTTTCAATGGCGCTGGTGAGCATCTTATGCTCAATCTGCTCATTCTCGGCAACCCCCAGAGAGGTAAACATGCCCATCAGCTTCTCAGAGCCGAACAGACGCATCAAATCGTCTTCCAGAGAAATGTAGAAACGGGATTCGCCCGGGTCCCCCTGACGTCCGGAACGGCCGCGCAGCTGATTATCAATACGTCTGGATTCGTGGCGCTCTGTACCGATGATTTTCAGACCACCGACTTCTTTTGACACATCATCCAGCTTAATATCTGTACCACGTCCTGCCATGTTGGTGGCAATGGTAACATTTCCGGCTTCTCCGGCATGTGCCACGATTTCTGCCTCCTGCTCATGGAATTTCGCATTCAATACCTGATGCTTAATACCTTCACGGGTGAGCATACGACTTAAAAGTTCAGAAGTTTCGATGGTAATGGTACCTACCAGTACCGGCTGCTGTTTTGCATGCGCTTCCTTAACAGCCTCTACTACTGCACGGAATTTTTCTTTCTTTGTCATGTAAACCGCGTCTTCCAAATCCACACGGGCTACCGGTTTATTGGTTGGAATTTCAATAACGTCCATACCGTAAATATCCCGGAATTCCTTTTCTTCGGTAAGCGCGGTACCGGTCATACCGGATTTTTTGTTATATTTGTTAAAGAAGTTCTGGAAGGTAATCGTCGCCAGTGTCTTACTCTCTCGCCTTACCTTCACATGCTCTTTCGCCTCAATGGCCTGGTGCAGACCGTCGGAATAACGTCTTCCCGGCATAATACGTCCGGTAAACTCATCGACAATGAGAACCTCGTCATCCTTTACTACATAATCCTGGTCACGGAACATCAGATTATGAGCACGAAGAGCCAGAATCACATTGTGCTGGATTTCCAGGTTTTCCGGGTCTGCCAGGTTTTCAATGTTAAAAAACTTCTCAACCTTTTTCACACCCTCTTCGGTGAGGTTTACAATCTTGTCCTTTTCATTGACAATAAAGTCTCCGGTCTCGATAATCTCCTCACCCATAATAGCGGTCATCTTTGTCATTTCCCCACTGGCTTCTCCACGCTCCAACTGCTTTGCCAAAATATCGCAGACTTCATAAAGCTTCGTGGATTTGCCGCTCTGTCCGGAAATAATAAGCGGTGTACGGGCTTCGTCAATCAGTACAGAGTCCACCTCATCGATGATGGCATAGTTTAATTCTCTCTGCACCAGCTGTTCCTTATAAATAACCATGTTGTCACGCAGATAATCAAATCCCAGCTCGTTGTTGGTTACATAAGTAATATCGCATGCATACTGGGCACGTCTTTCGTCGTTTTTCATATCGTTTAAGACCACACCAACGGTCAACCCCAGAAATTCATGAACCTTTCCCATCCATTCTGCATCACGATGAGCCAGATAGTCATTGACGGTAACGACGTGAACACCCTTTCCTTCCAGGGCATTTAAGTATGCCGGCAGGGTGGATACCAGAGTTTTTCCTTCACCGGTACGCATTTCTGCAATACGCCCCTGATGAAGAATGATGCCACCGATAAGCTGCACCCGATAATGTTCCATACCCAGCACGCGCTTGGCCGCCTCTCTTACCGTTGCAAATGCTTCCGGAAGAAGGTCATCTAAGGTTGCCCCTTCCTGCAGCCTGTTCTTATACTCTTTTGTCTTGCCCCGCAGTTCTTCATCACTTAACGCCTGCATATCGGAACGAAGAGATTCAATTTTATCCACAATGGAGGTAATGCGCTTTAATTCCCTCTCGCTATGTGTTCCAAACATTTTTTCAAATACATTCATGTGTCATACTCCTAAAATCTATCCATTTTTAACACTGCTATGGATTATTGTATCACTTTCCGCCTGTCAGCACAACAAATAATTCCACGAAATAAAGGAAAGCAGAAGCCGTCCTCGCAAAATCCGGTTTCTGCTTTCCTGCAGTCTTTCTTTTATCTTCTACTGCTGCTTATTTTTTCTGTTTTTTCTTCCAATACCACAGACCTCCAGCTGCTGCAAGAATCAGGACTCCCGCCAGAATCCAGCCATAAGAAGCTTTCTCTTCTTTCTGGACAGTTTTATCTTTTTCTGCCTTTTCTGAATCAGCGGTGTCTTCCGTCTCCTTGTTGGAATTCTCTTCACCGTCTCCCTTTGCCAGAAGAGTTTCTTCTTTTGTTTCCTTTCTCTCTTCCGTCTGTTCTTCTTTGCTGCTTTGTGACGCTGTATTATCACTGTGCTGTCTTCTGCTGCGAACTGCATAGTCTCTGGTACCGCTTACCGGTTTCTTAGAAGGAGCCTGGTAGGAAGGAGTTTCCGGTTTCTCTTCTTTAGCTTCTTCCTGTTGCCCTTCTTCTGTTCCCTTGTCTTGGTTCTGTTCTTCCTCAGGTTCTGATTCCGGCTTCTGCTCCGGTTTCTGCTCTTCCTCAGGTTTTGTTTCCGGCTGCTCAGGTTCTGCTTTCACCAGATTTGTCATAGCATCATCCAGTTCAGAAACGGCCGCATCCACTTCCGCCTGCGTTGCATATTCATCCTCTGCTGCCTGACGGGCCTTCAACAGTGCCCCTGTAAAGGCACGGGCACTTTCCTCGGTGTACAGAGCAACATCCATTTTCTCTGCCTCCTCCAGCATATCCAAAAGTGCCTGTTTCTCTGCTTTGAGTCTTGCATTCCCGACTTTCCATGCCAGGTCTGCTGCTGCCTGATTCACTTCTTCCTGTGTTGCGTCCGCTTTTTCCAGAACTTCTTTTGCCTTTTTGATTTCCTCACTTAAACCTTCCAGTGTTGCCGCAATATATTTGTCCTTTTTAGCAAGAATATCTTCTGCTTTTGCTATCACATATTCCAGTTCTGCAGTATGAACCTTTACCTCCAGATGAGCCACGGCCTGCAACAGATTATTGTATGCCAGTTCCACATCTTCTTCAAAGGCATTGTCGTCTTCTGCCACTGTTTTTGCTTCTGCAAGTTTCTCTTCCAAAGTCTTTACACTTGCATCTGTATAGCCGCTTGTCTCCATGCTTTCCACACGAGCAATCAGATTCAGAAGTTTTTCTTTATCTGCCATAGGACGAATTCTGTTCAGAGCCTCCAACAGTTTATCGCCTGCTGCATCTACTTCCTCCTGCGTTGCATTTGGATTTTCAAAAACAGTTTTGGCTTCCGTCAGAGCAGTATTTAAAGCATCCATGGTTTCCGGCGCCTTATCTGCTGCATTTTCCAGTTCTTTTTCTGCGAGTTCAATAAATACATGCAGCACCGTTTTTATCGGTTTCACCCGCAAGCCGGTCAATGCCTCTGAAAGCTCCTGTTCTGCCGCATCAATTTCATCCTGTCCTGCAAATTCATTTTCTAAAAGTTCCTTTGCCTTTGCCAGTTTTTCCTGGAAAACGGCCCAGGTAGCAGGCGTGTAGTCCGTCTCCTTCTTTCCTTCACAGGAAGCAGCCAACTCTTCCAGATAAGACTTATCCGCGGTTACTTTTACCTTGACCGAAGCCAGTGCTTTGCCTTCTCCTACTCGGTATTCTGCCGTGTAGTTTCCTGTATTTTCAGGTACAAACGGATTTTGACACGCGCTTCCATCTTCTTTGGTAATCACAACCTTCATACCTTCCGGCATCTTTGCAGCCGCCTCAATATCGTAATCTTTTGCCAGCCATTTTGCGTCAGTCAACTCTGCAATTTTTGTTCCTCTGACTGTTTTTACTTCTTTGTAGCAGTTTTTCATATAGTCCAGCATATCCACCGCTTCGCTTCCCTGTTTTAGTGAAAGTTCTGCCGGAATGGTCTTATAATCCACTACTGCTTCCGGTTTCTGATTGCCGCTGGTAACACCACTTGCAATGGTTTTCTTCTCAAACCCTTCCAGTTCCACCACAACGGCTTCTCCTTTTCCTTTGTTTAACACAGTAAATCTCAAGTACTGCGCCTTCACCGGAGTTTTTAACGTATTTTCAGTCTGATACTTCTCATTCTTCTTTACAACAGCCAGTTCTTTGTAATCCTTTCCGTCTTCGGAATATTCCCACTTGTACTCTGCCGGGAAGTTATCCTTCTGGAAAGTTGCTCCCACTTTGGAAATATCTTTTGCTTCTCCAAGATTGATAACCGCCTTCCCATTTGTATCCAGATAATAAATATCTGCATTCTGGTCTTTCTTTCCATCTACCATGACTTCCGGTTTTTCGTGACGTCCCTGCATCACGTCTGCGGTTACATTCCGTCCCTGTGTTACATTTGTATATTTCTCCAATTTTTCAGGCGGATTCTTCTTCAGATTTTCTTCCACCTTTGCAGCCAACTTGCCTTCTGGAGTTTTCTCACTTAAATCCAGCTTATTTCCACTGATATCCAGAGCGTAAATATTGGCATATTTTCCATTTTCGGAAACTTCCAGTTTTTCCAGATTTCCGGTATTCATATACACCAGAACCAGTTTTTCACAGCCTGTAATGTCTGCCTGTTTCAGCTTATCCATTCCGCTGTTTCTCAGGTCGATGGTTTCCAGACCCCCACAGTTTTTCATACTGAGCGTTTCCAGCGTTTTGGGCAGATTCTTTGCATTTACTTCTTTTACCTTTGTTCCGTCTAAAATAAGTCCTTTGAGTTTCTCCATTTTTTCCAAACCAGTAAGGTCTTTCACTGGAAGATTGGTCAAATCCAGAGTGCCCTCATAGGTGCTTAACTGGTCCACAGATTCAAAGCCCGTCTGCTCCTTAATAGCTTTTAAAAGCGCTTCATCCGGAATCACCGAGCTGTTAATCGGTACAATTTCTACCAGTTGTCTGGCTGCCTTGTCCAGCTTTACCCGCTGGGTCTGAATGGTCATTTTATCTGTTTCATCCTCTGCCTGAGCAAAAGCTTTTACTTCTTCAAACACTGGTTGGAATTTTTCCCAGCTTTCTTTGGAATAATGACCTTTATTTGCTTCATAGTCTGCACATACTTCCTGAATTCTGGATTTATCTGCTTTCTTTAAAAGCCCGCATTCTGCCTGTTTCAATTCCATTCGCACCGCATCCGCTTCCGCTTTTGTAGGATTTCCTTCCAAAAGTCCGGCCGCCTTTGTGCGTGCAGAAGCAAACGCACCCCAGGTAGAATCCAGATACTCTTCTTCAAAGAATCCTCTTTCATACATATTGACCATTTCTGCCAGGGTTCCCTGATAAGCCGGAAGCGCCCCCACCTCTCCATAGGCCAATTCCAATCTTTCTGTATCTGAATATCCAGGTGCATGAATGGTATAATATACCGTTCCGCCTTCTTCTTTTAATGGTACGCTCTCCAAAAGAATTTTCTTATCTTCGCCTGCAGGAGCGGAATGCAGAATGGGTTTTAAGGCATCTTTGCTGTCATAAACCTTCACTGTAGCTTCTTTGGGAAGTCCGCTGATTTCCAGAGCGCCGTATGCACCGGAAAGGTTCACACCGGCTGCCTCTCCATAAAGCTTTGCCTGAGCCTCTGGAATTTTCTTTCCATCCTCCGGCGGATACGCCACACTGGAGCGCTGAGTAGTAACCGTTTCCCCCGTGGATGCATCCTGCACAGAATACCAAAGGCGTCCGCCCTCTGGTTTGAGTTTCAGATTGTCAAACTGGGCAATTCCCACGGCGTACTGCTTATACACATTATCCGGCTGCTGGGCCCGAACCTGTGCAATGGGCTCTTTTGCATCCATGCTGTCATAAAGAGATACCACTCCGGTTTTCTCATTTACAGTTCCATTCGGATAAGAACCTTCTGCATAAGGCATGCCCACATTGTCAATAATCACCTTATCCTGATTGCCCTTTTCGTTATAAACGGTAACATTTCTTTCCAGCGGAGCTGTAGGCACCGCTACACTGCCTTCTCCTTTTTCTCCATACAGTTCCATCTCGTAAATACGGATTGCAGACCATGGACTGTTATCTGAGTCTGTAATGTGCAGCTTGATATACCGGGCTTTGATTGGCCCATCCAGATTTCTGTCTGTCACATTCTGCTTATTGCCGGTTACCTTGTCTGCCTCTTTATAATTCAGCTTTTTCACGCGTTCCGCTGCAGTTTTATCCGTTGGGTCCAACACTGGCTTTCCGTCATCCGGAGCATATAAAAGTTCAAAATCTACCGTATTGTAGTTTACACCTTCTCCGGCTCCTCTACAATTCGCATGATAAACAATCCAGCGGCTGATATCCACTTCTTTCCCCAAATCCAAATAAGCGCTTCCGCTGTTTGCCGTACCACACCATTTGCTGGAAGGAATAACACCATCATTGATTTTATCTACCGGGCCATCTGCTGCACAGGGCACATCACACACGGCCGGAGCTCGAAGAGCAAGATTTTCTCCCAACTCTGCACTGGGACCAAAGCCGTCCGGCACCTCTTTGGGCCATGCAATCTTAATTTCTCTGGAATCACCCTCAATTCCATTTTCACTGATAGAAGTAATCTTAAAGGTTGCTTCTTTTTCCCCTTCCAGCTTGCGGAATTTTGGAATGTAGAACGCATCGGAAGGAGTAGCACCTACAAATTCTTCCTGTCCATCCGGACGTACACGGTGAATAATATCGATAAAAGAATGTTCCCCCTTATCCCAGTAAATTCTTGCCTCTGCACTTAAATCCGTAGGATAAATCACATCATCCAGTGTAATCTCTCCCGGTGCTTCCGTCTGGGATTTGTCTGTCACAATCCCCATCTTTCCAATATTCATGCTATAGTCATCCACACCGCCTGCTGATTCCAGTTTCAGAGAAATCGCACTGACCCTCTGTCCGCTTTCATCTGCAAGAGGAATAGACGCCTCTTTCCAGCTTCCATCTCCCTGAATTTCCACGGGATAGAACTGGAAATTCTTATCTTCATATGTATCGCCAAAACAAAGTCCCACAGACAGTTTCACATCGCTGTTTTTCTTTGTCTTGTAAACCAGTTCAAACGTAGAGCTGTCTGTAATATCCAACTGAGTGCTGTACAACTTGATATGATTTGCCTTGCCTGCGCTTAAACCACCGCTGATTTTCATGGATGCACCGCCCCAGTAGGCATCTTCATAATCAATCTTAGGCTCCACCTTTTTTGCGCCGTCTTCGGCATCTACAATCCAACGCCAGGTCGGAAGCACTTCTGTCAGAGAACGGTTGTGCCAACCGCTTTCCATGCCGGTCACTGCACCGTTTTCGTAGAATTTATAGCCGTTTCCCGGATTAAAATGTGTTACGAAATCTGTTCCCAGAACCGGTGTCTGGTCTGCTACCAGATTGGCAAAACCACAAAATTCATCGTCGGGGCGATTGGTGGATGACGGGTCAAAATCCGGTCCCACCCAGAGTTTCTGGTCCTGCACATTCATAAAGTCATCCGAATTTTTCGACTGGGTTAAAGTAGACGTAGGGGCCAGAATACCAAGGGAAATCTTCAGCTTCCCGTCCTTATCCAGTCTCGTGTGGTAATCTCCTCCCTTTGCACCGTCCTGCATAGGAATGTACTCCCAGGTAGAATGGATGTCCCACTTATCTCTGTCTGCTTCATAAGCTGCGTCTATCGTACTGTCTACGTTTCCGTTTCCGGACATATCCAGCCACCACTCATCCGTAATACGCTTGTCTTCATCCTGCATCCAGGCATCAATAGAATCTGCTCCCAGCGTTCCGCTTCCGTTGTACCAGCTGATTCGAAAATTTTCCGGGGCTTTCTCCTGCATATAAGCCAGAAACTCTTTAAACCCACTGACACCTGTACCGGATTCCGCATTGAAAATATAGCCATCAAAACCATAATACTGAGCCACTTCAATCAGCTTATCTGCGCATGGATAATTGCCCTGTTCGTCCTGCGCCACCAGTTCCCGCACAAATCTTCCGCCATACTCCTCATCCCCCCACGGAATGAAAATCGTACCGGTTGCCTGCACTCCATTCCGGTGAGCGGAATCAATGTGCTCCGGAGACGGAATACAGATAGGTCCTTCTGCTGAAGAACCGCCCCAGAAATTGTAGGTGTCTATATACTGGAAATTATTGAAGGCATAGACAAAATCTCCTTCTCCTCCCTGGGATTCTGCCTCACTGGCCCTTGCGTTAGACATGGCTAGAGGCATTACTTTGGCATCCCTGGAAGCCAGAGGATTTACACTGGGTCCCATATACCTCTGCCGCAGAGGAATGGAACTCCGGTTATACCGTGCATCCGGGTCATTATCTGGACTCCAGTTCTTCAGTTCTCCTATCTGCAGACAGGTTCCATATGGCTGCAGCGACTCCTTTTGATAGTAATACTGATTGGGAATGGGCAGGTTCTCCGGCCAATACCCCAGACCAGCTGATGCCTGCACCGTATCTGCCGGAACTGCAACTCCCGATGCAAGACACACACCGCTCAACATGACAGCCACGGTCTTTTTCAAGCTTTTTTTCTTCATGGTTTCCCCTTTCTTGGTACATAATTAGTAATATTGTTTTTGCTTTTGTTACCTTACATTTAGAGTATACATATTCCCTATATTTTTTCAATACTTTTCTTATATCAGCTTACATTTTATCCGTTTTTCCTAGTTTTTACATTTACTTTTTGTACATTTTTACGCTTTTTATTTTTATACAAAAAACGCCCTGCACATCATGCACGATATCATCTTTTGTCATCTTCCTTTTCATTTTGTTTGTTTACCTATTTTTATACTAACTTTGCACTTTGTTACTTAACATTATTCTTATTCCAAATTTCATTTCCGGATAACTAGCAAACAAAAAAAATACCGTATACACAATCTCAGACTGTATACACGGTATTCTTGCTATCCTTTTTTCTTTTTATTCTTTATGCTGCTCCGTACCTGATTCAACCAAAATCCGGCTCAATCAAACCATAAGTATTGCCTTTTCTCTTATAAACCACATTGACTTCTTCTGTCTCTGCATTGAGAAATACAAAAAAGTTATGTCCTAAAAGTTCCATCTGCACACAGGCATCTTCCGGATACATAGGCTTGAAGCCGAATTTCTTGGTACGGATAATCTTAATTTCATTCGTATCCTCTTCGTAGTCTTTTTCCACAAATTCCGGCTGGAAACCTGCGCTCTGCTTTTTATCAATAATCTTATTTTTGTATTTTCTTAACTGCCTTTCAATAATTTCTTCTACCAAATCAATGGAAACATACATGTCACTGCTTACTTGTTCGGAGCGGATAATATTTCCTTTTACGGGAATGGTAACTTCTATTTTCTGCCTTTCTTTCTCCACACTCAATGTAACCATGATTTCTGTGTCAGAGGTGAAGTACCGTTCCAGCTTTCCTAATTTATCTTCGACTGCATTTTTCAGTCCCTGTGTGACCTCAATATTTTTTCCGCTTATAACAAACTTCATTATGTCCAACCCCTTTTACATGTATTTTACAAGAATGAACCTTTGGTCTTGTAATGTATCCTTATTATACCAATATTCCTTCTCAAATTCAAGAGTTTTTAGAAAATTTAGAAATTGATTATATTTTGTATGACCGAATCCAATACTTTCCCGGACTCTGTATGTAAAGAAAAGTTTTGCGCTCTTTTACACTTTTAATAGAAAAGCAGCACAAAACTTCTCTGTTTCTGCGAGAATCTAGCGGTTATTATCTGTCTCTGTGTGGGTGCGTTCTCCTGCTGCGTTGGTATTTCCCCCCATATCCTCTGCACCGTTACGGATATCCTCACCCAAATCTTCGATACCGTCTCCTATGGCTTCCCCGGTATCCTCTATTACTCCGTCGCGGTTTCCTGTTCCGTCTGTTGTGCTGTCTGTTCTGTTCGTTCCGTTCGTGTCTCTGTTGGTGTTGTTTTTATCTCTGGCGTCCTCTGTCGTGGTATTTCCGTTGTTATCCTTTGTCGTGTTGTTTCCACATGCTGTCAATGCACAGAAGCTCATAGCCAGAAGCAGCCCCAAAGATATTTTTCTTAGATTTTTCATAAGATTGTCTCCTTTTCTTTTAAGTTCTGCTGTTAATATGCGCATACCGGACACTTTTTATGCAGGAGACATACAGAACCATTTTTTTCATAAAAATTTATAAAACAAAAACTGCCCCAAAAAACGCTCCGAAAAAGTCTCTGCTTCTCTATAACGCTTTCTGTGACAGCTCTGCTTTTAGCCGTTAATTACATGACTCATATCATACATACCTGCTGGTTTTCCGCTGAGGAATTTCGCCGCTTCCACGGCGCCTTTTGCAAATACAGTTTTGGAATAAGCCGTATGCCTGAATTCAATCACCTCGTCCGGACCTGCAAAAATCACTTCATGGTCTCCGACAATGGTACCGCCCCTGACTGCGGAAATTCCGATTTCTTTGGTATCTCTCTTTTCTCTGGTCTGGCTTCTGTCATACACATAGTGATACTGGTTATCCATGGCCTCATTGAGGCTGTCTGCCAGAGCCAGAGCCGTACCGCTTGGAGCATCTACTTTTAAATTATGATGGCGCTCCACAATTTCCATATCAAAACCTGCTGCTGCAAGCACTTTTGCTGCATCCTGCAAAAGCTTCAGCAAGGTATTAATTCCCAAAGACATGTTTGCCGAGCGCAGCACTGCGGTTTCCTGTGCCGTTTTTTCCGCTTTCTCCAGCTGCCCGGAAGATAAACCTGTGGTACAAAGCACCAGAGGCAGTTTTTTCTCCCTGCAGAAATCCAGCACCCCGTCTACCGCTTTGGCAGAAGAAAAATCAATCATCACATCTGCCTGCACATCACATTTGGTTATATCCGTAAATACAGGATAAGTATACAATCCCTTGTCTGCAACATCCACACCTGCCACAATCTCCGCGCCGCCGTCTTCAGATACCAGCCCGGAAATCACCTGCCCCATATGGCCATTACAGCCATTCATAATGATTCTGACCATCTTTTTATCCTCTTTTCTTTTGCAGTTTCTCTACTTTCCTCTCTTCTTATGCAAGTTTCAGGCCAAAATCTGTCATGGCCTTTTTCAGCGCCTCCTTATGTTCCTCTTCCATCTCTGTCAAAGGCATTCTAAGAGGCCCTACTTCTTTTCCCATAAGGTTCATAGCCGCTTTTACCGGAATGGGATTTACTTCGCTGAACAGTGCGTGTACCAGCGGAAGTGCTGCCAGCTGCATTTCACAGCTTTCCTTCACTTCCCCTTCCATAAACTTCGCTACAATTTCATGGGTATATTTGGGCGCTACATTGGACAATACGGAAATAACACCCTTTCCTCCCAGGGAAAGAATGGGTACAATCTGGTCATCGTTTCCCGAATAAATATCCATTTTCCCTTTTGTCAGCGCTGCAATCTGCGCCACCTGGGAAATATTTCCCGATGCTTCTTTGATACCTACTATGTTTTCCACATGCTCTGCAAGATATGCAGCCGTTTCCGGGGTAATGTTGCAGCCGGTTCTGCTGGCCACATTGTACAGGATAATAGGAAGTTTCACTGCATTTGCCACAGCTGTGTAATGGGCAATAAGTCCCTTCTGTGTCGCTTTATTATAATACGGAGTCACTAAAAGCAATCCGTCTGCACCATACTGCTCTGCCTCTTTTGACAGATAAATCGCGGTCTCCGTACAGTTTGAACCTGTTCCTGCAATGACAGGAATTCTTTTATTGACTTTATCAACTGTATATTTGATAGCCTCCAGATGCTCTTCATGGGTCATGGTGGAAGATTCGCCGGTAGTTCCGCATATAATAACGGCATCTGTTCCTTCTGCAATCTGCTCTTCCAGAATTTCTCCCAGCTTTTCAAAATTCACGTCTCCGTTTTCCTTCATCGGTGTGACAATGGCTACACCTGCACCTGTAAAAATAGACATACGCTTCCTCCTTCAATAGTAAAGATTCTTTCTCTTCATTTTCCTGCTCCAAAACCTGCAGTCTATTTGACTACTTCCAGAGAAACCACTCTGTCCGCCGCATTTTTTACGCCATCTGTTACCACATTGCCTGTCATAATCAGTTCTGTCTCGTCATCTTTTGCCTGAATCAGTGCAATTACTTCTTCTTCTGTCACAATTCCAAATTCCTGAACACCCAGAATCTCATCCAGAATCAGCATATCGCTTTCCTCTGTCAGCAACACCTTTCTTGCAAAATTCAGACCATTGCGGATATTTTCATTTTCTTCTTTCTTCTCTTCTTCGGTCAAATCTTCATAATATTTGTCTTTCTTTTCAAACCTGAACAAACGGACGTCCGGTTCCATGGAAGACAGATAATCCAGTCTGGACGTCTCTCTTCCCTTTAAAAACTGAATCACAATGGCACGTTTTCCATGCCCCACGGCTCTGATAGCCTGGCCGATTGCCACACTGGTTTTCCCTTTCCCCGGGCCGCAGTATATCTGCGTTAATCCTTTTTTTTCATACATAATACTACACCTCTTACAGACTGCCTGTTCTGCTTTTGTTTTGTTTAAGAGTTGTGTATATATTACTACACCTGCGGGCATATTGCAACCAAAACAGCCCAAAAGCCATGCGGACCGTATTAATCCGCATATTCCAGTTTGCTCACAGATACTTCGTAAGCCGTCCGCTTCTCGGTCTGACTTTCACTTAATTTCTTAATATACTCCCTGCTCTGGATTCTTCCCCAGATAAGAACATGTCCGCCCACTTCAAAAGCAGACGCATATCTGGCATTTCTTCCCCAACAGATACAGGGTATGTAATCGGATTTTCCGTAAGGCCGGTTCACTGCCAGCAGCAAATCCGCAATCTCTCTTCCAAGAGGGGTTTTCCTGTATACCGGAGGCTTACAGATATATCCGTCCAGGAATATCTGGTTCGTCTTCACCGTATCATCTTCCTCTTCCACAAAAGACAGTTCTCTTACAAAAACAGAAAGCACCAGCCTGTTTTTCTTCTCCTCGTGGCGGTTATAGGACCGGAACTGTCCCTGCACCATAATGTACTCTCCCTCGTAATCCTGTGTGACATCAACCAGACGCTCGGAAACCATCAGCGGAATTCTGTCCTCTGAATCGCTTAGTCTCTTTACCAGCACATCCACCAGATAGAAGCCCTCTCCATACACCTGATGGCTGAAGGTAAAGCCGGATGCAATCTTTCCCATAATTGACACCTGATTGTTTTCAATAATTTTATCTGCCATGATTTTTTCCCTCTCCTCTTTCTCGTATCTTGTCTGTATTATGTTTATTCAGCCCCGGCACCTTTTAGAACCACATTTTCTATTTTTTTCAAAAAATTTTTATTTCCCCTTTGTATTTAGAAGCAAGTGTGATAGAATGAAATCCGGATTTTACCGAAAACACAGGCTTTTCCCCGGTTTTCCGGCGGAAATTCTGTTTACTGCATAAAAACAACTGAAATCTGTTGATTTAAAAGAAAAGAGGTTATTTATGAAAACAGCAAGAGAAGATATCAGAAACGTAGCCATTATTGCTCACGTTGACCACGGCAAAACCACTCTGGTAGACCAGCTTTTACGCCAGAGCGGTGTATTCCGTGAAAACCAGGCCGTACAGGAACGTGTTATGGACTCCAATGATATTGAAAGAGAACGCGGCATTACCATTTTATCAAAAAATACCGCTGTATATTACAAAGATACCAAAATCAACATTATTGATACACCCGGCCATGCGGACTTCGGCGGTGAGGTAGAACGTGTATTGAAAATGGTGGACGGCGTAATCCTTCTGGTAGACGCTTTTGAGGGCGCTATGCCCCAGACCAAATTCGTTCTGAAAAAAGCACTGGAATTAGACCTTCATGTCATTGTGTGCATCAACAAAATCGACCGTCCTGAAGCGCGTCCTGATGAGGTTATAGATGAAGTCCTGGAACTTCTTATGGATTTGGATGCCTCTGACGAGCAGCTTGACTGTCCCTTCCTGTATGCCTCCGCAAAAGCAGGTCATGCGGTTCTGGACTTAAACGACACACCGGAAAACATGGTTCCTCTGTTTGAAACCATCTTAAAATACATCCCGGCTCCTACCGGCGACCCAAAAGCGCCTACTCAGGCCCTTATCAGCACCATTGACTACAATGAATACGTGGGCCGTATCGGTGTGGGCAAGGTGGAAAACGGCACTTTAAGCGTGAACCAGGAAGTGGTGCTGGTCAACCATCATGACCCGGACAAAATGAAGAAGGTAAAAATCAGCAAACTTTACGAATTTGACGGTCTGAACAAGGTAGACGTAAAAGAAGCTGGTATTGGCTCTATTGTTGCCATTGCCGGCATTGCAGATATCCATATCGGAGATACCTTATGCTCACCGGAAAATCCGGATCCCATTCCTTTCCAGAAAATTTCAGAGCCTACGATTTCCATGAACTTCATGGTCAACGACAGTCCTTTTGCAGGACAGGAAGGAAAGTTTGTAACCTCCCGCCACTTAAGAGAACGCCTCATGAGAGAGTTAAACACAGACGTCAGCCTGCGGGTGGAGGATACGGACAGCACCGACTGCTTCAAGGTGTCCGGACGGGGCGAACTGCACTTATCCGTACTGATTGAAAACATGCGCCGGGAAGGCTATGAATTTGCTGTGAGCAAGGCAGAGGTCATCTATCAGGAGGACGAAAGAGGCCGTAAACTGGAGCCTATGGAAATCGCTTATGTAGATGTTCCTGAAGAATTTTCCGGTACGGTTATCCAAAGACTCAGCGAGCGAAAGGGTGAACTGCAGGGCATGAGCCCCGCCAGCGACGGCACTACCCGCCTGGAATTCAACATTCCTTCCAGAGGACTTATCGGCTTCCGCGGAGAATTTATGACCTCCACCAAAGGCTCCGGCATTCTGAACACAGCCTTTGACGGCTATGCTCCATACAAAGGAGACATGCAGTATCGTAAACAGGGCTCCTTAATTGCCTTTGAGACAGGCGAATCCGTTACCTATGGTCTGTTTTCCGCGCAGGACAGAGGCACTCTGTTTATCGGCCCCGGCGAAAAAGTTTACAGCGGTATGGTTATCGGACAGAGCGGCAAGCCGGAGGATATTGAACTGAACGTATGTAAGACCAAACATCTGACCAACACCCGCTCTTCTTCCGCAGACGAAGCCTTAAAGCTGACGCCGCCGAAAATCCTCAGCCTGGAACAGGCCCTGGAATTTATCGATACGGACGAACTTCTGGAAATCACACCGGAAACCCTGCGTATCCGTAAAAAAATCCTGGATTCCAGACTTCGGAAAAGACAGAATCTGAAAAAATAATTCTTCTATATTTTCTATAACCAGAAGAGCTGTTCCTGTGAACAGTTCTTCTTTTTTGTCGCTATGTTATTTTTTTATCAATTTCACCTATGGAAATGTACATTAATTCCAGAATATTGTATTCAAATCCTCTTCTTCTCTATTTTCTGATAATTTTAATTTTAACAATCTTTTTTCTTTATATTTCTCACTGTTTATGGTATAATAAGGGCATACAAAACGACTTCAGTATTTCCTTTTTTCTTAGAATTTGATATTGACAAATATTTAACAACGAGATATAATAGCCTCAACACTTGTTAAATATTTATCAATAAAACAGGAAATCAGATGCTTCCTGCTATTGCAACACACTGTATTAAAATTATTATTTAATTAATTTAAGGAGGATTTCCCATGGCTAAAAAAGCAGAAACAAAAGTACCGGAAACCATTAACAGTGTCGAGGCTCTTCAGGCTAAAATCTCTTCTATGAGAGAAGCCCAGAAAAAATTTGCCACATTCACCCAGGAGCAGGTGGACAAAATCTTTTTTGAAGCGGCTATGGCTGCCAACAAAATGCGTATTCCTCTTGCAAGACTGGCTTGTGAAGAGACAGGTATGGGTGTGCTGGAAGATAAGGTTATCAAAAACCACTATGCGGCAGAATATACATACAACACTTATAAAAGAGTGAAAACCTGCGGCGTCATCGAGCAGGATACCTCCTATGGAATTAAGAAAATCGCAGAGCCTGTAGGAGTTGTAGGCGCAGTTATCCCAACTACCAATCCAACCTCCACCGCAATCTTTAAGTGCCTTATCTGCTTAAAGACCAGAAATGCCATTCTTATCAGCCCTCATCCCCGTGCAAAAAAATGTACTGCAGAGGCTGCAAGAATCGTTCTGGAAGCTGCTGTAAAAGCAGGGGCACCGGAAGGCATTATCGGCTGCATTGAAGAACCCACCATTGAACTTTCCAATGAATTAATGAAATCTGTTGATGTTATTTTAGCTACAGGCGGCCCGGGCATGGTAAAGGCTGCGTATTCCTCCGGCAAACCGGCTATCGGCGTAGGTCCTGGAAACGTACCGGTTATTATGGACAGTTCCTGTGACATTCAGACAGCGGTATATTCCGTTATTCATTCCAAGACTTTCGACAATGGTATGATTTGTGCTTCCGAACAGTCTGTAACAGCTCTGGCTGATATTTATGATAAAGTAAAAGCTGAATTTATCAAACGCGGCTGCCATGTACTGAACAAAGAAGAACTGGATAAAGTACGGAAAATCATCCTTACAGAAGCCGGCACAGTAAACGCTAAAATCGTCGGACAGCCTGCGGCAGTCATTGCGGAAATGGCAGGTGTTGCTGTTCCCTCTGATACCAAGATTCTCATTGGTGAAGTAACTTCCGTAGATATTTCCGAACCTTTTGCCCATGAAAAATTGTCACCGGTTCTGGCTCTTTACAAAGCAAAAGACTTCGATACCGCCCTGGATATGGCTGACCAGCTGGTAAAAGACGGCGGCTACGGACATACTGCTTCTATCTATCTGCACCCATCGCAGACAGAAAAGCTGAACAAATTTGCTGACCGTATGAAGACCTGCCGTATTCTGGTAAATACACCTTCTGCACACGGCGGTATCGGTGACTTATACAACTTCAAGCTGGCGCCTTCCCTGACTCTTGGCTGTGGTTCTTACGGTGGAAACTCTGTTTCTGAAAACGTAGGAGTGAAACACCTGTTGAACGTGAAGACCGTTGCCGAAAGGAGAGAAAACATGCTTTGGTTCAGAACACCGGAAAAAGTTTACTTCAAAAAAGGCTGCCTGCCTGTTGCCTTAGATGAACTGAAAAACGTATACGGCAAGAAAAAAGCCTTTATTGTTACCGATACTTTCTTATATAACAATGGTTACACCAAACCAATCACAGACAAACTGGATGAAATGGGAATTACTTATGACTGCTTCTTTGAAGTTGCCCCGGATCCTACACTGCAGTGCGCTCAGAAAGGTCTGGAAAAATTAACAGCCTTTGCTCCTGACACCATTATTGCCCTGGGCGGCGGTTCTGCTATGGATGCTGCTAAAATCATGTGGCTGATGTACGAACATCCGGAATGCAATTTTGAAGATTTGGCTATGGATTTCATGGATATCCGAAAGAGAGTTTACGTATTCCCAAAAATGGGTGTAAAAGCTATGATGGTTGCTATTCCTACCTCTTCCGGTACCGGTTCTGAGGTAACACCGTTCGCGATTATTACAGACGCCACAACCGGAACGAAATGGCCCATTGCAGACTATGAATTAATGCCAAACATGGCTATTATTGATGCTGATTATATGATGGGACAGCCAAAAGGACTGACCAGCGCTTCCGGTATTGACGCACTGACCCATGCTTTGGAAGCCTATGCTTCTATTATGGCTACGGATTACACCGATGGTCTGGCTTTAAAGGCAGCCAAATTAATCTTTGACTACCTGCCTTCCGCTTACGAAAAAGGCGCAGATGACCCTATTGCAAGAGAAAAAATGGCAAATGCTTCCACCCTTGCAGGTCTGGCCTTCTCCAATGCGTTCCTGGGTGTATGCCACTCCATGGCACATAAATTAGGTGCTTACCATCACCTGCCTCACGGTATTGCAAATGCCCTGCTCATTGAGCATGTGATGCGCTACAACGCAGACCCGGCACCGGTGAAGATGGGAACCTTCTCCCAGTATCCATATCCGCATGCAAAGGAAAGATACTGCGAAATGGCTCGTTTCATTGGTATTCAGGGCAAAAACGATGACGAAGTATTTGAAAACTTCATCAAAGCCATTGCTGAACTGAAAGCAAAAGTAGGAATCAAGAGAACGATTAAAGAGTATGGCGTTACCGAGGAAGACTTTATGGCTACTCTGGACGAAATGGTTGAAAATGCCTTCAATGACCAGTGTACAGGCGCCAACCCACGGTATCCGCTTATGAAAGAGATAAAAGAAATGTATCTGAAAGCTTATCATGAAGGCTGATAAAGACCATATGAAAAAGGAGGAAACTGCCGTCCATTGGCAGTTTCCTCCTTTTTCCTATTTCACAATCTAACGAGACTGTTTTATTCCACCTGCTGGGTTCCTTCACCAAAGTAATAGTACACTTTTCCGTTTTCCAGAGTAATTCCTTTGGCTTCTGCCAGTTCCTGTACGGTTACCAGCTTGTAACCCTTTTCCACCAGTTCCGGAATCATGCGCAAAGACGCTTCTACAGACCACTCATGAATATCATGCATAAGGACTACAGAACCGTCCTGCACGTTATCCATTACTTTCTGATACGTCTTATCTGCACTCTTTGTCTTCCAGTCTTTGGTATCTAAACTCCATTTGATAATAGGCATATTTGCCAGCTGCTGTACGGTTTCATTACAGCTTCCTCCCGGCGGACGAAGCGTATCTGCCGGAACACCCGCACCGTTTTGAATTGCTTCATTGGCTTTACTGATTTCACTGCTTATCTGGTCCTGAGAGAGACTGGTAAGAATCTGATGGTCATATGTATGATTGCCCAATTCCATGCCTGCGTCCTTCAGTTCTTTCACAATATCAGGATACTTCTCTGCGTTTTCTCCCAACATAAAGAAGGTAGCCTTGGCATTGTTCTCCTGCAGACACTGCAACAGCTTCTCTGTGTACTGTCCCGGT
Organism: Blautia sp. HCN-20427; assembly: GCF_037890365.1. Classification (NCBI taxonomy): domain Bacteria; kingdom Bacillati; phylum Bacillota; class Clostridia; order Lachnospirales; family Lachnospiraceae; genus Blautia; species Blautia sp. HCN-20427. Next base: position 16,203 of record NZ_JBBKBX010000027.1, on the reverse strand, counting down.
CCGTCATCATAAGTCAGTGCAACCATAGGACGAACCTTCGTGCTGTCATACTTTCCTTCCTCGTCAAAATAATAATCTTTTCCGTCCAGTTCCAACCAACCGGTAGTTACATAACCGTTTTCATCAAAATAGTACTGCGCACCATCTATTTCTTTCCAGCCATTTTCATAAAAAGTTCCGTCTGCATTGCGATACCATTTGCCAGTTTCGTCCTGCTGCCAGCCGAAAATCGTGGTATCAGAGGCCAGCTTTTCAATGTCCGAGGAACTCATGACCGGCTGTTTTGCCGCTGATGTTTCCGTCTCCCCCTTTTCTGTGTCAGCCTGTACCTCCTGGGTAATTTTAGATGGTTCCTTTTTGTCTCCGCCTCCGGCTAATTTGGTAATTCCCGTTCCTGCTGCCACAACCACGGTTACCAAAAGAACCGCCATAATAACCAACCGTGTCAGCTTCCGAATTTTCATCTGCCGAATTTTCTCCTGCCGTTTGCGCATAATTAATGCCCGTCTTCGTCTTTCGTACTCTTCTTCGTCTATTTCATCGAATGGTTGTCCCATAATCCGCTCCTTTCTCCTGTTTCTGATATACTTTTATTATACACAACCCTCCGGTACTTGTATAGGTAATTTTCGACAAATTTTCCTTTTTTTCTCCAGTTTGTTTCAACTTTCTTTTTGCACAGAAAAAAGCAATTTTTTCGTAGACCACCGCAGGATTTCTTTCTATAATCAAGGTAGAAATTCAAAACAAGGAGAACTTTTACAATGCCAGAAAAAACTTTTTCCAATCCCCTGCTGCCCGGCTTTTATCCGGATCCTTCTATCTGCCGGGTAGGCGAGGACTATTACATGGTAACCTCTTCCTTTGTGTACTTTCCGGGCCTTCCCATTTTCCACAGCAAAGACCTGGTGCACTGGGAACAAATCGGACACGGAATCCACCGCCCCGACCAGTTAGACTACAAAAACTGTGAGACTTCCGAAGGACTCTGGGCGCCCTCTATCCGTTATCACAACGGTACCTTTTACATCATCAATACCTTTGTTTCCAAAGGCAGAGAGGCAGACCGTGACAACTATATCATCACTGCAAAAAATCCAGCCGGCCCCTGGAGTGACCCCGTCTTTGTAGAGGGCGCTGACGGTATTGATTCCAGCCTGTTCTTTGACGATGACGGCTCTGTATGGTATGTGGGAAATTTCATCAGCAGCGAATGTCTCTATGAAGGCCACCATGGCATTTACTTAAACGAACTGGACCCTGTCACCCTGCAGTTTAAAGGAGAACGCCGCATTATCTGGGACGGAAAGAAAACCTACAGCCGTTGGATTGAAGCGCCCCATATTTACAAAAAAGACGGCTGGTATTACCTGCTGGTTGCAGAAGGCGGTACCTTTATCAACCACAGTGTGCAGATGGCCCGCTGCCGTACCATTGATGGGGATTATGAAATCTGCCCGCGAAACCCCATCGTATCTCACAGACATCTTCCCCTGGAAATCCCCATTGCCGTCACAGGACATGCGGACATTACCGATACCCAGAACGGGGAATGGTGGATGGTTCTGCTGGCTGTGCGCCCCTACACAGGCGGACACTACAACATCGGCCGGGAAACCTTCATGATTCCCATGGTCTGGGACGAAGACGGCTGGCCCAGAATTGACAATGCAAACGGTATGGTAAATGAACGGGAACGACTGCCCAGACTCCCGGAAACCATTTATCCTCCCTTACCTGCCTCTGATAACTTTGAAAGCCCTGTGCTGCAAATGCAGTGGAACACCATTCATCCCCCCTTGCAGACACTGTATTCCCTGACTGAGCGCAAAGGATTTCTGCGGCTCTATACAAGGCCTGAAGTTATGGAAGAAATCTGTACCCCTGCTTTTGTGGGCAGAAGACAACAGCACAAAAATTTCCTGGCCAAAACTGCTATGGAATTTTCGCCTGAAACCGATTTTCAGGAGGCGGGCTTAGCTCTGGTACAGGATGACCGTTTCCACTATCTTATGACGATGCGTAAAAAACAGGGAAAGACTTTCCTGCAGCTTTGGGAAACCCGAAATGGAATCCGAAGCCTGAAAAAAGAACAGGAAATCAAAGAATCCTCCCTCCTTTATCTCAGTGTACAGGGACATACCGATACGTATTCTTTTTACTACGGATATGAGGAACAGGAAATGCTTCCTCTGGTCCTCTGCGCAGATGGTGTGCTTTTAAGTTCCGATGTAAACAATGGCTTCACCGGTACTTATCTGGGTATGTACGCCAGCGCCAACCACAGAGATTCCCTGGCTTTCGCCGATTTTGACTGGTTTACTTACCAGGGGGAATAATCTCTCATAAAAAGCGCCCCATGACACGGCAATCAGAATCTTTATACAGGATTGCCGTGCCATGGGGCTGTTCTTTCTTCTTATTGCGACAGTTCCATGGATTTCTCCGAAAATTGTTCTATATTCTCATCGCTCACTTTGTGATAAGGCAGGTACACATACCTGTCATTTTCAAAGGGAATCTCTTCCATACTCTGGCCTGTAATCAGAGCTGCCGCCAGCTTTGCCATGACTTCAGCCTGGCCTTCTTTGTCGTTATATACAGTGCCCTGCAATTCTCCCTTTTTGACAGCTTCCAGTCCCACATCCGTACCGTCGATTCCAAAAAACACAGGCAAGGCCGAAGATGTATAATTCAACTTCTTATACGCATCCACAGCGCCCAGGGCCATGTCGTCATTGTTGGCCAGAACCAGTTCTATTTTGTTCTGATACTCTCCTATTATCTGCTCCATTCTGTTCTGTGCCTGTGCCCGGTTCCAGTTTGCGATTTTGCAGCTGAGTTTTTCCACTTCAACGCCATTCTGTTTCAGCGTATTCACTGCATTTTCTGTGCGGATAATTGCATCCTGGTGTCCCATTTCTCCTTCCAGAACCACATACTGGATTTTTCCATCCTTATTCTTGTCAATACGGTCGTCCTCCTTGATAAGGTCAACCGCCAGTTCTCCCTGCAATATGCCGGACTGTCTGGCATCCGCTCCTACATAATACAGATGTTCCCACTGGTGCAGGTCTTCCGCCACCGGCTCTCTGTTAAAAAAGATAATCGGCACGTCATTTTCTCTGGCCAAATCAATAATCTCCGACGGGTCTGCCCGGTCCACCAGGTTTACACAGAGTACATTGCACCCCTCATCTATCATTTCTTCCACCTGGTCATTCTGCGTCTTCTGCAGACCAGCCGCGTCCCGGACCGTTACGGTTACTTCCAGCCTGTCGCTGCCCAATTCATTCATATTTTCTTTAAACCTTCCAATCAGGGCATTCATATAGGTATCACTCTGATTATAAGAAGCAACTCCCACATGAAGTTTATCCGGCGCCTCTGACTCCCCCTCCTTACAGCCGCCCAGAAACAGCGCTGCAAAAGCCAGGAGCATTCCCGCTGCCCTTCTTTTGTTCTTTCTCATGCTTTACCTCCGCATTTCTTCTCCGTTTTCCCGTCCTTTACTGACTCATAGTAAACAGAATATCCTGATTCTCTTTGGAAAACAGATTTTCTCTCCTCATAACCGTATAAGAAATCTGTGGTTCTTCATAATTGCGGAAGGAATTCTCCATTCCGTTCATAAGTCCTGTCAGACTTTGGTATCCTGCATAAAAGGCATCTGACACAACCACACATTCTGCCGTTCCCACATCCAGATAATAAACCGCTTCTGTGGAATTGCCGATTCCATACACAAGAGCCCCGTGGAGATTATTGGCTTCTCCACATTCTCCCGCCGCAGTCAGACTGTCATCATCAAACGCAATCACAAAATCCACCTCCGGCTGGCTTTCCAGAAAAGCCTTAATATTTTCCTCCGGATTTTTCATACCAGACCAGAGGACTTCCACCCCTGTTTCCTTTAAGGTTTCTGTAAATCCTTCCTCCCGGTTCCGGATACTTTGTGAGTCTCTCCGCCCGCCTATCATACCAAGACTTTTTCCATTCAGCTTTCCGTCGTAATCCTTTAACAGTTCTTCTGCCAAAGCCTGTCCCATTGCATAATCATCTGCCCGAACCACCGGAAATCCCCTGCGCTTTTCACTTTTGGGCAATTCTCCTCCCACCAGCATAACCGAAATTTTCCCCTGAACTTCCTTCAGCAGTTTCGCTGGGTCTGTGCCGGGAACGGGCTCTGCAATCACAGCGTCTGCGCCGTTTTTCACTTCCTGTTCTATCAGCTTTTTTTCTTCCTCCGGGGTGAGCACCGCCCCTGTGCTGACCATAAACATTTCTGCCCCTCTGTCCTCTGCTGCCATTTTCAATCCGTATTTAAAGGCAGACCACTGATTGTCGTCTGAGTTTTCCACAATCACAGACACCTGATACTGCTCTTTTCCACTTTGCTCCCGCAGCATGACAACCACCAGCAGAATCACCAGCAGGCTCAGAACTGCCTGTATCAGAATAAACATCTTCTTATCCTTTTTCATTGCTTTGTCCCTGTACTTTCCTGTCTACGATTTCTTCCCGGCTCATCATATGTCCCATCTCCAGTATCCTGCGATTTTCTTCTGTATAAGGGACAGCCGGAATGTGTATGGAAACCCGGGTTCCCTCATCCGGTTCACTTTCCACCACAAGCCCGTATTCCTTTCCAAAGAGAATCTGGATACGGCTGTTGACATTCACCAGTCCTACCCCGGAGCCGTGCTTGTGAATCCGGTTACTGTCCGTCAGTACAAGAGCCACTTCCTCCTCTGACATACCAAGCCCGTTATCGGAAACAGCCAGAACAATCAAGTCTCCTTCACGCCTTCCGGTTATCCGGATTTCTCCGCCGTCTTCCATATTGCCCACGCCATAATTAATAGCATTCTCCAGTATGGGCTGCAGAATCAGCTTAACTGTACAATAGGAATACAACTCTTCCTCCACATCAAAGGTCACAGAAAAAGAGTTTTTATACCGGACCTTCTGTATATTCATATAGCTCTGCGCATGCTGCAGTTCATCTTTTACGGAAATCACGGTTCTGCCCTTAGAAAGACTGATACGAAACAGTCTGGCCAGCTGGGAAATCATAAAGACCGCCTCATCGTTCCGTTCTCCCTCTATCATCCAGGTAATGGATTCCAGCGTATTGTACAGAAAATGGGGATGAATCTGGCCCTGCAAGGCGTCTAATTCACTCTTTCTTCTCTCATTTTGTTCCAGGACAATTTCCTTCATCAGTTCATCAATCTGTTCATAAGACTTCTGAATGGAATACCCCAGATGACGGATTTCCTGAGAACCGCCAATGTAAATTTCCGGTTTCTCCCCTGCTTCATACTTCCGCACCGATTGATTCAGTTTCAAAATCGGGCTGGAAATCCTAAGGGAAACCACCCGGTTAATCACCACCAGCATCATGGTCATCAACAGAATCATCATAACCGCAAAATAACGGAGATTTACCATGCCGTGATTAAACGTAGAATAGGGAATCACTCCTACCAGTTTCCATCCGGTATAACTGATGGTATTTACCACCACTTTCCGGTTTTCCCCTTGAAAAGCCTCGTCATAAACGCCGTCTTTGTAGGTCGCTGCCCGTTTGCTGTTTTCTTCGTAAATTCCGTCGCTGATTTGTATCTGCCTGGGGTGATAGACAATTTCACCGCTGCTGTCGCACAGATAATAATACTGCCCGTTGTTCACTTCATTAATCTGCTTCATCATACGAGAAATACTGGAAAAATCCATATCTACCAAAAGTACACCTGCCTGTGGAACTCCCTGGTCTGTCAATTCTACCACGCGGCTTAAAGAAACCACCCAATAATAACGGTGTGTTGTGTCATTGAACAAATTCTGAATATGAGGTGTGGAAAAATGCATATTTTCCATTTCCTCCATGGCCTTCTGATACCAGTCCTGGCTGGTTACGTCCGGGTCTTCCTTCTGGGAGGCCACCGGTTCCGCCGCCATAAGGCTTCCGTAGTTGTTATATATGGCAATACTTCTGAGTTTTTCTTTGTTTGCCTCGTACAAAAGATTCATTCCGCTTTGAATATCCTGCTTATTCTTCTCAAAATCATTTTCCTTTACCACGTTGTAATAAACCGCATCGGAAATCTGCCGCATGCTCATCAGATATTCTTCCAGGTTCTCCCCAGTCTGCTCCATCAGCTTCTGTGTACTGTTTATGGTTTCCGCCCTGGCAGAATTGGAAAACCGCAGATACAGAACCACTCCCAGAATCAGCATAATGGAAATCGACACCACGGAAGAAGCCAGCATAATGGTGGTCTGAATTTCCTTTGGCTTCATTTTTTTCAGTTGTCTGAAATACTTATTTTTCACTTTCTCTGTACTCCGTTCTGTACTTGGAAGGCGATACTCCGAACCGCCGTTTAAACACATAACTGAAATAATTGGGGTCCGTATATCCCACTTTCTTCCCTATAATATAACTCTTTTCGTTTGTCTCCAACAAAAGCCGGGATGCTCTGTCCATGCGATAATCCGTCAGGTAGCCAATAAAGGACTTCCCTGTCTCCTTTTTAAAAATGGTAGAAAAATAAGAATTGGAGACTCCCAGCACTTCACAGATACGGTCCAGAGAAAGTTCTTCGTTCACATAATTGTTGTGCACATAATCTTTTGCCTTTTCCACAAAGGATTTGGTAGACTTTGTCCGGGCATTCAACAGTTTTTCGTGAAGAGAAACACTGATGTTTACCAGCCACTTTTCCAGCGTATCCGGTCCCATGTCCAGAACTCTGCCGTATAGTTTTCCCATATCTTTTGACAGTTCTCCCAGTACAATATCATTGTTTGCCGCAAACCGGCAGAATTCGCTGAGAAGTTCCATGACGTCCAGGTGGTGCTGCTGCAGGGATTTTTCCTTAAAGGAAATGCTGCCAAGATACTCATGGACTGCCTGGGCGATTTCCGGCGGCTCGTTCAGACGAATGGTTTTAAACAGGTGGGACAGTTCCCCTTCGTGGCTGGAACCCGGGTTATTCCTCTCATGTGGAGCAATTTCCTGAATATTAATGGCTCTGGAAGTTCCGTAGAGCACCCGGTAGGAAATGGCTTCTCTGGCGCTGCTGTAAGACTGGGACAGTTCCAGAATACTTCCGCACACCTGGCCGATTCCCACAGTTACATTGGCGCCGATAATCCGGTGTGCGTACCGGCAAAAACGGTCGCTGTCATCCGTCAGTTCAGACATTTCATTTTCTCCGGACAACTGGGCAATCAAAATGGTTTTCCCCAGATAAGAGAAACACCTGGCTCTCCACTTTTCCCCCAGATATTCCTTGGCCTGCTTTTCCACGGAAGCCGCCAGAAGCAGCGGATTCATATCTTCCGGTATCTGGGACGATGAAGTATGAATCACCAGACAGCAGAAAAAAGGGCCCGAAAGAGAAATCTGGTAATCAGAAAGATAGCGATCCAGTTCCTCTTCACGAATCCGCCCCTCCAGCAAAGTTGCATAAAAATTCGCCTGCAGAAGCGGCAGAGAATCCATATAATATTTTTTTAAGGATTCTGCATTTCGCTTTTCGCCGATTTCCTGGTCCAGCTTTATCTTCAACTGGGTAAACACATTCGTCAGTTCCACAGAATTCACCGGTTTCAGAATATACTCCTCCACTTCCAGATGGACGGCTTCTTTGGCATATTCAAATTCATCAAACCCGGTAAAAAGAAGCAGCTTGGTAGCCGGATAATCGGCTTTGATATGTCCCGCCAGTTCCATGCCGTCCATGTAGGGCATTTTAATATCCGTCATCACCACATCCGGCTGAAATTCTTCCACCATTTCCAATGCTTTCACACCATTATTGGCATATCCGATAACAGAAAATCCCAACCCCTCCCAGTTAATCTTTCGCATAATCACCTGAATGACTTCTTCTTCATCATCTACCAAAAGTACTGTATATGTATCCATTTTCCTTCTCCGTATTTTCACTCATCTTTTTGCATTATTATAACATAAAAGAGCCAGACCCGCATCTGACTCTTTTGAAAATCTTCTTATGAATAATGTCTTTTTAAACCTTCCGCCTATTTCTTCTGAACGTATTTCAGACAGTCCAGTGTAACGGCTACAAGGATAATGATACCTGAGAATACGAACTGCAGGTTCGTGTCAATACCAAGGATTGTCAGGGAATAAGTAAGCGCTGTAAAGATAAATACACCGACTACGACACCGGAGATTTTACCAATACCACCCGTAAAGGATACGCCACCTACCACGCAGGCTGCGATAGCGTCCATTTCCCAGCCCTGTCCATAAGCTGCAGAACCGGAACCAACCATTCGGATACATTCCAGCCAGGAACCAAATCCATAAAGAACACCAGCCATAACGAAAGCGCCTACTGTTACACCGAACACGGAAATACCGGATACAGATGCAGCTTCCGGGTTTCCGCCTACTGCATACAGATTTTTACCAAACGTTGTTTTATTCCAGATAAACCACACAATGGCAATAGCTGCAACAGCCCACAGAATAATAGTCGGGAAGCCGTTTACTTTCGGAATTACCATATTTGGAATTGTAGCTTCAATAGCACCGAAGGACACACCCTTTGTTGCATAAGTAACAAGACCGAAGATTACCAGCATGTTTGCCATGGTAGAAATAAACGGGTGCATTTTAAACTTCGCTGTAAAGAAACCTGCTATGGTTGTAAAGAAAGTACATAACAAAATACAAACCACCAAGGCCAAAATCACTCTGGCTATAACCGGCATACCTGTGAAGTCAAAAATATGCCCGAACACACCACCTGTGTTCACACCCTGATGCATAATAATCGTTGCGGCTGTCATACCCATACCAACCATACGTCCGATAGAAAGGTCTGTACCAGCTAAAAGGATTAACGCTGCTACACCTAACGCAAGGAACATACGAGGGGAAGCCTGCTGAAGAATATTTAACACATTGTTGTAAGTCAAAAGTGGTGAACCTTTAACAATCGGCGTAATAATACACAGTGCAACGAATATCAACAGAATGGCAATATACAAACCGTTCTGCAAAAGGAACGTTCTGCGGTTAAAGGTATATTTGTAGTTTTCCCATTTCTGTGCTCTCGCTTCTATAAAAGTAAACTTGGACATACGCAGCAAATCAATTAAGTGAAACTTATAAGAATACGCCGCATGTCTTCTGTCTTTTGCTTCCTGGAATTCTTTTTCCATGGTCATCTTTGCGTCAAAGAGCCTGTTTTTATAAACATAGTTTTCGTCTTTAATTTCCTGATGATCGGAAAGCTTTGCCACAGCTGCTTTATGTTCTTTTTCCAGCTCTGCCACTTTTTTCTGATAGCGAGCTTTGGCTGCTGCTTTTTCTGCCGCACAGCTGGCTTTCACAGCCTGATAATAATCCTTATCAAAATGCTCTTTCAAATAATTTTCAGCATCTGCAATCCGTTTAGAAACTTCGTCTTTATGCTTTGCTTCCACTGCTTTTGCTGCTTCCAACTCTGTTTTACATTTTGCAAGCCTGCTTTCCTTTTCTCCTTTTGTAAGGGTACGGTCTCTTTTAATGCTGTCCATTAAGTTTTGGATTTCTACGATTTTATCCGTACCGTCAGCTCTCAGGCTGTCAATTTTTTTCTGAATTTTACCAACATAATCCTCGATTGGCTGACGCAGTTTCATTTCCTGTTCAGCTGTAAGGATATTACTATTTCCGTTCGCCATATCCATTCTTCTCCCTTATTATAGGTATTTTGCGCTAAGTCTTAAGAGTTCTTCCTGATTTGTTTCTTTTGTATTCACAATACCGGAGAGATGTCCGTTTGACATAACGCCGATACGGTTTGTGATACCCAGAATTTCAGGCATTTCCGAAGAAACAACGATAATTGTTTTTCCCTGTTTTGCCATCTGAATAATCAGCTCATAAATTTCATATTTTGCACCAACGTCGATTCCTCGGGTAGGTTCGTCCATCATGAACACCTGAGGGCTGCGTTCCAGCCATTTTCCAAAAATAACTTTCTGCTGATTACCGCCGGACAAACTGGAAATCATGTCATCCGGTCCCATACATTTCGTATGCATAATTTTAATTTCGTTGGCGGTTGCCTTTACCATCTTGGCATCGGAAAGAGCCAGGCCGGTTTTATACCGCGGCAGATTTGCAATCGTTGTGTTAAACGTCAAATCACACTTCAGGAACAGACCATTCGCCTTTCTTTCCTCTGTAATCAGGGCAAAACCATGATCCATTGCTTCTTTTGCGCTGTTGAAGTTCATTAGTTTCTTGTTAAAGTAAACCCGTCCTGCCGCTCTGGTACGAATACCGAAAATCGTTTCCAGAAGTTCTGTACGACCTGCGCCTACCAGGCCATAAAGTCCGAAAATTTCTCCCTCTCTTACATCAAAACTGATGTCCTGCAGATGAGGTTCAAATTTTGTGGACAGGTGCTGTATGGATAAGATTACATCCTTTGGCTGGTTATCTACCGGTGGAAACCGGTTTTCCAAAGAACGTCCAACCATAGCTGCAATCAGTTCATTCATATCCGTGTCTTTGGCACTCTTTGTCATAACCAGATTACCATCTCGGAGTACGGAAATCTCATCACAAATCTCAAAGATTTCGTCCATTTTATGAGAAATATAAATCAGAGAAATTCCCTGTTCTTTTAACATTCTCATCATTTCAAACAACTTATCGACTTCCTGTACAGTCAGAGAAGAAGTCGGTTCATCAAGAACAATTACCTTCGCATTATAGGAAATCGCCTTTGCAATTTCACACATCTGTCTTTGGGATACTGACATATTGCGCATAGGCTGCGTCAGATTTACAGTCATGCCCAGCTTTCTGAAAAGTTCAGAAGCTTCTTTTTTCATTCTTCCTTCATCGATAACACCCATGGAATTCACGGGATAACGTCCCAGGAAAAGATTATCCATAACATTTCTTTCCAGACACTGGTTCAACTCCTGATGAACCATGGCAATTCCGTTTTCCAGAGCATCTTTCGGCCCGGAGAAACTGACTTCTCTGCCGTCCAGAGTGATTTTTCCTTCATCTTTCTGATAAGTTCCAAAAAGACATTTCATCATTGTTGACTTACCGGCACCGTTTTCACCCATAAGCCCCATAACGGTTCCCCGTTTCAAATCCAGGTTAATATGGTCAAGAACCCGGTTTCGTCCAAAGGACTTACTCATATTACGTATGGATAAGACAACTTCATCTTTCTTATCTGCCATTCTTTTTACTCCTGTATCTGTATATTGGTATTGCAGCGCACTCTCGCTTTCAGATTGAACGGAGGCTGCTGCATTAAGGACATTATCAAAAACACTGTCTTAACGCGACACCCTCCGTCTGTCATCGTTTTACATAAACGCTACTGAGTTATGAATTACTGCAGTAAAGCTGTGTAAGAAGCTGCATTGTCTGTTTTCACCATGTTAATAGCAAATGCATCATACTGACCCGGGTTTCCAAGACGGTTTGTAATGTTGGACTCTGTCTGTCCGTCACCACCGATGTATTCAACGTCTAAGTTCAGAAGGTCATCATATTTTTCAAGAAGCGGCTGGTATGTAGAGCTTAAGAAGTTATCAGAAGCATTGTAAATGTTCAGCCATACTTTCTTGGAAGGAGATTTGCTTTCATCTAACTGTTTGGATACAGGCTCGAAGGTCTTAGTAGAGTCTGTGAAATCCTGATAGTTGTCTGCGGTTACAGCTACGTTTAATGCGTAGTAAGAACGCTCGTCTTCTTTGTATACATATTCCTGGTCACTAAGAACGTTTCCAGCTTCATCTGCTGTACCGATACCTGTATCAATATCAACACCGTCTAATGCGTTACGAAGAACACGAAGTGTTAAGTAAGCCTGTACATCTGCATGCTGGCTGATGGTTCCGCCGTAGCCTTCTGCAATGGCTGCTACTGCATCACTGTTCGCATCGTATCCGAAAGTAGGAACTTTGTTTTCTTTTGACCATGCATTGAACATCGACATTCCCATACCATCGTTGTTAGAAACAACAACATCAATTTCTTTACCAAAGGAAGATGACCATGTTCCAATTGCGTTACCGGCTGTAGCTGCGTCCCATGTAGCGCCTGCAGAGTTCTTCATTTCCTGAGAACCCAACTCACGAACTACGAATTTCTTTCCGCCAGCTTCTAAAGAACCGTCCTGTACTGCAGAAGCTTTTCCGTCTACGTTTGTTCCAACCGGCTCACTGTTAATAGTGCCGTCTTTTTCTACACCTGTTCCAAGAGCTTTACGAACACCTCTTGTACGTGCGATAGAATCATTATGTCCGATATCACCGATAGCCAGAACATATCCGATTACGCCATCGCCATTACGGTCAATAGTATCTGCATTTTTTTCGATGTATTCTTTCACCATCTGTCCCTGCAGTTCAGCACCCTGGTTTGCGTCAAATCCTACATAATATGTATCTTTGTTAAAGTTCAGAGCGTTCATGTCCAACTCACCTGTAGAGCTGTTAGACGGCTGACGGTTGAACCATACCAGAGGTTTGTCTTTGTTCGCCACTTCAGAACCCTCTGTTTTTCCAGTGTCTTCTGTTTTGCCGGTATCCTCTGTTTTCGCTGTGTCTTTTGCTGGTTCAGAACCACATGCAACAGCGGAAAGACCTAAAACGGCTGCCATTGTTAATACTGCTAATTTTCTTTTCATTGAAATATTCTCCCTTCCATCGGCACATTTTCTTTTTCGTCCGTGCCTTTTATTGATATTGACACTATACACAATATCCAGGAAATAAAACATAGAATTTTTTTCGCTTTACATTGAAATTTTTAAGATTTTATTGGTTATATGGTATAATATTTTCATATATTTTGTCGAAATATGGATATTTTAACCGCACTCAGATACAAGGTATTCTAAGCATATTTTTTGAAATCATACTGAGCAATCAGAAAGCCGATTGGATTTGGGCAATAAGAGTATCTACGGATTCTCTGTCAACCAGAAAAATTTCATCTCCATTTATACTAACAGAAGCGTATTCCTCATTATACGCATAAAATTCTTCTACTATTCTGGGTGCCGAATCCATATTTCGATTATAAGTTATTGTGAGTAATGGTATCTCTCCTGTATGTTCCTTTTTCAAATTTTCTTTTTCCACAAAAATACTTATTAAAGAAGTATACAGTTCATATGCCTCTTCTTTCTCTACCTTTTTCTTATTAAATCTGCAGCTTTCTCCGTCTGTAAAATCTATGATATATTTTTTTCCCTCTATATCTATATCTACTGTAGATATCGTTTCAATACTAACCACGTTCGCTACCTTTAGCACACAATCAAATGGATTCAGATTTAAAAGTTCATTCACAACCGCTCCATCGGCCTGCCATACCCCTTCTTCTTCATTTATTTTCACATAATAATCTCCATTTGCATTTTTCAGTCCTATCTGATAAGTAATCCCTTTGTCTGGTTCTGCTTGTCCCTGCTCTTGCTGATTTTGTCCACTATAGTATGCTATAAACAGAGACGTTTGACTATCTTCCAATCCTGTATTTTCTGGTATATCTGTAATTTTTTCTAATGAAAGATTTTCCAAACATGAGAAATATTCATACAATCTTTCTGTATCTACAGATACCCAGGAATGATACGGAACAGACATATCCCAACAGTCATAAGAATTTTTATATTCTCTTGGTTCATAGGAAACAGCAAACTTTACTTCCCCCTCTTTTATAACCTGCATACCTCTAACGGACGCCGCACTGGGAACTTCCTCCTCTTCAAACGTAAGCTCTTCTTTCCACACTTCTATGCTATTCTCTTCTTTTTCATAATTTATCTTCTTTTCGGAAATCTTATTTTCTTGTTTCTCTCTGCAACTGCACAATACACTTAAAAGTAACAATGCAGTGACCATAACTATTTTCTTTCTATATATGTATTTCATGAATCTGCCCTTTCCTGCTTTTGCACAATATTTCTATATTTTGTCGGTGCTTTTCCTATATGTTTCTTAAAGGCCAGGGAAAAATAATTCATATCATGATATCCTACCATCATAGCAATTTCTCCTGTTTTTAAGCTAGTTGTCTCCAACAAGGATTTTGCTTTCTCAATTCTTTTACGCACAATATATTCGTTACACCCTTCCCCTGTTATTTGCTTAAATAACCTTGACAAATAGTTAGGGGACACATACAACTGAGCGGCAAGATTGGCAACTGTTAAATCCTGACTTAAGTCTTCATGAATCATATTCTTGACTTTCCTGATAATCTCATGTTCGTCTCCCTCCTCTTTTGCCAATATTTTCTGAAGAAACATTTCTGTTACTTCTTCTGCTTTCTCTTTGTCAGTCCCCACTAAAGACTGGGTAAAAGAATTAAGGCTCTCCTCCGGAGTATTTCCTGTTTCATTAATGTAAGAAAAATAAATAGCTGAAGCTAATTCAAAATAGCAATTTATTGCATATTTCCTTCCCAGATTATAAGATTCCACTGCTCTTTTAAAACGTTTTAAAATATGCATAACTTGTTCAATATTGGAACAATTAAGAATACAAGCCTGTTTAAATTCTCTGAAAACCTCTTGAAAAATATCATTCCTCTTAGAATCTGTTTTGCTATAAAAGACATCTGCTATTTCTTTTCTTTCACTTTTTACCACATACAAAGCATCATTATACGATACTTGCAAGTTTTTGAATCCTGAAACTTCACTTCCAAAAACCAATTTAGGCTCTGCATTACATTCGTTTCTTAAAATATCCATTAACTCTTCTGCTTCTGAAGAGGTATCAAATTTCTCCTCTCCATAACCGGAAAAGAAAACTATAATTAAATGATCTTCTCCGTCCGTTATGGTAATTCCTTTATTGCAGTCATCTATCAAATTCATTGCAATTTGCTTCATCATTTGATGATAAAATTTTTCCTCATCTGAACTCTGATCCGTTTTTTTATCCGGTATCACAATTCCAATTCGCATCATTTCATTTCTCTCAAATCCGAACTGCTGCAAAAATTCCTGTTCTCTTTGTGCTTCTACCGTATTTCCTTTCATGTAATCCCAGATTACAGACTCCAGATATTCTTGCTGGTACACTCCTTCTGTTCTTTTTATATTCAAAGTTCTTTGTTTTTCTTCTTTTATTTCCTCGATTTTCTGTATCTGCATTCGTATACTTTCCGTAAGTTCCCGCTCATCAATCGGTTTGAGCAAAAAATCATGAACCTGGAGCTGTAAAGCCTGTCTTGCATAATCAAATCTGTCATATCCTGTAAGAATAATAATACGCATATCAGATTCCTGTTCCCGTATAATTCCCACCAAATCCAGCCCTGACATTTCTGTCATGCTAATATCTGTAATTAAAATATTCGGTTTATACTTCTCTATCATTTCCATAGCTTCTCTTGCAGATGCAGCTGTATAAACCTCTCCGATTTTCAGGCTTTTCCAATTAATTGTTTTCTCTATCCCCATTCTAATCATTCGTTCATCATCAACAATCAATATTTTATACATTTTCTGACTCCTCCGCAGTTCCAGGCAGTTTTATTTTTACACTGATTCCAGATTTTTCATTTTGATAAAACTTTAATCCATATTTTTTTCCAAACATCAATTCAATTCTTTTATTAACATTATTAATTCCATATCCTATATCTCTGTCAAAAAAAGAAAGGCTTTCATTTATGTGCTGAATCTGTTTCTGGTTCAGCCTCTCCCCATTATCAGATACAACCAGATAAAAATCCTTTTCACTTGGTTCCACATATATCCAAATCTTTCCTGTTCGTCCTTCTTTGACCTTAATTCCATGATAAATAGAATTTTCTACCAGAGGCTGAAGTGTAATTTTAGGAATTAAAATCGTTTCATATTGCTTAGGAATTAAAATTTCCATATCAATAATATCTCCATATCTCATATTTTGGATAATGATATATTGACGAATGTGTTCTAATTCTGTAGCCAGTGGAATGATATCTTCTCCCTTGCTGAGACATATGCGATAAAACTTTGCAAGGGCTTTTACCATAGTAGAAACTTCATGATTTCCCTCAGAAGCAGCCTGCCAATGAATACACTCTAAAGTATTGTAAAGAAAATGCGGCTGAATTTGGGATTGCAGGCTAAGTCAGCAACCACCAGTTCAACTGGTGGTTTGATATTAGCCCTCAAAAGGGCTTTATTACTT
>NZ_JBBKBX010000026.1:0-45141 GCF_037890365.1 Blautia sp. HCN-20427 | reverse complement strand
AGTTTTAAATCCCATTCTAAAACCTCCCTTAATGTTTTATTTCACATGGCTCTGCGGCATCTGCCTCTCCTGTATAATTCCCATAGACATGCTCTTTTTAAGATAAGCGGTCAAAGGGCTTTTATAGAGTAACAGTACCAGAACCGTATTGACTGCTGTCAGCAAAACTGTCTGGATGATACGAGTGCTGTAAAGTACCACCCAAGGGGTTCCGTAATAAAAGTGAAGACCGATGCAGGTGAATCCCAGAGACCCCACAAGTCCATTTAAAATCGTAATGCCCAATATCTGGGGCAGACCTATGGATTTCTTAAATAACCACGCTGCAATTCCCGGAAGCGCTCCCGTCAGAATCGCAGAAATGGAAATGAACGGGTTTGGCGCATAGCCCTGCAGCAGACTTCCAATCAAGTCACCCAGGAATCCGCAAAGGCCACCTACAACAGGTCCAAACCAGAAACCAGCCAGATACATCGGTGTCTGAGAAACCGTGATTCTCAGCGTTGGGCCGATGGATATGGACAGTATTCTGGACAATACAATATTCATGGCAATCAAAACAGCCGCAAATACCATGATTTTTACTTTACTTACTCTTTTCATTTGTAATAAATCCTCCTCTTTTGCTGTCTGAAACAGCATTTACAGCAATGATACGGCATAGTAGTTTACTACACCAAAGAGAAGAATTTATCAAATCCTTAATGTAGTAGCGGACGCAATATTACATCGTGGCGAATCCAAAGATAACCAGATTACCTTCGTTCATGGACAACTTCCCATCCCATGACACTTAACGCGCAATATCTACTCTACTAATACTTCACATTCTTAAGACAGCTTTTTTTCCAGTGCTTTCATCATATTGATGGAAATATCTCCCACCACAGCTAAATCTTCTGCTGCAAAGCTTGCCGCAAAATTATCAGAGAACAAAATCTGCGAAGACGGTGGAAACTCGTCGTCTCCGGCCCAGAGGATAAATTTAATAAAAAGGTTGTCCATAAACTCCAGTTTATAGGAACAATCTCCCTCCTCTGATTTCTCTGCTCCCAGATGTTCCATTATTTTCGCAAACATTTCCAGTTTATTTCCGTAGGAAAAAGCAAAACGCATGAGACATCTGCCCTGGAATTGTCTGAAATACACCTCACCCCATGGAACCTCATGATAAGTGATAAACTTACCGGAGAAAGGTGTCTGAAACCGTTCCGCCATATACCGGATAATCAGAATTTTTACATTCATGGCCTCTGTAAGAGGATACACACCAATCGTATCTTCTACAGGCTGAATCTCGTAGTCCGGGAATGAAACCAGATAAGTGCTTCCCATGAGACGGACAGTAAAATTGCCGGTTTCCTCGTCATAGGGAAAGCCCGTTCTCTCACTGATTTCCCTTGGGTCCATACTTTTATAGGCACTTAAATAATGCTCATAGGGACGCTGTTCCTTACTGTCTTTTGCATAATCAAAATTCATATTTTCACCTCGGATAATTTTAGTCAAAACTCATGATTCCTGTACACTGGACGGAAACAGAGCGGTATCTGTGTGCGGAATAAAACAGCACGCCACAAATTCGTCCATGTAGGACGGCACTGTGGACAGTTCCAGATACGTCATGTTCGATGCCAAATCATAGCATTTTCTTTCTGCGTCTCTTGAAAGAAGCATGGTATAAGCCCCCGCAAGAGAAGAATTTCCAATATAGTGGAATTTTTCAATAGAAATATCCGGGAACATACCAATTCGCACAGCATTCTCCATATTGATTCCACTGCCAATGCCGCCTGCCACATAAACATCATCAATCATTTCCACTTCAAAATCTATGGAAGCCAGCATGGTGCGGATAGCAGAGAAAATTGCTCCTTTTGCACGAATAAAGTTATCAATATCCACTTCATTGATTTCTACGTCCTTGACAGAACCTGCTTCTTCTTCAAAAGCCAGAACATAACTGCCCATGCCGTATTCATCGTGACGGATACGTTTTCCTTCCCGGACAAACTTTCCTTTCGGATTGATAATTCCGGTGCGGAACAGTTCTGCAATGACATCAATAATACCGGAACCGCATAAACCAATGGGTTTTTCACCTTCTCTTCCAATAACGCTGTAGGAAGGTTCCATGGTTTCTTTATCAATGGTACATGCCTCAATGGCCCCATCTGTAGCACGCATACCGCAACTGATATCACCGCCCTCAAAAGCAGGACCTGCAGAACATGCACAGCTCATCATAAAGTCTGAGTTGCCGAATACAAGTTCGCCATTTGTACCAAGGTCAATAAACAGGGAAAACTCCGGCCGGTTCCAAAGCATACTTACCAGAGTACCTGCTGTAATATCTCCGCCTACATAGCTTCCAATATTGGGCGCTACAATGATATGGGCATCCCGGTTAATGCAAATCCCAATATCTGAGGCAAAGAGGGAATTGGTTTTATAAAAAGTAGGAATATAAGGCTCCATACGGATGGGGTCGCCTTCCATTCCTGCCATGAGATGATTCATGGTTGTATTGGCTGCTACTGCCATGCGGTAAATGTGTTCCGGCAGAAAACCGCTGGCTCTGCACATCTGCTCAATCAGCGGATTGATGGTTTCTCCAATAATGGCGTCCTGCAGTTTTTTACTGCCTCCCGGTTTCATAGATTCAATAATACGGTTGATAACATCTGCACCGTAGCGAATCTGTCCATTTCCGGCAGACGCTTTTCCGATAATTTCACCCGTCAGCATATCAATCAAAAGCGCAGATACTGTGGTTGTACCAATGTCCACAGCCAGTCCTCCGATTACTACTTCGGCATCTTTTGGATACACATCATAAACAAAAATGTTTCCGGCAGAAGAAGTCCGCACCACACAGCGCACCTGAAAGCCGCTTTCCCGGAACACTCTGGCTATCTTCGTCAGCACCTGGAAGGGCAGACGCACAGATGAGGCACCTGTCTGTTTCTTAATGGCCCGAACCAGACGTTCATTATCCGGCATGGTGTCGTCCAGGGTAGGAATCTCCATGGACACATCCAGAATCTCCATACTGTTTTTTAAGGCAAGACCTGCCGTTTCCAAATCGTTTTTTGCGTTTTCAAAAATGGCAATCTCTTCTTTGGAACTTAAATCTGCAACTTTCATTCGGCTGCGGTAAGCAGATGCTATATCGGGTACTTCTACCGCAACGTCACCCGTAATCTTACTTACACATGCCAATCTCCAGCCGCTTTCATACTCCTCATCTGAAATATGCCGTGTTTTGGGAGAATCCAGTTCCCCGTTCACAAATTTTACCTTGCATTTCCCGCAAGATGCATTTCCACCGCAGGGAGCGTCAATCGCTACATTGGTTTTGCGTGCTACGTCTAAAAGGTTCTCACCTTCCTGGGCAAAGGTCGTGACATCCTCGCCGCTTCCGAATTTAAAAGTCACTTTAAACATAGAAACTCTGCCTTTCTCTTTCTTGTACACAGGGGCTGTCACATCAAACAATCCTCGCTTAATGCGACACCCCCTGTATAGGAATCTTATTTCGTCTGTCTGCAGATATTAGATTTCCAGATAAGAATCTGCATATAAAGTATTGTTTTTGAATACATCACAGGATTTGATAGTTTCCATTAATCTTAAATCACATGGATTTACGATAGCGGAAGTCAGACCCTGCATCATACACATCGCTACTAAAGCGGAATCCATGATTGGACGGATGTGTTTTGGCATACCGTTGGAGTTATTGGAAAGACCACCTGTAGAGTTCAGACCCATATCGCTGAACATTTTAATTGCTTCCAGAACTTCCATCTGTTTGTCCTGCATACCTTTTACAACCAGGAATAATGGGTCGAACCATAAATCGGTTGGTTCCATACCTAACATCATACCTCTTTCCAGCATGTTCTGGCAGTGCATCATACGCTCGTCGTTGTCTGCTGCAATACCTTCTGCTGAACAAAGTGCGATAACGATAGCATCGTTTGCTGCAGCCAGGTCGATATTCTCGATTCTTCCGCCTGCATCAGCAGAGTTTACGATTGGTTTTCCTTTGCTTCTGTTGTATACAGAAATACCAGCTTCAATCGCTTTTTTATTAGCTGTATCCAGAGCCAGAGGAACGTTGTCGAAGTTAGACTGAATCAACTGAACAGCCCATTTCATTAAGTCTTCACCGTCGTTTTCAGCAGGTCCAATGTTTACGTCCAGGTATGTAGCACCTGCATCTAACTGCTCTTTCGCACGTTTTAAAATTGGTTCAGGGTCACGCTCAGCCATTGCTTTGCGGATAGATGGGGAAATACAGTGAATTCTTTCACCAATTGTAACAAATTTAGCCATAATACTTCTCCTTTTATATAAATTAATATTTTAAGCTCATTGTTTTCTATCTATTCAACTCCTATTTTCCCTTTTTGAAAACAACTTCAAAAAGAAACGGGGAATACAGAAGAGAATTCAGATTTACAGAGGCGGGACAGTTCCCAAAAGGAACTGCCGCCTCTTAAGAAATGGAAGGTGCTTTCCTTCCTTTCAGACAGTCTGCCAAAGCTGTCCTATGCAAACATTAAGCTGTTAAATCTTTCAGGAATTTTACTAACTGTACAGCTTCCAGAGGAGCTACGATGATTTCCCAGCCTGGAAGTTTTGCTTCGATGTCGCCCTTTAATACAGCAACCTTACCCGGGATAACCAGTTTTCTGGATTTTACTTTACCTTCTACATTTTCCTGAATGTAGTTTGCTACAGATGTAGAAGATAATTTACCTGCAGCCCATGCAGTTAATACGGAGAGTCCGCCTGCATCGGAGATAATCAGGTTACATGGCACACCAGAACGTTCCAGTTCACCGGATACCACGAAGTATGTAAGAGCAAAGTCTACGGTTGTCAGGCAAATAGAGTTTTCATCTGCACCATTTAATGGGTAGATGCCCGGCTCTACTTTCATTGGTTTCTGCGGGTCTGTAAATACGTTCTGTCTTAAACCGAATAATGGAAGTGCTTCTGCATAGTCCAGAGTTTCCATAACAACGATAGAACCGTATTTTACAGTAAACAGAGAAGCCAGAGCCTGCTGTAATGTTCTGTCACCGTGAGCCAGTGCAGCAACATTTACGATAGTCGGGTAACCGAATGTTCTATCCTGGTCTTTTACAGATGCACGACGAATCTGTACTGCATTTGCATATGCTTCTTTTACAGATGTGCCGGTTGCGTCGATAACCAGGTTTTTGTTGCCTGCTTTTTCTAAAGCTGCAACCGTATCATAAGTCTCATTTAAGTCTGCACCTGCAACACCAAGTACCACGCCTGCTGCTGTAGCAACTTCGCTCATTGCTGCGTAGTTTGCTGCTGTAGCGCCGTTTAATACCGGTTTGCCGTCTTTGCATACTTCCAGAGCTGCTTTTGCAACTTCAACATCTTTACATCCAAGGATTAAAGTTCTGCCAAGAGCTGCTGCTTTTTTCACCATTTCCACATAACGGTCTTTGTCTGCTCCGTCTTCATAATTTACATAAATCATTTCAACGTGCATTCTTTCACCGATACGGTCGTAGTCTACTTTCTGGATTTCTGCCAGCTTTGCATCTACTGCTGCGTCATCCATGCATGTGCAAAGAGAAACAGCGTATCTTGTTTTGCTTACAAATGTTTTTTCATGTCTGAATAAAACAGTTTCACCGCCCAGGCTGTATTCGTTTTCGCCTGCACCTACTTTGATTGTTTTCATTGGCGGTGCTGTAGCTTCTGATAATTCAGCTAAAGCTTCGTCAGACATATGCGGACATTTGGAAATTTCCAGAGCACCCTGAGCCACTTTCATGGCAAACGCCATACAAGTAGGACAGCCGCATTCTTTACAGTTTTTCTTTGGTGTCATTTTAAAGATTTGAATACCTGTTAATGCCATTTCTATTTATCCTCCTGTTTTACGATTACATTAATTCTTTAATCATTTTTGAGATTGCTGCAACAGACTGAGGATGTTTCAGAATAACAGCGTCAGAGCCAGATGCTAATACAGCAGCTGCTGTCTGCACTTCCATACTGATACCTCTGTCTTCCAATGGACCCCATTCAGGCATATCTTCTTCAGATGCCATAGCTTCTTTTACACTCCAGGATTCATCAGCTACAGTTGTGATAATCGGCATCTGTAACATGTTATCGTTCTGAGATAATGCAGCGCCTTTGATACGGTCCATAGTAGATACTACGTATTCAAATCCGTAACCAACAGCAGCAGAACCAACGTTCATAACAATATCCTGTGCCTTAACACCTAACTGTGTCATTACAACGTTTAACTGTTTTGCAAGGTTGATATCTACAGCAGATTCAGCGCCAACCTTCTGGTTGTAAGCAAGTCCTGCAGCAGCACCAACTGCTTTGTAGTTTTCTTCTCTCGCAGAAAGAACCAGAGCATTTTTGCCCTGTAATACTTCGGCAACTTTAGGAAGTAATTCAGAATCTTTTTCGACATTTTTGCAGCCTTCTACCACTAACGGGCCTGTAACTGCTTCCGCAACTTCTTTTACTACTGCGACTAATTCATCAACAGATTTGTCTGCTCCGTTTGGGTCTCCGCCTTCCAGACGTAAGCATACGAAATCAGCGCCTTCCATAGCTTCTGCTTTTTTAGCGATTTCAGCCATTGTAGAAGCGCCTTCATAAAATTTCTGAATACCAGGGATTTCAGATAATCCCATATCTGAGATTTCCACACCTACTTTTGGTGCATTTTCAAGAGGAGCATCAAAAGTATAGAAAGGAAAAGTACATTCTCCTCCTAATTTGATTGCTTTGTCCCCGCAGCCAATTTCAACTGTGTTAATGTTTGCATTGAATTTCTGTGGTTTCTGATTAAACGGCATTTCCATTAGCCTCCTTCATATTTTTTATAACCGGCAAATGCTTATGGCAATCCGCATTTACCGCCTACATTATACTACAATTCAGGTAATATTGACAAGTTTCCCCGGTAATATTTGGCGAAAACTTTCATCAAAATCTCTGAAAATCACCTGCGTTTTTTGTAGAAATTTAGAGTATTTTTATCAACTTTCTCTAATGTGGGAAACGGGAGTTTTCCTCTTTTGGACAAACTCCCATTTCCTGTATACAAAACATACATTTATGTTTTTGTTTCTCAATTACATCATTGGCTCCATAGAAAGTGCCGGATGGTTCTTTTCTGTCAGAAATGCAACCAGTGTTTCCGGATCAGTTGCGATTGTTTCATCACCAATCATGTCTGTGAAATTGTCAATTCCGTAGAGTTCTTTTGCTGTAGCGTTAACTCTTTC
Source organism: Blautia sp. HCN-20427 (assembly GCF_037890365.1). NCBI lineage: Bacteria > Bacillati > Bacillota > Clostridia > Lachnospirales > Lachnospiraceae > Blautia > Blautia sp. HCN-20427. Next base: position 37,831 of record NZ_JBBKBX010000026.1, on the reverse strand, counting down.
AGCAACGGTGTCTTTCAGCTCTTTCGGCATCCATACGATACGTTCAATACCGCCTTCTGCTTTCATGAACTTCTTGGAACCGATAAAATGTTTACCATGTCCCATGAAACCAGGAGTCTGTACACCGCCGCCTGTCATGGAAGCCAGTTCCGGGAAGGTCATTCCAAGAGGAGTCATACCTGCATACTCACGGTTTGTGATAACAACACCGTTGGAGAATGGCTCAATACCACAGATGCATTCAAAACATCCACAGGAGGTCATTGGTTTTTCCATGATGGAGTACAGAGATACATCCTGCAGAGCGCCCTGGGAGAATTTCTGTACTGCTTCGTTTACGTCTTCGTACTCACCGATTCTTTCGTCGATTGGTCTTTCTTTTGTGATAACCTGACAAGGACCGTTCGGGTCAAGTTCATTCGTCGCTTTTGCATCTAACCATGAAACCGCACCGCAGAGTCCCAGACGTTCCGGTGTAACCACACATACATGAGATGGTGAGAAAGCCTGGCACAGAATACAGCTGTAGTATACGTCTACAGATTCATCTGTCAGAGATTTCAGACGGTCATCACGTTTGTCAAAAGTAGGAATAGCCACTTCGTGACGGATTCTTGTACATTCAGCCGGGTCTGTGTAAATAACAACTTCACATTTATCAACAACAGCGTCAAATTCATTCTTAACAGACGCATATAATACTTCACCGATATGTTTGATACGGAATCCTGCATTAAAAGCGTCTTTGCTGATACGGATACGCTGCATATCACGCTGTCCTGTATGGTAAACACCTTCGATACAGTTGATGTAGTTGTGGAATTTACGCTCAATAACCGGCTCAAAGTCTGGCTGCATATTCTTTCCTGCAACTTTTACAACGTATGCAATGCTGTTCTTGCTTCCCAGTTCCATTTCATCTGCTTCCGGACCAACCACTGTAATCTTGTGATCTTCGATTTCGGATGCATCTACAGTCTGTACTAATTCTGCACAGTCTACACGGGAACCATCGAACTCTACCTGCATATCGCCGCGACGGATAATTTCGCCTTCAAATGCAGAAGCGAAAGCAACCGGAATGTCGATGTTTGTAATTTTGATTTTGATATCGCGTGCTTCCAGAGAAGTAGCGTTGAATTTGCTTACGTCTGTCTGAACGATTAAGCTCTTCGGTACTTCGGATACGCCTTCCTGGTTTGTGATAACCGGGAATCCAAGAGCGATAGCACCTGCGCCGCATGCAACGATAACATCGTTTAATGGTGCAAATGCATTTACGAATGCAGGAACACGTTCCATGGTGTATTTCATTAAGCTGCCTGCATCACCTGGTGTGATGTTACCAAAGATAAGAGCTGCTCTTAATGCAACAGATACAACGTGGATAACTGCGGTTACGTCTTTTCCTAACGGAATCACACGAACGTTAGCGCCTGTCTTCATACCTGCTTCTGCAAGCTGATCAATTACATCGCCCACCAAGGTTACCAGAATACCCTGTGCCTGGTAGCTCTTAACCAGTGCAACAGCATCTTCTGTTGTAGGAGCTTTTCCAAGGATAACAGCAACACCTGGGATGTCGCCTGTTACAAGAGGAACACCAAGTTCACGAATAACCGCGTCAGCCAGATGTCCGTAGCATGGTTCTTCGTATGGAGCAGCTCCGTCAATGTATTTTAATACTTCGATAAATTCAGCGCAAAGAGCAGTTGCAACACCGGACATAAAGATGTCATGTGTTCTCATTTCTCTTGTCATAAGAGTTTTTACAACGCCTAATGCTTCTTTTAATTCTCCTAAAGTACCAACCTTTACACCTGTTACAGCGTAGTAGCATGGTAAGCTGTATGCTGTATTGGGAAAGCTGATAGCTTTGTCAGCGCCGTGCTGTTCAATAGCAGCGTTGATAGCGCCTTCTGTCAAACCATAGACAGCGTCATTTCCACTAAATACTGTTTCAAATAATGTCAATGTCTTTTCCTCCTAACATTCTCATAATCCTTTATCGATTATGTCTTTGATTTTTGTGATTTCTTCTTTTACTGTATTGCTGAAATCGTAAGGGGATTTTCCCTGACGGTCAGCGTCCATAACCTCGGTGTTATAGTGAATGAAGCCCAGAAGGTCTTCCGCTGGAATCCGGCTTCTCACAAAGTCTTCATCTTCCTGGTTTCGCACCTTATTTGCCACTACACGAACCTGCTTCACGCCCAAATCCTCTGCCAGACGTTTTACATTTTTATAAGTCTGTACGCTTCTCGCACCTGGTTCAATCACCACAATAAACTGATCCACAGACTCTGTGGTTCCTCTTCCCAAGTGTTCCAATCCGGCTTCCATATCCAGGATTACTACATCATCTCTGTGCAGAACCAGATTATTGATGATTCTTCTCAGCATTACATGTTCCGGGCAGACACAGCCGCCGCCGCCTGTTTCCACGGTGCCAAGAACCAGAAGCCGCACACCGTTTACCATTTTGGAATAGGTATCCGGGATATCGCTTACCTGAGGGTTCAGTTTATAAAACTGGTTGTCCTCTCCGCTGCCGGTTCTCTCTTCAATGAGTTTTCTCATCTTTGTAATGGGAACAATGGAATCCAGGGTTTCCTCGTCGAAGCCCAGCGCCAGTCCCAGATTTGCGTCCGGGTCCACATCTGCTGCCAGCACATGCTTTCCTTCTTCCGCATACAGACGAGCCAGGGTTGCCGCAAAAGTGGTTTTCCCTACGCCGCCTTTTCCTGTAACTGCAATTTTCATGTCATTCACCTTTCCTAGTCATGTTTTCGGAAAGCTTCCCCTAAAACAAGAAGCTTTTCCGATTTTGACGCTCTTAGATACCAAGGGCAGCTCTCTTCTCTTCGATTCTTGCCATCATGGCATCGCCTAATTTTTCAATATCTTTTTCTACAGTAAATGCTGCTTCACACCACTGTCTTGTGCCGTTTGTGAGGATTTCAACCATTTCGCTGGAACCTGAAGCATATGGGTCAACACCCAGGAAAGTATCCAGACCGGAACCAATTACATAGTTACCGATAGATACTGCTTTTTCAGACATCCATTCAGGTGCACATCCTACAACCGGAAGCTGGGAAATACGCAGGCCTGCATCTTTTGCAAGAGTTGCAGCCAGAACCAGCATACGGGAGATATCCACGCAGGAGCCCATGTGCAGTACCGGAGGAATGTCAGCCAATTCACAGACTCTCTTCAAACCGTCGCCGCAGATATCTTTGGCAGCTTTATCCATAAGACCTGCTTTCGCAGCAGCCTGTGCAGAACATCCGGAAGCGATAACGATGATATCGTTTGCCAGCATTTTCTTCATCAGTTCGATATGAGCCAGGTCAGGACGAACTCTTGGGTTGTTACATCCAACCATAGCAACAGCACCGCGAAGTACACCGGAGGTAATACACTGTAACAATGGTTTTGTAGTTCCCAGTTCATCAACCTGTGAGTTGGTAACACCATCCAGAACTTTTACGATAGCTTCTGTAGAATAACCTACGGTAGCTTTCTGTTTCATCTGTGGAATGTATACCAATTCCGGCTTTCTGTTTTTGAAGTTCTCGATTGCCAGTTTTACAATCTGTGTAGCTTTTTCCAATGCTGTATGTGCATCAAAACGGATGAAATCAGAATCCGGCATCTGAGCGATTGGAGAAGTTGTGATAAACTTTGTATGGAAACATTTGCTTAAAGGTCCAAGTGCCGGGAAGATACACTGTACGTCTACGACGATAGCTTCACAAGCCCCTGTCAGAACCACGTTTTCCTGCTGTAAGAAGTTACCGGCCATTGGAATACCGCGGCGCATTGCAACTTCGTTGGAAGTACAGCACACACCGGAAATTGTAATTCCCTTTGCGCCCATTTCTTTTGCATATGCAACCATTTCCGGGCTGTCTGCAACTTCGCAAATCATCTCAGAAAGACTTGGGTCATGTCCGTGAACAACGATGTTTACGTTTTCTTCTACCATAACACCAAGGTTTGCTTCTGTTTCGATTGGCTTTGGAGTTCCAAATAAAATATCAGAGAACTCTGTTCCCATCATGGAACCGCCCCATCCATCGGAAAGTCCGGCACGGATAGACTGTTTTACCAGCGCTTCCGGTTTGGAAGAACATCCCATATGAGCCATATGTAAAGAACGGGAAACTTCTCTGTCGATTGCGTGAGGAGCCAGTTCATTTTCTTCCCACAGTTTCTGCTGTGATTCCGGAGCTCTCTTTAAGAATCTCTGTGTTCCAAACGGTTTACCATATTCCATCAGACCTTCCAGAGCCACTTCGTGTGCCAAATCATAGATATCTTTGCCTTCTGTTTCGATATCCCATTCTTTTGCAATACGAACCAGTTTTTCAGGGTCTTTTACTTTATAGCAGCCATCTGCTGATGATTCATATAAGGTATGGCAGATTTCACGACCATGGTCTGAATGGGTAGCGGAACCGCCTGCTGTAAATTTCAGGTAGTTACGTCCTACAATACCGTGTACGTCGCAGCCGCAGATTCCTCTTGGCGCTTTCTTTGTAATACGGCATGGTCCCATTGTACAGATACGGCAGCAAATGCCCTCTTCACCAAATTTACAATGTGGTGTCTGATTTTTCACACGAGCCTGCCAGGAATCAGCGCCGACTTTTGCGCCTGTTTCCAGAAGTCTCGCAGTAGCAGCTTCAAATTCTTCTACTGTAGTTAATCTGAATTCACTCATGAATATCCTCCTTTTATTGTCGCCTCTTTTTCAAATATTTTAAAGTGGCTTGCCTCGTTCAAGCAGGCGGATTCTGTACCCCTATCCGCCCCAGGGGGTTATCAGCTTTATAAAAAATCCTCTCTCCCCAGTGCAGTTGCCCCAGACAGAGAGGCCAAAGCTTGCGCTTTTAAAGTCCCAGTTTGTCAACAATCTCCCGTACTGCTTTTTTCACCGGAGAATTCTCCGGAAGCGTCACAGTTGGAGTTCCTTCACAGTCATATTCAAACACGGTTTCATCCTGAGGCACAACACCCAGAAGTTCCAATCCCTGTTTTTCAATCTCTTCTCTGGTTCCTTCGTTTAATACGCCGCCAGGTGCGCGGTTAATAATCAAACCTATTTTCTGAGGGTGCATATCGCACTCTTCAATCAGCTTGGCAATCCTTCCTACAGCCTGTACGCCTCTGCGTGAACAATCACTGACTAAAATCGCTGTCTGCATGCTGGGCAGCACGCCCCTGCTGATGTGTTCCATACCCGCCTCATTATCCACGATAATATACGGATAATGTCTCTGAAGTTTTTGTAACTGCGCCTGTAAAAGTCCATTTACAAAACAATAGCAGCCTTTCCCCTGTGTCCGTCCCATAACCAGCAAGTCGAAATCATCATCTTCTACCAGCGCATCATCAAACTTAAATTCCATATAATCCGCTTTGGTCATTCCTGCCGGAATCGGATTGTCCTTTGCCATTTCTGACCTGGCCACCTCTTCACGAACTTCTCCCAGCGTAGCTTCTACTTCTACACCGAGAACCTCGTTCAGATTTGAATTTGCATCTGCGTCTACTGCAAGAATCGGACCTTTTCCCTTTTCACCAAGATACTGAATGATAAGTCCGGTCAATGTTGTCTTACCTACGCCGCCTTTTCCGGCAACCGCAATTACATGCGCCATAAAGGGCACCTCCCAAATTCTATACTATACTGTTTCAAATTACACTAATGTACGAAGACCGGAACGGTCAATGATTTCAGATACGTCTTTCCATTTGTTCAGAGCGTACAGGTGGATACCTTCGATACCGCATGCACGATATTCATCAATCTGACGGATTGTGTATTCAATGCCGGCTTCTCTGAATCTTTCTTTCTTGCCTTCTACATCTGCATCGAATGGATCTTTTACGAATGGGTTCGGGAAAATCCAGTTTCTGGAGATGATTTCGCAAAGTTCACGAGGCATTACGCACGCGTTACGGGACAGAGCCATGTTAATGGTAGCAGCCTGATCTAAGATAGGCATGATACCAACATCTACAGGCATTGTGATTCCTGCGCAGCGGATAGCGTCTAACCAGTATTTGAACTGTTCCATATCCCAGCAAAGCTGTGTCATGATGTAGTCAGCGCCGTTGTCCTGTTTCTGTTTCAAAACAGCGATATCAGCTTCCAGGCTGCGGCAGGAAATATGTCCTTCCGGTGAACCTGCTACTGCGATTTCGATTTTATCACCAAACTCTTTACGAACATATGCCACCAGGTCTGTTGCATAAGCGAAATCGCCGCCGGTACCTGTCCATCCGAAAGGAAGGTCGCCGCGCAGAGCCAGCATATGGTCCACACCGTTGTCCAGGTAATTCTGCAGCTGTTCTTTAATTCCTTCTGCAGTGTTTCCGATACAGGTAAAGTGTGTTACCGGAATCGTTCCTGCGTCTTTAATCATCTTACAGACATCCATGTTCTTTCCAACGTTTGTACCGCCGGCACCGTATGTACAAGAAATATATTCCGGTTTGTACTTGCAAAGATGTTCGATTGTACCTGGAAGATTTTCCATTCCTTTGTCTGTTTTTGGCGGGAAAAGCTCAAAGGAAAGGAGCATTTTCTCTCTCATTGCATCTGATAATTTCATAATTTCTACCTCCGCATATTGTAATATATTATTTTAAGGTTTTACCCTTTAAAATCATTACTCGCAATCCAGCTTTACAAGGCTGTTTGCCAAATCTACCATCAGGATTTTTCCTTCAATCACTTTGGTTTCGCCCATAATATCCCGGAGTATTACTTTATCTCCGTCCACATCAATACGGCTTACCATTTTACAGATTACGGTATTGTCACTTTCTTTCTGAACAGTTGCAAGACACATATTTTAAGCCTCCTTTAAATGTTCTTTTACCAGTGTCAAAGCCAGTCCCAGACGCATATTTCCTTTTTGGAAGTCTGCCACGCCTTCTTTGATTGTCTTTGCCGCATCCTCCATACCCATCTTTTTCAGATTTTCAGCCATCTGGTCCAATTCCTCTGCATGGTGTTCGTTGTGAGACAGCATATAATTCAGCAATGCCACAACTTCGTCTGTGCAGTTTCCGGAACAGCCGTCTTCGCAGCTGCCGCAATGCTCATGGTTATGACCATGGTCGTGATGATGTTCATCTCCTCCATGAGGAATCACATTTCCATTTTCATCTTTAATTAAATGCATATTCCTATCCTTTCTGCGCCCGTTTTTTGGCTTTGGACGCAATGAATGACAATAATTTATCAATTGTTCTCATTATACCTGTTTTCCATATTTTTATCAAGATATTTTATGTTTTTTTCTGTGTCCAACCCGTAAATTTTTTCAAAAATCCCCTCTTGACATCTTGCATTTTGTGCATTTCCCCAAAACTGTTTTTTCTTCTCCCGTTCTCTCTTTGTTTTGTCTGCCCTCCCTCTCCTTTATATTTCCACCGCCATACGGCAGTTTTCCCTCATCTTCCCCACGAATTCTGTATATTTTTGAACAATCTTTTTTTTCATAAAGGAATTTAATAAAATCGTATCACATTTTTCACATTTTCGTGGTATACTAAACAGGAGTTTTTAAGGAGGGTTCGTTTATGTCTTTTGACAACCATGTAATTCAGTTAAACGATACGAAAGAAATGCCCATGCTTGGACTTGGGGTTTATAAAGCAACCGATGACGGAGAATTGAAACAGGCTGTCAGCTCTGCTGCAGCTTTGGGATACCGCTTAATCGACACAGCTTCTTTCTATAAGAACGAAGAGGGCGTTGGAAAAGCCATAAAAGCCCTGGACATTCCCCGTGAAGAATTATTCGTCACTACAAAAATCTGGAATACCGCACAGCGCATTGGAGATATCGAAGACAGTTTCAACCGGAGCCTGGAACGGCTGGGGCTGGACTATGTGGATTTATACATGATTCACTGGCCTGTACCCGGATGCTTCTGCGACACCTGGAAAACCATGGAAAAGCTCCAGGCTGCAGGAAAAATAAAATCTCTTGGTGTATCCAACTTTTCCATACAGGATTTAGAACTGTTAAAAACCGTTTCTGATGTGCTTCCTGCCGTAAACCAGATAGAATTTCACCCCCTGTTCAATCACCCGGAACTGCTTGCTTACTGTCAGACAAACGGTATCGCTATGCAGGCCTATGCCCCTTTAGCAAGAGGCGCCTATCTGCAGAGTCCTCTAATGCTGGAAATCGGCAAACGGTATCAGAAATCTCCGGCCCAGGTAGGTTTGCGCTGGCTCGTCCAGCAGGGAATCGCCGTTATCCCCAAATCTGTACATCCGGAACGTTTAAAAGAAAACAGCGAAATTTTCGATTTTTCTCTTTCTGAAGAAGAGATGACTGCTATCGCTGCCATGGATGCCGGTCAGAGAGTTGCCGGAATCCCCGAGGATATGGTTCCGTACATAAAATAAACTCTGCCCCGTCAAAGCACACACCAGGATTTCTTCCCATATGTGCTTTGACGGGGCAGAATTTTTATATTTCTATCCCTATTCCCAGGCGCTGTCCCAGGATTCTATTTTTTTATCTCTTACCATAAGTTCTCTCACTGCTTCTGCAGGATTTTTTCCCTCAAACAGCACTTTGTTTACCTGATGGATAATCGGCATTTCCACCTGGTACTTCTGGGAGAGTTCCAGCCCCGCCTTTGCAGAATAAACGCCTTCTACCACCATGTTTACTTCTGCCATGGCTTCTTCCATGGTCTTTCCCTGTCCCATGAGAAAACCGGCTTTCCGATTGCGGCTGTGGCGGCTGGCGCAGGTTACAATCAAATCCCCGATACCGGACAGCCCGTAAAAGGTATCGGCTCTGGCTCCCATGGCAATTCCCAGACGGGAAATTTCCGCAATCCCCCGGGTGATTAAAGCCGCCTTGGTATTGTCACCGTATCCCAGTCCATCTGCCGTTCCCGCTGCCAGGGCAATGACATTTTTCAGCGCTCCGCCCAGCTCAATACCCAGAATATCAGGACTGATGTATACCCGAAAAATAGGATTCATAAAAATATTCTGCAGATATTCTGCAATTTCCCATTTCTTTGCACCTACTACACAGGTGGTAGGCAATCCCCGGCTCACTTCTTCTGCGTGGCTGGGTCCGGAGAGAACGCAGGCCTGGGCACCGGGAATCTCTTCTTCTATCATATCCGTCAGCGTGGTGAGTGTATGGGCTTCAATGCCCTTTGCCACATTGACAATGAGTTGTCCCTGTTTGATATAAGGACACATGCGCCGCGCCGTACTCCGCACAGCTACAGAAGGCACAGCAAGCACCAGCACATCCCGGCCTGTCAAAGCCCTCTCAAAATCAGCAGTAATTTCCAGTTCTTCCGGAAGGGTGACTCCCGGGAGTTTTGCCTCATGCTCCCGCTTATTGGCAAGTTCTTCTGCCTGCTCCTGTCTGTGAGACCACAGAATCGTTTCATGACCATTTTGGGTCAGCAAGACAGCAAGGGCTGTCCCCCAGCTTCCTGCTCCAAGTACACTTACTTTTGCCAAAGCATTCACCTCTTTTTTCCAAGAAAAATTTTGTTTTCATTTCCGTGAAGCAGACGCACAATATTCTGTCTGTGTCTCCAGTATGCCAAAAGCATAAGTCCTGCCGCTACAACATACATTTCGTAAAGCGCCCTCTGCGTACAGTCATAAGTTCCCATCTGTCCAAACACAATCAAGGCAATGACAAATCCCAGATAGGCCAGCAGGGAGCCCAGGGACACATAATGGGTCAGGAAAAACGCACCGAAAAACAGCACCGCACAAACCAGAAACAGTCTCCAGTCAAGAGCCAGCAAAAGTCCCACAGAAGCCGCAATTCCTTTCCCCCCTTTAAAGTTCAGATAAAAAGGAAAGTTATGTCCCAGAATACAGCCAGCTCCCGCATACAGCTCCAGCAAAAGCAAATCACTGCCTCCGTGAGAGGCAAAAATCAGACGGATAATCCAGATAGCCGCTACACACTTTAGACAGTCTCCCAGAAGCGTCAGCGCCCCCGCCTTCTTTCCCAGTGTCCGAAGGGCATTGGTGCTTCCCGCATTGCCGCTGCCGTGTTCCCGGATATCAATCCCCTGCTTTTTTCCATAGATATAAGACGTCTGAAACAGTCCGCATACATATCCCACTGCCAGACAAATCATTCGCACCAACATTTCTTTTTATTCTCCTTCTTTGCGCTCGCGAATAATAAATTTCAGGGAAGTTCCTTTAAACCCAAAGGCTTCTCTGATTTTATTTTCCAGATATCTGGTATAAGAAAAATGCATTAATTCTTTGTCATTGACAAAAATAACAAAGGTCGGCGGTTTGACAGCTACCTGTGTGGTATAGAAGATTTTCAGGCGTTTCCCCTTGTCAGACGGCGGCTGCTGCATGGCAATAGCCTCAGTGACGATTTCGTTTAACACGCCTGTCTGAATTCGCAGCGTCTGGTTTTCCAGCACCATATCAATCGTCTCAAATAATTTTGGAATTCTCTGTCCCGTCTGGGCGGAAATAAACATAATTTCTGCATACGGCATATAGGAAAGAGTCTCCCGCACTTTATTTGTAAATTTATAGATGGTTTTGTCATTTTTCTCAATGGCATCCCACTTATTTACGGCAATGACTACACCTTTTCCCCTGTCATGGGCAATGCCGGCAATCTTCGCGTCCTGCTCTGTCACCCCCTCTGTAGCGTCTATCATCATAACCACCACATCGGCCCGTTCTACAGCAGTGACAGTACGGATAATGCTGTAACGCTCCAGTTCTTCCTTAATTTTGTTTTTCCGGCGAAGACCTGCCGTATCAATAAAAGTGTATTCTTTCCCATTGTACTCTACCAGGGTATCAATGGCATCTCTGGTAGTGCCGGCGATGTTGGAAACAATCACGCGGTCCTCTCCCAGAATTTTATTAATCAGGGAAGATTTTCCCACATTGGGTTTTCCCACTACGGCAATTTTCGGAATGTCGCTCTCCTCTTCCTCTCCTGCGTGTTCATCAAAATGGGCCACTACTTTTTCCAGCATATCTCCCAGCCCCAGCATGGAAGCTGCGGAAATCGGCACCGGTTCTCCAATACCCAGATTATAAAATTCATAAGTATCCATCATAAACTTCTGAAAACTGTCCACTTTGTTGACTACCAGCACTACAGGTTTATTGCTTCTTCTGAGCATGTCTGCCACCTTGGCGTCTGCATCTACCAGTCCCTGTTTTACATCTGTCATGAAAACAATCACATCTGCGGTGTCAATGGCAATCTGTGCCTGTTCCCGCATTTGAGATAGAATAACATCCTTGCTTTCCGGCTCAATACCACCGGTATCTATCATGGTAAAAGTCTTGTCCAGCCAGGTCACTTCTGCATAAATCCGGTCTCTGGTCACACCTGGGGTATCCTTTACAATAGAAATCCGCTCTCCTGCCAGTGCATTAAACAGCGTGGATTTTCCTACATTAGGTCTGCCAACAATTGCTACTATCGGTTTGCTCATACATTTGTCTCCTTTTCTGTGTTCTTTCTGTTTCCTGTTCCAAAACTGCGGCCACGAAATCTGCGCCGCTCTCTTCTACAATTTTTACAGGAACTCCCAATTCCTGCTCAATATCCCCTACGGTCTTATCATCCAGAAAAACCTCTTCCCCGCTTCTTAAAAGATTACAGGGCAGAAGCAGATACTCTCCCAGTTCTTTTCCCCTTAGCTGAGCCGTAATGTCCTGTCCCGTAAGAAGACCGGATACCGTAATTTTTTCTCCAAAAAAGTCATTTCGTATTTCATACCCTTTTATCTCCATTCCCGGATACTTTTTCTGAATCTCCCGGGCATACCGCGCGATATAAGGGTAAGCCAGACGTCCTGTGGCAAAAGAAACCGTTCTCTGCCGCCCGTCTCCGTCTCTGGCTTCCAGCGCCTCCTGCACTTCTTCCTCCAGAAGCCTAAGCATGCCCACACCGTTTTCCAGCTGCAGATACCCGTCATAGCGGTCTGCTTCCGGCAGTTCTCTTTCTGCCAGCAGATACCACTCATCACTGGCATGCACAAAGTGCAGCCCATACTGAGGGAAAAACTTCGTCTGCCACACTTCAATGGTATCTATCACCTGCTCTGCATCTTCTTTTGTGAAGGGCTCTAAAGGATAGAGTCCGTCTCTGTACTTACTCAGTCCCACAGGGACCACAGAAACGCTCTTTAAATGGGGCAGATATTTCGCAAGGTCCGAAATACTGCGCTCCAGTTCTTCCCCGTCATTTAAGCCCCTGCACAGAACAATCTGTCCATTCATTTCAATACCTGCTTCAAAAAGCCGCTGCACTTTTGGAAAAATATCTCCCGCAAAGCGATTGTGCAGCATTTTGCAGCGAAGCTGGGGATTGGTGGTTTGAAAAGAAATATTAATAGGAGCCAAATGATAGTGGATAATCCGGTCAATATCATGGTCGCTCATATTGGTCAGCGTCACATAATTTCCCTGAAGAAAAGACAGGCGGGAATCGTCATCTTTAAAATAGAGAGTTTCCCGCATACCCGGAGGCATCTGGTCAATAAAGCAGAACACACACTTGTTTCTGCAGGAACGGTATTCGTCCATCAGACTGTTTTCAAATTCCAGTCCCAAATCCTCCTCAAACTCTTTCTCTACTTCCAGCTCCCACTCTTCTCCGTCTGGTTTGCGCACCAGAAGTTCTATATATTCGTCATTTACCAGGTAATGGTAATCAAACACATCTTCTATTGTTTCCCCGTTAATGGAGAGCAGCTCATCTCCCGGCTGCAGTTCCAGTTCCCAGGCAATACTTCCTTCCTTTACCCGGCTGATTTTATGTCGGCAATCTTTCATTTTCTTCCTCCTGCAAATGCCCGTTATTTCTTATAATACCAACATTACAGAAAAAAAGCAATAAGTTTTCCTTGACGGTTGTACTTGTCGAATGTTATAACTTATTGTGTAATTGTGTTTTATTCTATCAAATTATGTTAAAAAACCGAAAATGGAGGTCACTATGGTTAATATCAGTTTGCTGGAAAAGTCCATTCCCGTAGCGCCTATTAAGATTGCCGCTTTGGAAAGCTGCTCTCATCTGGCTGCTCAGGTGGATGCTCATCTGGTACAGTTTCGTAAAGAATTAGATTCCCACAATCAGTCAGGTCTGAATTTCCGTGGGTATGCTGAGAACACCTTTTTAGTTGATTGCAAATGCCCGCGTTTTGGCTCTGGAGAAGCCAAGGGTGTGATGAATGAATCCATCCGCGGCGCGGATATGTTCGTTATGGTAGACGTGTGCAACCACAGCTTAACTTACAATATGTGCGGTCATGTAAACCACATGTCACCGGACGACCATTATCAGGATTTAAAGCGAATTATCGCTACGGCAGCAGGAAAAGCTCACCGCATTAATGTGATTATGCCTTTCCTGTATGAGAGCCGCCAGCACAAGAGAAGCAAAAGAGAATCTCTGGACTGTGCTTTAGCTCTGCAGGAACTGGTGGGTATGGGTGTATCCAACATCATCACTTTTGACGCCCATGATCCCCGTATGCAGAATGCGATTCCGCTGTCCGGTTTTGATAACTTTATGCCTACTTACCAGTTCTTAAAGACATTATGTGCTTCTATTGATGACTTTAAGATTGACAATGAACATCTGATGATTATCAGCCCGGATGAAGGCGCCATGCAAAGAGCCGTGTACTTCTCCAATATTCTGGGCGTGGATATGGGTATGTTCTACAAACGCCGGGACTACTCCACGGTAGTAAACGGCAGAAACCCCATTGTTGCTCATGAATTCCTGGGAGATTCTGTGGAGGGCAAAGACGTCATTGTCATCGACGATATGATTTCCTCCGGCGAAAGTATGTTAGACGTAGCCAAAAAGTTAAAAGACCGCAAGGCAAAACGCGTCATTGTATGCACAACTTTCGGATTGTTCACAGACGGTCTGGAAAAATTCGATGAGTATTATGAAAACGAATATATTTATCGTGTTATCACCACCAACTTGAACTACCGGAATCCGGAACTCTTAAAACGTCCGTATTATCTGGAAGCTGACATGAGCAAATATCTGGCAAGTATCATGGATATTTTAAACCATGACCTGTCTGTGGAAAAAGTCCGCAGCACCACTGATAAAATCAACCGTCTGTTAAACAGATATTAAAGTAAAAAAAGAAGGCCATCGGCCTTCTTTTTTTATGTATGATTTTAGTTTATCTGATAAACATCAGCAGAACCCCTTCCGAACTGCAAGGCTTCTTCATGACTGTTGAAGAAAATATCCACATGTCCGTATGGAACTCCCCTGTCCTCAACGGTATACACGTTGCCATTAATCAACAGCTTGGTTCCAAATGGAACACCGCCCATGGCAATCGTTCTTCCCTGTACCGGTGTAGTTCCACTGGCTGTCAGTCCGCTGGAATGACCTCCGCACTTCTCACAGTTACAGTAACCTGTCAGTGTAAATTTCCCCAGATATTTTCCCTGGGAATTGTCCTGCTGGGACTCATTCTGACTGTCTTCCTGCTGGACAGGCGGTGTAGTGCTTTCCTCCTGCTGCGACTGGGAATTCTGATTCTGGCTGTTATCCTGAGATTCCGGCGCGCTTGGCTGTGCTGTCTCTTGTGAGACGCCGGAATTATTCTGGGATGAAGCAGAATTCTGTTCCTGTTTTTCAGCCAGAATCTGTGCAGCCTCTTCATCTTTTTGCTGCTTAATCAGATTATCAATGGTATTTTTCTGACTTTCGATTTTGCTGAGCAGTGCTTTCGCACTGGTCTGTTCTGCGGAAATCTGGCTTTCGTAGGTTTCAATCTGACCTCTGGTGCTTTTTACCACGGCTGTAATTTCATCCTGCTTGTCCAGGCTTTCCTGTTTCAGGGTTTCCAGTTCTTCCTGTTCCTTTTTAATGCTCTCTTCTTTTTCCTTGATTTCTTCTGTGGTTTCTTTGTACTCTTCCAGCATCTTGCGGTCATACTTTGTCATTTCCGTCATATTTTCCGCCTGACTTAAAAAGTCTGTAAAGCTGTCAGCTTCCAACAAAAGTGTCATATAGGAATTGTCTGAGTTTTCATACATGTACTGGATACGAAGCTTCATGCTGTCATACTGCTCTTTTTCTTTTTCCTGAGCCTTTGCCAGTTCCTTCTCGAGCTTTTCCAGTTCTGTCTGTTTCTCCTCTGACTGAGTCTGAATCTCCTGTAAATTCTCCCCTAATTCACTAAGCTGTTGATTCAACTCTTTCAAGTACCCTTCTAAATCGTTTTTCTTGGATTCCAAGCTATCGATTCTCCCCTGGGCATTGTCTAACTGTTTCTGGTTTTCCTGCTGCGTATTCTGTGCTGCTGAAATCTTTTTCTGAGTAGCAGAACCGTAACAAGGGGCCGCAACCAGGCTGGTCGCTAACAGACCCAAAAGCAGGCTTGTACTTGTTTTTTTCTTCATATAATCAAAGCTCCTTTTCACTAACGAAACTGATTATAACACAAAAATTCAAAAAAGAACAGCATTTTTTTAACTTTTCGTAACATTTATGTAATACTACTTTATCTGTCCTGTAAATTTTATGCACTTCTCCTATTGATTTTTTATTCCGAGAAAGGCGCAGAGGTTTCCTCTTTTCCCCTTACTGGCCCGATGGGAAAACAGCAATTCGGGATTGCAGCAGGTGCAAAGGTCAGGAAAACTCAGATTTCGGGGACGTATCCCTGCCTCTGTCAGCACAAGTTCATTGGCACGCCACAGATTCAGCTGGTATTTTCCATTCTCTTTTTTGTAAATCAGGGTTTTGTCCTCCCGGTAAGGAGCAAATTCTGCCAGGAACTGTTCCGCTACATCCCCGCTGACCTCATAACATTTCTGACAGATGGAAGGGCCTATGGCCGCATACACGCTTTCCGGGTTGGTGCCGTACTGCTTCTCCATAACCTCCAGCGTCCTCGCTCCCATACGGCCTACGGTACCCCTCCATCCGGAATGAGACAGCCCTACGGCGCGGTTTACCGGGTCTATGAAAAACAAAGGAACACAGTCCGCATAAAAAGTAGCCAGCGTCACTCCCGGCACATTCGTAACCAGCCCGTCTACCTCTTGATAATCTTTTGGCCTTGTCACCCCTTTTCCCCGGTCTTCCTCCGTTACCACTCGTACCCTGGTGGTATGGGTCTGGTCTGCGCATACAATGCTGTCCGCAGAAAAGCCAATGGCTTCTGCTATTCTCCGGTAATTCTCTCTCACATCCTCTTCCTTGTCTCCTCTGGTAAAACTAAGGTTCATAGAGGCATAAATCCCTTTGCTTACCCCTCCCTTTCTGGTAGAAAAGCCATGATAAAATCCCGGCAGTTCCGAAAAAGCCGGATAAGACAAAAAAAGGACATCATTTTTTTCTTGTAATTCCATACTTCTATCCTCTGAATTCAAATGCATTTTTTATGAGTGTTGTCCCTGTGGGCGTTATCCCCACCACATCAAAGCGGCAGGGTGTCTCTGTCCCATATCCGTGTCTGGCGAGATAATACAGGGCGGTTCTGGATATCCGCTGCTGTTTCCGAAAATCCACTGCAGAGAGGCTGTCTCCCCATCTGGCTGTACCGCGGTATTTCACTTCCACAAAGCACAGATAACAGCCCTCTTTGGCTACAATGTCAATTTCTCCCTGCCTGCAGCTAAAATTCCGGCACAAAATCCGGTATCCCTGGTCTTTCAAGTAGCGGACAGCCTCTTCTTCATACTGAAATCCCAGCTCTCTTTTGGAGCCGTTCTCTTTTTCTCCTGTCATTCTTGTTCTCCCAGCACATTATGGATAAAAGAACGCCTGTGAATAGGGGTGGGACCGTATTTTTGAATGGCTTCTATATGTGCTTGGGAACCATAGCCCTTATTAGAGGCAAAACCATACTGGGGCATGATTTTATCATATTCCCGCATAAGCCGGTCTCTGGTAACCTTTGCCACAATACTGGCCGCTGCTATGGAAATGCTTTTTGCGTCTCCCTTGATAATGGGCACCTGGGGAATGTCAATTCCGGGAATGGTCACCGCGTCGTTTAAGAGAATCTGGGGCTTTACAGGCAGCTTGGAGACAGCTTCCCGCATGGCCTCGTAGGTTGCCTGAAGAATATTGATTTCGTCAATTCTGGCAGGCGAAGCATATCCCACTTCTGCAGCTACCGCCTTCTCCAGAATCTCTTCATACAGTTCTTCTCTTTTCTTCTCCGACAGTTGTTTGGAATCATTGATATAGAGAATCCGGCAGTCCCTGGGCAAAATAACTGCGCCTGCCACCACAGGACCTGCAAAAGGCCCTCTTCCCACTTCGTCAATACCGCAGATATATCCCAGATGACCGTACTGTTCTTCATACGCTCTCATAGCTTCTATACGCTGTTTTTCCCGCTCCAGACGCTCCAGACGTTTCTTCGCCTGCTGCAGAAGGCTCTGAACCCCTTTCCGTCCGTCTTCCTGATAAAGAGCGCAAAGCGCCGGAAGTTCCTCCTCCGGCGCTCTTTTCAGTTCTTCTTTTATTTCCTGAATACTTTTCATTTCCTGTTTCCCCTCTACTGCTCTGGTCTTTCCAAAGTGATTCTTCCGATTTTTCCGTTTCGGAATTCTTCCAGAAATATGTTGGCAGCTTTTAAATAGTCCAGTTCATTTCCCTTCTGAATACACTTCCGGTTCTCCGCAATCTGTGTCAGCATAGATAAACGGTCATCGGATTCTGTCAGTTCATATCTCTTCTCCAAAAGCCCTTTGTAAAATTCATGAAGGCATCCGAGAAGCTCCAGCGAAAGTTCTTCCAGATTCAAAATTTCATCCTTTATAGAGCCCACCATAGCCAGCTTGGCACCTACGCTCTGGTCTTCAAACTTGGGCCAGAGAATTCCGGGCGTATCCAGAAGCTCCACATTTTTATTAATGCGAATCCACTGTTTTCCTTTGGTAACTCCCGGTTTATTTCCGGTTTTTGTGCAGGCCTTTCCTGCAAAGGCATTGATAAACGTAGATTTTCCCACGTTTGGAATTCCCACTACCATAGCCCGGACAGGACGGTTTTTAATTCCTCGTTTCCGGTCTCTCTCCAGCTTTTCCTGACAGGATTCCATAATCGCAGGCAGAACGTTTTTAATGCCTGCACCGCTTTTTGCATTGAGTTTTACCGTGTAATAGCCCTTCTCCTGAAAATACTGAGCCCACTTTTCATTTTCTCTTTCGTCCGCTAAATCCGCCTTATTTAAAAGTATGAGTCTGGCCTTATTTTTCCCCAGCTCATCGATATCAGGATTCCTGCTGGAACGAGGAATTCTGGCATCTACCACCTCAATAATCAAATCTATCAGCTTAATATTTTCCTGCATCATACGTTTGGCCTTTGTCATATGGCCGGGATACCATTGATAATTCATACTTATCCTCTCTTTTCTGTCAGTCTTTTAAAAATCCCATAGAATCAAAGGGCGAAATCCGAAACCAGAGTTTCCCTAAGATATATTTTTTCTTTACGTTTTTCACTTCTGCAAAACGGCTGTCCTCGCTGTTATTCCGGTTATCTCCCAGGACGAAATATTCATCCTTTTTCAGCGTCACCCCTTCATCAGCCAGACCGGCATTGCTGATCTGCGACAATTCCTTACTTTCCTCATACAGCTTTCCGTCAATATATACCTGTCCGTCTTTAATCTGTATGGTTTCTCCAGGAAGACCAATCACTCTTTTGATGTGCACTGCCGCATTATCCTTGCCATCCTTGGTAAAAGCAATCACATCTCCCCTTTTGGGGTCTCCCAGCTTATAGACCACCTTGTTGATGAAAAACCGCTCACCGGTCTGGAAGGTTGGCTCCATACTGCTTTCCTGCATACTGATACTCTGGAAAAAGAAAATCGCCACTACAGCCGCAAGAGCAAGGGCCACTGCAATCTGAAACACCCAGCCGAACACCCGGCGTCCCGTTTCGCTTCTGATAAATTCCAGCGCCAAATCTTTTTGTTCTTCTATATTGATATTTTTTTTCTTTCTTTTTCTGCTCAATCCTGTCACCCCGTCCCCGCATAAATTCATCCGCATGATGAACAAACAGAGGGTGCCACTACTGCAACACCCTCTGTCATGCTTACGTTATTATTTTACTAATTCTTTAACCTTAGCTGCTTTACCTACACGCTGTCTTAAGTAGTTCAGTTTCGCACGTCTTACTTTACCGCGTCTGATAACTTCTACTTTTTCTACGTTAGGGGAATGTAATGGCCATGTTTTTTCAACGCCGATTCCGTTGGAAGTTTTTCTTACTGTGAATGTTTCACGGTTGCTTCCGCCCTGTTTCTTTAATACAACACCTTCAAAAATCTGGATTCTTTCACGGTTTCCTTCTTTGATTTTTCCGTGAACTCTTACAGTGTCACCTACGTTGAATTCCGGTGCTTCAGCTTTCATCTGAGCAGCTTCGATGTTTTTAATAATTTCGTTCATGATTTTTCTCCTTTTATCCTGGATGTTCTTAATGCAATCAGCAGCAGAGGACCATCTCTTTTTACAACAGGTTTGATTATACTATGCCTGTCTGCTGTTGTCAAGGTTTTTTCCTTGCTGAATTTTTTTACAGGAAATACTCCACTTCTCTCGGCGCAGCATAATTGCTTTCCAGATAGTCCCGCACCTGACCGGCCTCAAAAGTTCTGGCACCTGTGGGACAGACCTTTGTACACCGCATACAGTTTAAACACTTGTCCGGCCGGATCTCCAGCGTTTCCATGGAAATGGCGTTTACCGGACATTTCTGCACGCAGGCCTGACAGCCCGTACACGCTTCCCGCGCAAAGCTTTTTTCCACTGGTTTCATAGCTTTGGGCTCAGGTTTTGGATTTCCCGGTACGTCTGTTTCCAAAAGCACACTATTTTCCGCTTCTTCCAGCTTTTTTTTCACAGCAACGGCAAACTTCCGGAAGATTTCCAGGTCTTTGTCATCCGGTCTTCCCATTCCCAGCTTCGCTGAATAAATGTGCGGAATCACCGGAGCTATGGCGCCAATACAAACAAACCCCTGTCTTGTGAGAATTTCCTTCATCTGAGCCAGTGTATCCTCGTAATGGCGGTTGCCATACGCAGCTGCCAGAATACAGGGCGTCCTGTTTCCCTGCAGAGAAGAGAAAATACCACTCTCTACCTGAGGCAATTGTCCTCCGTATACCGGAGCCGCAGCCACCAGAAGCTCCTGCTCTTTAAATACATGCTTCTGTTTTCGGAATTTCCTTCTGGTCAAGTCCAGATACGCCGGATTCTGGGTCAGACAGCTCATAAGCAGTTCTGTGGCCCTTTTCGTACCCTCTGTGGGACTGAAATATGCCGCTGTCACAGGTCTGTTTTTAGAAAGCAGGTCCGGACGGCGCTCTTTTGTTCTTTTGACAGACTGCTTAAGCCTCCACGCCTCAATTTTGCTGTGGTCGCCTGTAAGAAGCACTTTGGGCACCTTTTTCCCATTCCACTCTTCCGGGCGGGTATAGTGTGGATATTCCAACAGATTGTCCTGCATGGACTCAAACTGAGAGGATTCCTCATTGTTCAACACACCGGGTACAAAACGGGAAATAGCGTCAATCATAACAGCGGCCGCCAGTTCTCCCCCGGTCAGCACATAATCCCCGATGGACACATAATCTGTCACCACTTCCTCCAGTACCCGCTCATCAATCCCCTCGTAATGACCGCAGAGGAAAATCAGCTCTTCCTCCATAGCCAGTTCCTCTACCATGGTCTGGCGGAATACCTGTCCCTGAGGCGTCAGGTAAATACATCTGGGCTTTTTTCCCTGCCGGGCTGCCTGGGATTCTTTTCGCACAGATTCATAAGCTCTGAAAACCGGTTCGGCCTGCATAACCATACCGGCGCCTCCGCCATAGGGATAATCATCGACCCGCATGTGTTTGTTATCAGCAAAATCCCGGATATTTACCGTATGAAGAGAAATTTTTCCGCTTTTTAAGGCCCTCCCCGTAATGCTGGTATTTACGGTATTTTCAATCATTTCCGGAAACAGCGTCAATACATGATACTTCATGATTTCCCTCCTAGCACAGTCCTTTCAGCAGATGAATAATCATTTTATTCTGCTCTACGTCTACTTCTTTGACACAGTCTTTGATAGCAGGAACCAGTACCTCTTTTTTATCTGTGGTGTGAATCACATACACATCATTGGCCCCGGTCTCCATGACATCTTTTAAAGTACCGAAAAGAGAGCCGTCCTCCAGAAATACGTCCATATCTATTAAGTCTGCAATATAATATTCATTTTCTTCCAAAGGTACGGCAAAATCTCTGGTGACATAAAGACTTTTTCCCTTGTAAGGCTCAATATCGTTAATATTGTCCACATCACGGAATTTCAAAATAACAAATTGTTTGAAATACTTCACCCGCTGGATTTCCAGTTCACACAGTTCTTTTCCTGTATCCAGAAGCACACTTTCCAGATAGTCAAATCTGTGGGCGTCGTCTGTGGTGGGGTATACTTTTACCTCTCCGCGAATACCGTGGGTTGTGGTAATCACGCCTACCTGCAATAAATCTTCCATCTATATTATATACTCCTCTTTCTCCCGGTCTTTGGGCCCGGTATGATAAAAAAGGGGCTGTCACACTGCTGTTCATGCGACAACCCCTTTCATGATTGTTATTACTGTAAAATATCTACGACAACCTTTTTCTCACCTTTGGAAGACGCGGCCTTTACCACAGTACGGATAGCTTTGGCAATGCGGCCCTGGCGGCCAATTACTTTCCCCATATCCGCAGGGGCAACCTTGAGTTCCAAAAGGATAGCGTCGTTTTCTTCTGTTTCTGTCACAACGACTTCTTCAGGAGAATCTACGAGAGATTTTGCAATTACTTCTACTAATTCTTTCATTACAAATTACCTCCCGGATTATTTTTCGATACCAGCCAGTTTGAAGATTTTAGCAACAACCTCTGTTGGCTGAGCACCGTTTGCAAGCCATTTTTTAGCTGCTTCTTCGTCTACTTTGTATACGCTTGGTTCCTGAGTTGGGTCATATGTTCCAATCTCTTCGATGAATCTTCCATCTCTTGGGGATTTGGAATCTGCAACAATGATTCTATAGAAAGGAGCTTTCTTCTGTCCCATTCTTCTTAATCTGATTTTTACTGCCATTTCTTTTCACCTCCTGGTTTTTTCATAAAGTTTCATATATGTTAAAAGGGAAGTTTGAATTTTCCTCTTTTACCACCTTTGCCGCCCATCAGTCCGGGCATCTGTTTCATCATTTTCTTGGCCTGTTCAAACTGTTTGACCATACGGTTGACTTCCGCCACATCCACACCTGCGCCTTTGGCAATCCGGTTCTTTCTGGAAGGGCTTAAAATTTCGGGATGAGAACGTTCTTTTGGGGTCATGGACAGAATAATCGCTTCTTTTCTCGCCATATCCTTTTCATCTACCATGCTGTCAATGTCCTTAATCTGGGAACCCACACCCGGAAGCATATTCAGTACACTGGACAAACCGCCCATGTTTTTCATCTGGTTCATGCTTTCCAGATAGTCGTCAAATCCGAAAGAATTTTTGCGGAACTTCTGCTCCATTTCTTTGGCTTTCTCTTCATCCAGATTGGCCTGTGCCTTTTCAATCAGGCTCATGACATCCCCCATCCCTAAAATACGGGACGCCATACGGTCGGGATAAAACTGTTCCAAATCGGACAGCTTCTCGCCCATACCCACATATAAAATCGGCTTTCCGCTGATGGCCTTAATGGAAAGCGCCGCACCGCCTCGGGTGTCACCATCCATCTTTGTCAAAATGACTCCGTCGATTCCAACTTTTTCTCCAAAGGTCTCTGCCACATTTACCGCATCCTGTCCGGTCATGGCATCTACCACCAGAATGGTCTGGTCTACGTCAATGGCTTCTTTGATTTGGGCAAGTTCCTTCATCATATCTTCATCAATGTGAAGACGTCCTGCCGTATCCAGAATCAGCACATTATACTTCTCATTTTTTGCATGCTCATAAGCTGCTTTTGCAATGTCCACCGGGCTGTTTTTATCTCCCATGGCGAAGACTTCCACACCCTGTTTTTCTCCGTTTACCTGCAGCTGTTTGATTGCAGCCGGACGATAGACGTCGCAGGCAGCCAGGAGAGGCTTTCTTCCTTTGGACTTCAGCTTTCCTGCCAGCTTTGCAGTGGTTGTAGTCTTACCGGCACCCTGAAGTCCCACCATCATCAAAACGGTCACTTCATTGCCGGGCTTTAAGGCAATCTCTGTTGTTTCACTTCCCATTAAGCGGACAAGCTCTTCATTTACAATCTTAATGACCATCTGACCCGGATTCAGACCAGACATAACGTCCTGTCCGATAGCACGCTCCTGCACAGCCTTCATAAACTGCTTTACTACCTTGAAGCTGACGTCCGCTTCCAAAAGCGCCATCTTTACTTCTTTTAAGGCAGCCTTTACATCGGCTTCGGTCAAACGTCCTTTTTTTCTTAAATTCTTAAATACATTCTGAAGTTTGTCTGTTAAGCTCTCAAATGCCATCTGTTATAACTCCTCTAAGATTTCCTGAGAAATACTTTCCACCTGGGAAACCAGTTCCTGTCTGCTAAGATTTTCACATTCTCTGCTCAGCTTGTGAATACGATGGACCTTTTTTTTAATATTCACAAACTTTTCTACCAGATGCAGCTTTGCTTCGTAATCCTGCAAAGCCTTGTTGCAGCGCTTGATATTATCATGCACGCCCTGCCGGCTGATACCCAGCTCGTCGGCCACTTCACTTAAGGAGTAGTCATTTAAAACCACATCTTCGTAGATTCTTCTCTGGTGAGCTGTCAACAACTCTCCGTAGAAATCATACAGCAAAGTCTGTTCTACAAATTTTTCCATTCGTAATCACCTTGGTTATCATACAACAGGATTCTACGGCTGTCAAGTATTTTTTCTTGACAATTTTATATTCTCTATTTTTTCCTTGCACACAACTCCCTCATATGTTTATATAGTAACAGAACACAATTTTTACAGAAAGGATTTTACCATGAAAAAAGCAGTCGGAATCATAGCGGAATATAACCCTTTCCATAAAGGACATGCCTATCACATAGAAAAAGCCAAAGAACTGACCGGAGCAGACTATGCTGTAGTCGTTTTAAGCGGTGATTTCGTCCAGCGGGGCACTCCTGCTGTTTTTTCCAAACATTTGCGGACAAAAATGGCGCTTCTGGGAGGGGCTGATGTGGTGCTGGAACTCCCCTCTTATTACGCCTCCTCCAGTGCAGAATATTTTGCCAAAGGCAGCATAGGAATTCTAAATGCTTTACATGGTATAGATTTTCTCTGCTTTGGCAGCGAAAGCGGAGAACTCTCTCCCTGTATGGCCACGGCTGAAATTTTGTCGAAAGAACCGGAAGCCTTTCAGATTTCTTTAAAAGAAAACCTGAAAAAGGGCCTCTCTTTCCCCTCAGCCCGCAAAGCTGCACTCTTAGAATACGGCGCAAAATTCCTTTCCGGTCCATGGAACAACGAATTTTTAGATACGCCAAACAATATTCTGGGAGTCGAATACTGCAAAGCGCTGCTTTCACTGAAAAGTTCTATACGTCCGGTAACACTGAAACGGGAAGGCAGCGCCTATCACGCCGAAAAACTGGAAAACAGCTATCCCAGCGCCTCCGCTGTCCGCAGAAGCCTTTCCCAATTACAGGATACGGACTCCAGAGAATTTCTCCCGGCTCTTTTATCACTTTTCACCCGGACACAGCCGGAAATGGTAGCCTCTCTGCCCCACAATCTGACAAAAGAAGACATGATGACCGAGGACGATTTCTCCCTGCTGCTAAAATACAAACTGATGCGCAGTACCCCCGACAGCCTTTGTCAGTATGCCGACATGTCCCCGGAACTGGCCAGGCGAATCTGCAACCGTTTGAATGAATTTATGTCCTTTTCCCAGTTTGCAGGACTTTTAAAAACAAAGGAACTGACCCGTACCAGAATTAACCGCGCCCTGCTCCACACGCTCCTGGAAATTCCGGCAGACCTGCCTTCCCATGCTCCCGGTTATGTGCGGCTGCTTGGCTTTCAAAAGAAAAGTTCCGAATTTCTCCGGCTTTTACAGAACAACAGTACGATTCCTGTCCTCACAAAAGCCGCGGACTACAAAAAACGGCTGCCTAAGGAAGAAATTTCTGCTTTTGAGACAGATATTTTTGTCTCCAACCTCTACCAGTCCGTACTGCATATAAAAAAACAGACCGCTTTTGTTCATGATTTGCAAAAGCCGCCTGTTCTTTTGTGAACAACGGTTTTCTTTTGCTCTGCAGGAAGCAGGTTCTGATAGCGGTACACGCTGAGCAGAAGTCCCAGAACCACATAAGATACCAGAAGGTTTGAGCCGCCGGAAGAAAGGAAGGGCAGAAAACTGGTCGTTCCAGGGAAAAATCCGGCAGCTTCCCCTATGTGAAAAAGTGTCATAAAGAGGAAAAATAATGCACCTGCATAACCAATCATCATTCCCAGCTGATTTTTCTGTTTCTTTGCCACATGCAGCCCTTTCATGGCCAGAATCAGCACCATAGCAACCACAACCACAGCGGCTATGACACCATAACTGGCGCTTAAAAACGGAACCACATCATATCTGCCATTTTCTCTTATCACTTCTGTTGAAAATCCAGAAATATGTCCCAGTCGTCCAAGATAATACTGTATTCTGTCTATCTGATAAGGGGCAAACCAATGAAGTTTCACCCCCAACACGGCAATCCCTGCCGGGAGCGCCAGCGTTATTCCCCAGAACATTCCTAGAAAAACTCCCCTTTTCACCTGAAACCAGCCTTTCCATACCGCATAACTCAAGAGAACCCCCTCCACCAGAAACAAAAATCCGGCCTGAAAAAGATGTGGCATACGGTAAGCCAGATAAACCGGAATCAGCAGCCACAGAAGACATTTGCCAATTCCCCGTATTCCCTGTCCATAATACTGATATAAAATTCCTCCATAAAGAGGAATCGCCAGATACAACATGGAAGATATGGAAAACGTTCCGATTCCGGGAAGCGTTATCCAGCTATTGGCGCCATTCACAGATACAGGGAAAAACTCTGCCTGCAGGAAAAGGAAAAGTCCGCCCAGTCCTGCCAGAAATTTTGCATATTTTCCCAGAAAACTGTAGTCCAGGCGGTATACGCCCAGCATCAGGCCAAAGCCCAGCACCACATGAAAAATATAGCGGATAATGTGGCTGTTTCCCAAGGTTCCATCGCTTTTTCCAATCACGGTCTGAATCACAATTCCCAGAAAACTGATAAACCCTATGAGGATAATCATAGACCAACACATCTGTGGTCTGTGAAGGGCATCCAGAGAAATTCCGGTTTCTACAGGGCTTCCCATATCCTCTACCGCCCTTTTCACTGCCTCGTCCCTGTCCATGCCTTCCAGAAGATTGTCTGAAATCTGCTCTTCCAAATGTCCCCGCAGTTCTTCTTCCACCATTTTTCGGGCCTGCTTGCAGCGTATCTGCTCCAGTACTTTTTGTAAATATTCTTCCATTTGTCACCCCTCCAATCCTAAGACACTGGTTACTGCTCCGGCATATTCCCGCCACTCCGCCTCTTTCTCAGAAAGCATTCTGCGGCCTTCTCTGGTAATGCTGTAATATTTCCGCATTTTCCCCTGGATTTCCTGCTCATAAGATTGCAGAAGCTTCTTCTCCTCCATGGTGTGCAGCAAAGGATAGAGGGTTCCCGCTTTCAGCTCAAAAACATTTTGAGAACGCTGCCGTAATGTTGAAATCATTTCATACCCATACATATCTTTTTCCGACAGCAGCTTTAAAAGCAACATCGTCATACTGCCGGAAACCATTGTTTTACTGATTGCCATTTTCTACCTCCTTGTGTCAGACATTTTCAAACAAAAATATAGCATATAGTTTTTCGATATATCGATTAACTATATACTATATCGGTTATCTATATATGTCAAGGATTTTTATTCCCATTCTTCACTGCGGAGAATATCCCGTATCGTCTGCATGGACACATCCACCGAAGCAATTTCATCGGCGCACCGTTTCAGTTCCTGTCGGATGGTGGTTTCATATTTCCCATTTGCGGCAGGCGGCCCAGAGAACTTCTGCCTGGTCTGTCCGCACAGAAACTGCCAAATATGGAAACGGACCTGTAGACAGAGGCTATATTGGCCATAAATCCGCTAAAATGATGAAACGTGCAAAAACGATTGAAGCCCGGCAGAAACAGGCCATAGAAGAAAAATCCGGCCTTTTGAAAAATGCAGAATATACGGAAAATTTAAAGCTTTTCCCTCAGAAATATCATACAGATACTCTGGCTTCCTTTTCCCATATCTGCATTTGTTATGACCGGAAACCTGTCTGCGGCCCGCTTTCCTTTTCTGTACAGCAAGGGGACCGTCTGGTGCTGCATGGAAAAAACGGCAGCGGCAAAAGCAGCCTTTTAAAACTTTTGACCGGGATATCTGTTCCTCATACAGGCACAGTTACCGTAGGTTCCGGGCTTCAAATTTCCTATGTTCCACAGGACACTTCCCACTTAAAAGGCACACTTTCGGACTTTGCGGCCCAGAACCAGATAGAAGAAACCCTGCTGAAAACCCTGCTGCGGAAAATGGACTTTGCCCGTACACAGTTCCTGAAAGATATGCAGGATTTTTCAGAAGGCCAGAAAAAGAAAGTGTTGGTAGCCAAAAGTCTCTGTGAGCAGGCTCATCTCTATGTATGGGATGAACCCCTGAACTTTATTGACATCTATTCCCGTATGCAGATAGAAGAACTCATACTGGAATTTGCACCCACCATGATTTTCGTAGAACATGACCGCACATTCCGCCAGAAAATAGCAACGAAAACCATAGAAATCTAAAATTCCAGCGAAAAAGAGCAGCATCCAGAGATGCCGTACTCTCCAGATTCTGCTCTTTTCACTTTTCTTATATTCTTTTTATTTTCTGGTTCTGTTTATTTCTGTATTTCAGATTGTTCCGAATACGTCCCCCGCAGCCTGCGCAGAACAACAGCACAAACACCATGACTACAACCATAGAAAGCTGCCCTGTTGTCCACGCCGCAACAAATGCATACACATTCAGAAGCAGCAGCAAAACGCCCCAGTACAGGCATACCGTGCCCTCGCCTCTGCACCATGCCCGGTTTTCTTCTTTTTGGGTTTCATCAAATCCCGCGGTGAGAAACTTTTTCTTACGGAACATATACATGCCGCGAATCACATAAAAAATACCAAAAACCCCGGAAAATTGTATGACAATACTCAGTACCGACCAAAGAGATTCCATTTCCTCTTCTCCTTAGTTCTTAAAGCTGTGAATCGGCGCCGGGATTCTTCCGGTTCTGTTCACAAAGTTTTCGCAGGAATAGGGATTCACCGGCATAACCGGCGCATAGCCCAGAAGACCGCCGAATTCCACCGTTTCTCCCACGCCTTTGCCGATAACCGGAATCACACGCACGGCTGTAGTTTTCTGGTTTACCATACCGATGGCACATTCGTCTGCAATAATGCCTGCAATCGTGGTTGCTTTTGTATCTCCGGGAATCGCAATCATATCCAGCCCTACGGAGCAGACACAAGTCATAGCCTCCAGCTTTTCAATGGTCAGGGCATTCGCTACAACTGCGTCAATCATACCCTGGTCTTCGCTGACCGGAATAAAAGCACCGCTCAATCCGCCTACATAAGAGGAAGCCATCACACCGCCTTTTTTCACCTGGTCATTTAAAAGAGCCAGAGCAGCCGTGGTTCCCGGCGCGCCTGCATATTCCACACCGATTTCATGGAGAATATCTGCCACACTGTCTCCAATAGCCGGAGTCGGCGCCAGAGAAAGGTCGATAATACCGAAAGGAATCCCCAGACGTCTGGACGCCTCCTGAGCCACCAACTGTCCCACGCGGGTAATCTTAAAGGCCGTCTTTTTAATCGTTTCGCAGAGCACTTCAAAATTCTTGCCTCTCACCTGTTCCAGCGCCTTTTTCACAACACCCGGACCGGATACGCCTACATTGATAACCGCGTCTGCCTCGGTCACTCCGTGAAAAGCACCTGCCATAAACGGATTGTCGTCAGGAGCATTGCAGAATACCACCAACTTTGCACAGCCCAGAGAATCCTCTTCCTTGGTAGCCTGAGCCGTTTCCAGAACAATACTGCCCATAAGGCGCACGGCATCCATGTTGATTCCTGTTTTGGTAGAACCCAGATTCACAGAACTGCATACCCGCTCCGTAGAAGCCAGCGCTTCAGGAATAGAACGAATCAAAAGCTCGTCTGCCGCTGTCATGCCCTTACACACGGTGGCAGAATAGCCCCCGATAAAGTTGACGCCCACCTCTTTCGCCGCCTTATCCAGCGTCTTTGCCAGACTGACAAAATCCTCCGGTGTCTTGCAGGCTGCACCGCCTACAAGTGCAATAGGGGTTACAGAAATTCTTTTATTGACAACCGGAATTCCGAACTCCTTGGAAATATCATCTCCTGTTTCCACCAGATGTCTGGCCAGTCCCGTAATTTTTTCGTAAACCTTACGGTTCACCTGCTGTAAATCGGAATCAATACAGTCCAGAAGACTGATACCCAGCGTAATGGTGCGCACGTCCAGGTTTTCTTCCTCAATCATTTTATTTGTCTCATTGACTTCATACATGTTAATCATAGGTGATTTTCCGTCCTTTCTGCCTGCTTCTTAAATCCGGTGCATTTTTGTGAAAATGTCTTCTAACTGCACACGAATCACCACGCCGATTCCATTTCCAATCTCTTCCAGTTCTTCGGAAATCACATTGAGTTTTTTTGCAGACATGCTGGTATCTGTAATCATCATCATATTGAAATATCCGTCTACAATCGTCTGAGAAATATTCAGAATGTTAATTTTGTTCTCTGCCAGGTAAGTACATACCTTTGCAATAATTCCTACGGTGTCTTCTCCCACAACGGTAATAATGGTCTTCTTCATGATTAGCTCCTCATTTCTTATTTTATTTGTAAAATGTTTCTTTCTACCTGCTGTCTTTACACAGTTACCAAATCCGACACCTGCTCCCGGTGTGCCACAGCAATTTTAAAATCCGAAGATTTCCAGGGATTTTCCCCCATAGTCACCTCGGAGCAGACCGTTTCATAAGCCAGCGCTTCGTAATTGTTCTCCCGACTTAAATGTCCCAGAAAAACAGCTTTCATCCGCTCATGCAGCAGACGGCACAAAAGGCGGCCTGCCGTTTCATTGGAAAGGTGTCCCCGGTTTCCCAAAATACGCTGCTTCAAATAATAGGGATAACTTCCCACTTGCAGCATATTTACATCATGGTTGGCTTCCAGCAAAAGCACATCTAGTCCGGAGAGATTCTGCACTATGTAATCATCATAATATCCCAAATCCGTGGCAATGCCTGCAGACTTTGTACCATGATTTACCCGGTATCCCACCGGTTCTGCCGCGTCATGAGAAATGGCAAAGGGCTGCACCTGTAAATCCCCGATTTGAAATTTTTTGTCTGCCTCTATGGGACGGAAAAGCCCTTCCGGCATTTTCCCCAGGCTGCTCATGGACTGCATGGCCTCCATGGTTCCCCTGGTGCAGTAAATGGGGATTTTGTGCTTTCTGGAAATCACCCCAAGACCTTTGATATGGTCGGAGTGCTCATGGGTAATCAAAATACCGTCGCAGTCCCCGGTGGTGTGGTCAATGCTTCGCAGTCCCTCTTCAATGCGTTTTCCGCTGATTCCTACATCTACCAGCAGGCTTGTGGTATCACTTCCCACATAGATACAGTTTCCGCTGCTACCGCTGGCTATACTACAAAGATTCATAATATGTCCTCATTTTCCGTTCAATCTGAAGATAAGTATGAGCTACATCTTCATCATTATATAATTGGAAATCACAGCGCTCTTCAAAGACCTCTTCCGGAAGCTGGTTGTCCATCAGCTTTTTGATTTTCTCATCTGAATAGCCTCTGTCTCTGCGCAGTCTTTCCATGCGTACTTCTTTTTCGCAATAAATATACCATATCTCATCACAAATTTCATCATATTTTTCTTCCAGAAGCAAAGCTGCCTCAATAAAAAAAAATTCCGTCTCTTCTTTTCTGGACCGTTCAATTTCCCTTAAAATGTATTTTTTTACTTCCGGATGTACAATATCGTCCAGCTTTTTCAGCATTTCGGGATTATCAAAGACAATGGATGCAATGGCTGCCCGGTCCAAAGAGGTGTCCTCCCTTACCACCCAGTCCCCGAAAAGCTGAATCACCGGTTCATAGCACTCTCTTCCAGGCATCATCAGCATATGCCCCACTTCATCTGCCTTTACCACTCTGGAGTCGAAATGTTCTTCCATATAATTCAATACCGCGCTTTTGCCGCTTCCCACGCCGCCGGTTACTCCTATAATCCTCATAGACACTTCCTCCTTTGTAACGCATTTCTCTATTTATTTTGCCTCATACCAGCTTTTGCCGGTGTGCATATCAATTTCCAGGGATACGGATAACTCCGCCGCTCCCTTCATTTCCTGCTCCAGAATGGCGGAAACCTGTTCCACCTCATCCTCTGCCGTTTCAATCAGCAGCTCATCGTGTATCTGCAGAATCAGTCTGGATTTCAGATTTTCCTCTTTCAGGCGGCGGCTGACCTGAATCATGGCAATTTTAATAATATCTGCTGCCGTGCCCTGAATAGGGGAATTCATGGCTACCCGCTCCCCAAAGGAACGCTGCATAAAGTTGCTGGATTTCAGTTCCGGCACAGGACGGCGGCGTCCGAACATCGTACTGACATATCCCTCGTCCTTGGCCTGCTGTACCAGATTATCCAGAAATCCCTTTATCTTCGGATAAGTCTCAAAATAATTTTTAATGTACTGCTCTGCCTCTTTTCTCGTAATGCTCAAATCCTGGCTAAGTCCGAAAGAGCTGATACCATACACAATACCGAAGTTGACGGCTTTGGCATTCCGTCTCTGCAGAGGAGTTACCTCTTCAAAAGGAATGTGGAACACCTGAGAAGCCGTCATTCTGTGGATATCCTGGGCTTCCCGATAAGCCTGTATCAGCTTTTCGTCCCCGGACATATGAGCCAGAACACGCAGTTCAATCTGGGAGTAGTCTGCGTCCAAGAACACATACCCGTCTTGGGGAATAAATACCTTTCTAAGAAGCCGTCCCAGTTCTGTCCGCACCGGAATATTCTGCAGATTGGGCTCTGTGCTGCTGATACGCCCTGTGGCAGTAATCGTCTGGTTAAAAGTGGAATGAATTCGGCCGCCTTCATCAATATAGCCCGCCAGACCGTCCGCATAGGTGGATTTCAGTTTGGTAAGCTGGCGGTATTCCAGAATATCCGATACAATGGCATAATCTGCAGCCAGCTTTTCCAGTACATCTGCCGCCGTGGAATATCCGGTTTTCGTCTTCTTTCCTCCCGGCATCTGCAGCTTTTCAAAGAGAATCACTCCAAGCTGTTTGGGCGAATTGATATTAAATTCTTCCCCTGCCTGCTGCCAGATACTTTTCTCCAGTTCTGCAATCCGCACCTGCAGCTTTTCTCCATACTCCTTCAATTCTTCTGCATTCACCCGGATTCCCTCTTTCTCCATATCGGAAAGGGTAAACAACAGAGGCATTTCCATATCTGTATACAGCTTTTTCATCCCTGCTGCTTCCAGAGCCTCCAAAAGAGGCTGTCTGGCTTTTAAAGCCGTATAAGCCATATAGCAGACGCTTTTTGCCAGTTCCTCTTCTTTCTCTGCCGCTGCCTTGGAATAAGAAAGTTTTCCCAGCAGGTCTTCCTTTGCAGGGAGCATTTCTCCCAGATATTCTCTGGCAATATCGTCATAAGCATATTCGGATTTCAAGGGATTTAAGAGATAGGCGGCTATCTGGGCGTCAAACATGGCGGTATGATGGTCTAAATCCATATGCCGCAGCATGGCCTTTACATTCAAAGACGCCACCGCATTTCCCTGCTGACAGAGCATTTTTGCTTTATCCAGAAGATATGCTTCCGTCAGAAATCCCTGGGGCAGCATGCCGTACACTTGCAAATCCCCTTCTTCCTCATAAGCCAGACCAAGCCCCAGAATCATTCCTTTTTCTTCCAGAAGTTCCAGTCCCACCCGCTCTTTCTTTTGAGCCAGTGCAAAAAGTTCCTCTGCTTTTGCAAAATCCGTAATGGTTGCAAAATGCTCTTCTGCCTTGCTGGTATTTCCGGTCTCTTCAAATCTGGAAAGGAAATTTTTAAATTCCAGTTCCTTAAAAAATTCGTAGGCTTCCTGAGTATATAAATCATGGATTCTGGCAGTTTCCCAGTCATACTCCACCGGACTGTCAATGCGGATAGTTGCCAAATCCTTACTGAGTACCGCTAAATCATAATGCTCTAAAAAAGCATTTTTTGCTTTGTTGGGCTTAATTTCCTCTGCATGGGCATGGGCATTTTCCACACTGCCGTACTCTAAGAGCAGCTTGGTAGCCGTTTTTTCTCCCACTCCGGGAAGCCCCGGAATATTATCCGCCGTATCTCCCATCAGGGCTTTCAGTTCAATAATCTGCAGCGGACTTAACTGATAAGCCTCCTGCACATCT
Organism: Blautia sp. HCN-20427; assembly: GCF_037890365.1. NCBI lineage: Bacteria > Bacillati > Bacillota > Clostridia > Lachnospirales > Lachnospiraceae > Blautia > Blautia sp. HCN-20427. Next base: position 4,152 of record NZ_JBBKBX010000026.1, on the reverse strand, counting down.
TTTGCAAAATAATCTTCAATGGTGGTTTTTCCGCCCTTTGTCTTTGGAATACGAATGCAGATATGGTCTGTAGCCAGCTGCAGCAAATCCCTGTCTCCGGAAAGCACGGTGACATCCATGCCCTTTGCCTCGCTCCGTTTGGCAATCGTTCCTAAAAGGTCGTCCGCCTCATACCCCTCCATAGAGAGAATGGGCACCCCCATAGCGCCAAGCACATCCTTCATCACCGGCACCTGCTGGCGCAGTTCCTGGGGCATGGGTCTTCTGGTTCCTTTATAGGCGTCGTACATCTTGTGCCGGAAGGTGGGCGCCGAAAGGTCAAAGGCAACCGTAAGATAATCCGGTTTTTCTTCTTCCATCATTTTGAACAGGATGTTTAAAAAGCCGTAAATGGCATTGGTGTGAAGCCCTTCGGAATTGGTCAAATCCGGCAGGCCGTAAAAGGCTCTGTTTAAAATACTGTGTCCGTCTATCAGCAGGATTTTTTCCCTCATTGTATTCTCCTTATCTGGTTCATTTTTGTCTTACATACGGGATAGCGCAGCCGTCAAAAGCCGCTTGAAATCCGGGGCTTTTTGGTCTGCTATCTCCTGTACCTCTTTATGGTTTAAAGGGGTTTCGCTCATGCCGCAGGCCAGATTGGTAATACAGGAAATTCCGCAGATTTTCATGCCGCAGTGATTGGCCGCCACAGCCTCGCAGGCCGTACTCATACCTACTGCGTCTGCACCCAGAATTCTGCACATACGCACTTCTGCCGGAGATTCGTAATTGGGACCGGTAAGCTGGATATAAACCCCTTTCTGAAGAGGAATCCGCAATTCTTCTGCCGTGCTCTCTAAAAGCTTCTGCAAATCCTTATCATAGATTTCACTCATATCGCTGAACTGCTCTCCCAGTTCTTCCACATTGGAGCCAATCAGCGGCGATGGGACAAAGGAGGAAATCTGGTCTGTAATCATCATAAAATCTCCCGGCCGGAAGTCAAAATTCACTCCTCCCGCCGCATTGGTAAGAAACAGAATCTCGGCTCCCAAAAGCTTCATCAGACGCACCGGAAGCACCACATCTGTAATGGAATACCCCTCATAATAGTGAACTCTGCCCTGCATAATGATAACAGGCACGCCCTTTACATATCCAAGGACGAATCGTCCCTTGTGTCCCGGTACGGTAGACACGGGAAAGCCCTGTATTTCTTCGTATGGTATGATTTGGTGAATTTCTATCTCTTCTGCATAGTCTCCCAGACCGGAGCCTAGAATCAGCGCCACCTTTGGCACAAAGTCTGTCTTCTGCCGGATACTGGCCAGACAGCCCTGGAGTTTTTCGTATACCGGATGCATAACTATCCCTCTTTTCTTTGTTTATCAAGTAGTATAGCATAAAAAAAACAAAAAAGACAGGCAGGACACCTATCTTTTTTGTTTTTCTCTTTAGAATTATAAAGCGTGGATAAAACGCTGGAACGCTTCCCGGCCCTCTTCCGTGCATTTGTAAACCCCTGCGTCTTCCAGAACATGGACAAAGACCTGTCCCACTTCTTCCTGCAGAATGTCCATCACATTGTCCTTGGTAAGGTTTGGATATTTCGGCAAAAATTCTTTTACCCAGTCTGCATGTTTTACCAGCATTTCATGTTGTGCAGGGTCTTTTCCTTCCAGCAGGCAGGAAGCCAGAAGCTCCAGTTCCTCTTTCAGTCTGGCTGGCAGTACTGCCAGACCCATAACTTCAATTAAGCCGATATTCTCTTTCTTGATATGGTGGTAGGCTGCATGAGGGTGATACAGTCCCAGTGGGTGTTCTTCTGTGGTAATATTATTGCGCAGAGTCAGATCCAGTTCAAAAAACTCTCCTCTTTTTCTTGCAATCGGTGTAATCGTGTTGTGAAGTTCTCCTTCTGTCTCAGCAAAGATAAACGCCTCTTCATCGGTGTAGCCTCTCCACACCTCCAGTACATGGCTGGCCAAATCAATCAGCCGTTTTTCATCTTTGCTGCGAATTCTCAGCACAGACAACGGCCATTTTACAATGCCGGCCTCTACATCTTCGTATCCCGAAATGGTGACTTCCTTTTCCATAGGTGCCTTTTCCATAGCAAAGGTATAATGTCCGCCCTGGAAATGGTCGTGGCTTAAAATAGAACCTCCTACAATGGGAAGGTCTGCATTGGAACCCAGAAAATAGTGAGGAAACAGCTTGATAAAGTCAAACAGCTTTACAAAGGTATTTCGCTCAATTTTCATAGGTACATGCTGTCCGTTAAACACAATACAATGCTCATTGTAATACACATAAGGAGAATACTGAAAGCCCCACTGGCAATCATTTATGGTAATGGGAATAATCCGGTGATTCTCTCTGGCCGGGTGATTCAACCGTCCTGCATAACCTTCGTTCTCCATACACAGCAGGCATTTGGGATAGCTGCTCTGCTTTGCGTTCTTTGCTGCAGCAATGGCTTTTGGGTCTTTTTCCGGCTTGGACAGATTGATAGTAATGTCAATAGTACCGTACGGGCTGTCCACGGTCCATTTTCTGTCCTTTTTAATGCGGTAGCGGCGGATATAATCGCTGTCCTGGCTTAATTTGTAAAAATAATCCGTAGCCTCCTGAGGGCTCTTTTCGTATTCTTTCCAGAATTTTTCCTGCACCTGGGACGGACGGGGCATGAGACAGTTCATAATCTTTGTATCAAACAAGTCCCGGTATCCGATGCTGTCTTCGATAATGTTTCTCTTTACCGCCTCATCCAGAAGACTTTTTAAAATCGTCTCCAAATCGGCACAGATTTCTTCCTGCGGCTCTTGGTATTCGTCCTCATGGAACATATCCAGCAGCAGGTTGATGGTATAATTTTTTTCACAGGGCGGCACCAGTCCTGCATCCATTCCATACTGCACCAAATCTCTGATATCTTTATTCAACATATTTGCTTCCTCCCAATTCTGTTGTGTCATCCTGTAAAACAGACCTGCACAATTCCCTTCTCTCATTTAAAACAGTTTTTATGTTTTAATTCATCTTTCTTGTTTATAACGAAATTATAGCACAGAAAAACAAGATGTAAAGCCCTTTTTCAAAGAAATCCCGTCTCCGCCTTAATATTTCAGGCGCATAACCAAATCCTGGGGATAATCTCCGAAACAGTTCCCAAAAATATTCACACCCCCTACATGCTCTGCGTCCTCCTTAATGCCGATGCGCACTGACACATAAGGTCCCTCGGCCAAAGCATACGCTTCAATTCCCCGTCCGCTGACCTGCAGACCGTCCAGGTAAGTACCGGTCTCATCAATGTGCCAGTTTTTCAGATTACCATACTGGCTGTTTTTATCTTCCCACCAGTCCGGATTTAACTTCCCCCTTCTCCCTCCAAAATCCGAAGGGCAAGTCCAGGTTCCCGCCTCTATGCCGTTAATCCAGAGTGTGATATCCGAAGGACAGTCCAGATTGTAATCCGCTGTTTCTGAACATAACTCTGCAGAAAAATCCAGAGACTTTACCGGCTCCTTCTGCATACCCGCATTGGGGAAACGGTATTCCAGATAACCGGAGGAAAACCACACCAGCTTGGCCGTGGTCCGTCTGGGGTCGTAAAAGCAGCGCGGCTCATCCTCTCCGTCAATATACTCTTCTTCATTTACCATACCGCAGGTAGGAGTAATTTTATAATCCACATAATTTCCTACAGGCATGGAAATCACTTCTTCCCTCTGCTCCTTGGATTTTTTCTGTAAATCCAGCACCACACTGGTTTCCTGACGGATACACAGCTTCATGTAGCCCCGAATACCCGGCTTTAGCTCTGTGCGGATAAGTTCCGCCTCCTCCAGCACCCGTACATGAAGCGCTGCGGAAGAAGCAGGAATGTTCAAAAACTCTGCAATTTCATTGACACACAAAGGTCCTTCCTGCAGAAGTCCCAGAATTTTCAGTCTGATTTCCGAAGACAGCGCCTTTCCAAGTGCCATCAATTCCTTTTCCTCTTCCAGATTGATTCGTTTACCCATTTTGCAACACCCTCGCTGTTCTTAAATCTCTTTTCTTCATTGTACCCTCGCCCCTCCCGCCTTGTCAATGACACAAAATCATGACCACCCGTCCAACGGGTGGTTTGCTCTAGAGCTATAAGCCCTTGTTACTAGGCCA
>NZ_JBBKBX010000025.1:0-49432 GCF_037890365.1 Blautia sp. HCN-20427 | reverse complement strand
TAAGAAACAGGCAGGTTCCACCAATAGTGGAATCCTGCCCTCCCAAAATGTCCTTACAGTATTGGTGAAGCATGAATTTTATAGTTTCTCCAAAATACCGATGATAACCTCTTCCGGTTCTTCCAGTTCTTTGGCAATCTCGGCTGTATTCTTTCCTTTGTTCAGCTTTTTCTGTATGAGTTTACAGAGCATATCATATTTTCCCTGTTCTTTTCCCTGTGCCAACCCTTTCTCTAATCCCTGAAGAATTCCAGCCTCTACTCCAACCTTTCTTCCCTCTTCCCAGGCTTCTTCCCGCTCCTGCCTGAGGTGCTTTTCCTGGTCATATTCAAATATGCTCATATTCCTTGCCTCCGCTTTATTCTTTTCCAGAAATTCTTTCAAAATCCCTTCCCGGATGCACTCTTCTATAGCCTTTTCTACCGCTTCCAGCTCCAGATTGCACTCTCCTTTTACCGTATAAAGGTCTGAAAGTTTCAGTATTTTTCTGTCTGGCTGTTCCTGTAAACCATTATAGAATACCACAAACTGGGGTGTCGGAAGTTCTATGGGCTTTGTTCCATACAGATTCAGCTCCTTTGTCATAGACGAAAAAAGACTGGAAATATACAACAGAAACCGAAGCGGAAGATTGGGACTGTATGTGGACTGATGCTCATATAACGACAATCTGGCATCTATGAGAAAAGAAATATCATTTTTCACAGCCATATAAATGGCATTTTCCAAAGTGTTAATTTCCAACATATCCGGGTCCGTATAATGTTTTCCGCTAATGGCATTATAAAGTTCCAGCAAACGCTTTTTGTCCTCAAAAAGCATGGCAAACACCGTAGCCTTATACATTCTGTTTGGAACGGTTTTCATTGTTTCCATAATGTAAATACCTCCTCTTTTCTTTGCAGGAGGTGGAAACACTCTGCCAAACATTTTCCATTTTGGCAACAGATAACCCTTCTTTATCTGTTATCCTCCAACATGTCTCCTAAAACCTCTCTGCATTTTCTGTTTCTTGTGAATAAAAGCATTGAGATTTTCCTTGATATGCTGTCAGAGTTTCAGACACGGCAGATGCCGCAACAGATTTTTTAGATAGTGGAAATATAATGCTTTCATATATATTGTAACACAGACACCGGCAGGTTTCCACTACATTTTAAGGAACAGGCAGGTTCCACCAATAGTAGAATCCTGCCCCAAAAAATGAAAGGTTTCACAAATTTAATTTTTCCAGCCTTCTGGCAGATATTTCAAGGTTCCCTGAAGCATATCATCTACCAGTTCTCTAACCTGTTCTTCTGTACACTTTTTACCCTTTACAAGCGGGTCATTCAAAAAGGCCTGTACTACCAGTTCTTTGTCACAAGTTAAGGCTGCTTTCAAAGTTGTCTCATGATTTTCCACATGGGGCATAATCAATGTTCTCACATTCTCCGGTATTTTTCCTGCTGCAACTGGACGAATGGCATCTCTTTCAAATACTGCATTTGTTTCTACAACTGCAGATGCAGGAAGATTCGGTATCTGCAAAGCTGTATTCGGAATATTTACATTGCTCACTACTCTTTCCAAACCACAAAGCGCCTTGATTAAAAGAATTCCTTCTTCTCCTGTCGGTTTCAACTCGACTTCTTCTTCGCCGTGTAACAGTCTGTCACTCTTTTCCAGACGTTCTTTTAAATCCTTCTTTCTCCAGTCTACCGTTGTCAGACCGAATTTCCAACTTTTCACTGTTTCTGGGTCATTTAAATATTCATCACCCGGCATAAATTCTGCCAGATGGCGGTCTCCTGCTGCTGCAATGAAACCATAGCGTTTAAATAAATCAAATTTTACTCTATGGGCACAGTTGAAGGCGCTGTTTGCCCAGTTTTTATCCGGCTCATTGTATCCCTCTTCATAGTGTTCTTCAATATATTCTCTATAAACAGGGAACAAATCAACACCCTTATATGCTGCATAATCAAACCATGTAAAGTGGTTGATACCCAATACATTAACATGAATGTCTCTTCTATCCACGTTTTCCAAATGCAGCTTTTCTTCTGCAATGGCTTTTAAAACTTTCTGTGTGCCAAAAACTTCGTGGCAGCAACCAAATGCCTTAATTTCCGGGAAAGTATGATACAGCGTTTTCACACATAAACTCATAGGATTGGTATAGTTGATAACCCAGGCAGACGGAGCATACTTTTTAATATCCTCTGCAATTTTTACAAACATGGGAATGGTGCGAAGTGCACGCATAATACCTCCCGGTCCCGCAGTATCTCCTACAGATTGATAAATTCCCAAACGCTCCGGCATATGTACATCAACAGCCATCTCCTCAAAAGTTCCCGGAAGAATGGAAATTACAATGAAATCCACCCCAGTTAACGCCTGTTCTGCATCTGTATAAGTTTCATATTTCCACTTACCAACTGCTTCTTCTCTTTCTGTAACATGATTTCCGATTGTTTCATTCGCCTTTGCTGCGTTTTCATTCAAATCATACAGACGAATAGTTCCGCTCATATTAGGTTCCAATGCCAAATCAGTCATGAAAGTCCAAGCCCAACCTCTGGAACCTCCCCCTATGTAAGCAATTTGTACATCAGACACTTTTCCTTCTTTGTAAATCATAAGACATTCTCCTTTTCATCAAATTTCATATTCACGTCATACTTAACCTTTTAAGCCGGAGGTACTGATTCCTTCTACAATATATTTTTGCAGGAAAATAAATATCAGCATAATCGGCAGTACAGACAGTGTAGCCATAGCAAACATAGCGCCGTAATCGGAAGAAGAACCAGGGTCACTAAATAATTTCAAAGCAAGACTCACCGGATATTTTGTTGAATCATTAATGTAAAGCAGGGCAGACAGGAAATCGTCCCATCTCCACATAAAGGAAAAAATACCAGATGTAATCAATACCGGAAGCATCAGCGGAAAAATAATTCTTCCGAAAATCCCGTAATACGAGCAGCCGTCAATCTTTGCCGCTTCGTCCAGTTCTCTGGGAATTCCCTGAATGAAATTCATCATCAAATAGGTAAAGAAACCCTGAATGGCAAAACAATATGGTACAATCAAAGGCATATAGGAATTTACCCACCCCAGTTTCTGATACCAGAGATACTGAGGAATCATCAACACCTGTGCCGGCAGCATCATGGACAGCAGCATGGCAACTACCAGAATTCTTTTACCTTTAAACTTACATCTCGCAAGTCCATAAGCTACTATGGAAGATGAAAATACAGTTCCCACAGTCGCTACTACGGAAATAAACAAAGAGTTTTTGAAGAAGGTTCCAAAACTTACTCCTGCAAATCCTTTCCATCCATTGATGTAGTTATCCAATGTAAATTTTTCAGGAATCAACTGTCCCGCTGTAGTGAAAATAGTATTTGTATCTTTAAAGGAGCTCATAATCATCCAGACCAGCGGATAAATCATAATCAGGCCAAATATGGTAACTATGACATGATAGATAATTTTTCTATGTATTCTTGCTTTCTTCATATCCGTTAATTCCCTTCATCATAAACCCAAAATTTCTTTGTTGCAAATAATACCAGTGTAATCAGCCCAATAAGAAGCAGCATAATCCATGCCAGGGCTGCGCCGTATCCGGTATTGTAAAACTTAAAGGACTGGAAATAGGTGTACACGGTATAAAATAATGTAGAATCCATGGGTTTTCCCTGAGTAATGATAAAGCACTGGGTAAAGGCCAGGAATCCGTTTATCATCTGCATGACCAGATTAAAGAAAATAGTGGGGGTCAAAAGGGGCAGGGTAATTTTGAAAAATTTATTGCATTTATTAGCCCCGTCCACATCTGCCGCCTCGTACAATTCTGTGGGAATTTGCTTCAATGCTGAAAGGAAAATCAACATAGAAGAACCAAACTGCCAAACTGCCAGAATAATCAGCGTCCAGATAGCGGTCTTCGTATTTCCCAGCCATGCAAAATCCGCTGGAAATCCAAACACAGACAAAATTTTATTCACTACACCGTCTGCTGCAAACATTCTTTTCCACAGAATCGCCACTGCAACAGAGCCTCCAATAATGGAAGGCAGATAATATACGGCTCTGTAAAAAGCAGATGCCTTACTGCTCTTTACCAGAATCATTGCTACAATCAAGGCAAAAATCAGTCGCAGGGGCACGGAAACCAACGCAAAATAAAAGGTTACTGCAATAGATTTCCAGAATTTTGGGTCATCTGTAAACATCTTAATGTAGTTATCCAGACCGCACCACTTGGGTGCGGAAAGGATATCATAATTGCAGAAAGAGTAGTACAGGGAAATTCCCATAGGGACTATCATAAACAACAGGAATCCAATAATAAAAGGCATGGTGCAGATAATACCTGCTGCACTTTCGGTATTCAGCTTTTTGCGTATGGACATTTGCTTTGTCTTTTTCATACTTTCCTCGACTCCTTTTCTTTATTGAGCGCCTGCCTCCATGAAGGCATTTCCCTCTTCAAATAATTGTTTCGCTGCGTCTTCTGCGGTAATCTGACCGTACAAAATCTGTTCTTCTAACGTATTCTGCAAATCATAAAACTCGTTTGCACCATTTGGAGCAGCAGGATTAATCGTACTGCAAACAGGAGTAACTACCTCATTGATGTATCTTATAATTTCCTGATTGGTTTCGTCTAATTGCGGCGCAATTGCTTCTGATACCTTTTTAGAAACCGGCACTCCTCTTTCTCCCAAAAGAACTTCGTTACACTCTATAGAATTTGTAATATAATTTAAAACTTTTACTGCCTCTTCCGGATTTTCGCAGTCTGCACTTACACAGAAAAACTGACTGGGTTTCAAATAATTTGACTTTTCAAGATTATCTGTAGGCCATGTAGTGATTCCAATTTCTACACCTTCCGGAGCTGCTGCCTGAATAGCAGATAACTGATTGGAAAATGCAAAACTGCACCATGACATAGATTCCGGATTACTTCCATAAACCATTGGGTCCTGTTCAGCAGAACCAATGGTGATTTCCGTAAATACACCCGGGTCTAAATGCCATCCTTCTTTTACTGCCTGTTCCTTTAAATCAAAGATAACTTCCAAATCACTGGCACTGTCTACTGCCAGCTTCCCTTCTTCAAAAAGCAATTTGTCTTCACTTCTAAGCCAATATTCCGGCAAACCATTATGACAATACCCCACGTTGGTCTTATACCCTGTTTTTTTCTGCACTTCTTTGGAAATCTGAACAAACTCTTCTATTGTCATACCATCTTTCACTTCAATTCCCGCCTCATCCAAAAGTGTTTTATTATACAACAGTGCAGGGGCATTAATTCCATTACAGATACCATAAGTCTTACCGTCTATTTTTGCCGATTCCAAAATACTCTCATCTACATCTGCAACTTCTAATGTTCCATCCTCAATGTAAGGAGATAAATCTAATAGCAGTCCATTCTCTACATATTGGTTATAATATCCCATATCCATCTGCACAATATCTGGCATCGTATGTCCTGCTGACGCTGTTGCCAGTTTATTCCAGTAATCATTCCACTCTGAAAACTGTCCGTCAAAGGTTAAGCCAGGATTTTCTTCCGAATACATTTCCAGAATTTTACTGGTACGCTCATTTCGTACCTGGTTACCCCACCAGGCAAAGGTCAGTTTTCCGGAATCTTCCTTTGTGCTCTCACTGTTTTCCTTTTCTCCGCTGCTTCCGCCGCAGGCTGCCATACTGCAAACCATAGTCATACCAAGAATCACTGCTAACACTCTTCTTTTCATAGTCTCTTCAACCTCTTTTCCTTTACATTTTTTCACGACCGTCGTTTGTGATGTTTATTATATGCCATGTTTCAGACAGAAGAAAGAAACAAAACCTAGTTCTTCTTAGACGAAACCTTGCATTTTTTCCTCTTTCATTGGTTTTTTCTTTTCTAACTGTTATAATATCATTACTGAAAATTAAAGAAAATGGAGGTAGACTTCATGTTTCATAAAATAAGAAAAAAAGTACAAAATGCCCCGCTTGCCCAAAAGTTTCTTATACTTTTGCTTCCGGGAATCTTCTTATTTGCGTTATTTATCCTTGCTGGCTTCCTGTTGATTATACGTTCCAGCAATCGTATGCTGTATCAGACTTCCGGGGAATTGCTGACTTATTCCTCCAAAGATATTTCCCGGAATCTGCACACGGTACAGGGCATGGCTAATTTTATTTTAGAAGATAATTCCATACAGACAGCCCTTTCGGAAAGCAAGGACGGCAATGGCAGCAACACGCCCTCTAATTCTTATGCCCGGGTACATGCCGCGCTAAACAACTACTATCAAAAGTACAAATCTTACTATGTAGATTATGTACAGGTAGTTACTGACAAGTTTTCTGTTCTGTCTTCCGGCATTGATTCCCATGTTCTTCCCTCTGAACTTCAATCAGAAATCTTGGAAACAGCCCGGACTCAGGACGGACGGCTCTGCTGGATTACCGATTACTGTGATACTTACGGGATTTTTCTGGTACGAAGCCTTCGCCGGATTGAACACCTGAAACTGGACGACCTGGGAGTGCTGATTATAAATATTAATATCCGGCAGATGATGGAAGACATCTCCGCCCCAAACCAAAGTCAGGATTCTGTGTCCTACATTCTGTGCAACGGCAGCCAGACCCTTTATGCACCGGCTTCGCTGAAAAATTACGAAAGATTTGCACTGGAAAAAGTGGATTTAGGCGAATATTCCATTCAAAAAATCTGCCAAGACCGTTACTTTACTATACGGGGGGACGCATTACAGATACCGGTTGGGATTACTTCTGTCTCTCGCCTTATGAGGATATGTACAAGAATATTCAATTTTTCCAGCAACTTTTTATCTTCATCCTGTTTTCCAGCCTTCTTCTTTGTATTTTGCTTACCAAAGTGCTTATGAAACCCCTGGTAACACATTTTGACGCGCTGATGACCAAAATAAAGGCCTTTGGAAATGAAAAATTTGAAATTATTCATTGCCCTTATTCATACGAAAACCGTTATGACGAAATCGGTCTTCTCCATCAGCAATTTGATTCCATGGCCGCAAAAATACTGACTCTGATAAAAGAAAACTATGAACACAAACTGCTTGCCAAGGAGTCACAATTAAAAGCGCTGGAAATGCAGATAAATCCCCATTTTTTGTACAATACCCTACAGTCCATTAACTGGAGGGCAAAGCTGTTGAAAGACGTACCTATCTCCTTGATGACAGAATCCCTGGGAAAGCTGCTGCGGATTACACTGAGCCGGAAAAACAAAGATTCGTCTCTGTCCCAGGAACTGGAATTGGTTAAATACTATATGAATATTCAGGAAATCCGCTTTGAAGACAGTCTGCGCTGTGAAACGGAGATACCGCCCGAACTTGTGGATACTTACCTTCCTAAATTCACACTGCAGCCCCTGGTTGAAAATGCAATTCACTATACCCTGGAGGAGGACAGCGATGAATGTTTGATTTATATAAAAGCACACCGGGAAACGGAATGCATTGTGATTACCGTGTCCAATACGGAGTCCCGGTTCGAAGAAAACCTTCTGGAAAAACTGATTTCTAAGGAAATCCTTCCAAACGGCTTCGGCATTGGAATTCTGAATGTTTACAAGCGACTGGAGCTGGCCTTCGGAGATTCCTGCAGCCTGGAATTTATCAACGAAGAAATGTTTGCCACCGTAAAAATAACAGTCCCTGACAGGACTGACGCAAAAAGGAGAGACCGATATGCTTCGATTGCTGATTGCTGATGATGAAAAAATAATCCGTGAAACTATGTGCAGTATTATAGACTGGAAAAGCCTTGATATTGAAATTGTAGGGGTATGTAAGAACGGTCTTGAGGCTTACGATGCTATTTTAGATGAATATCCCGACATTGTCCTGACAGACATTCGCATGCCTAAATTGTCAGGCTTGGAATTGATTCAGAAAATCACCCAGAATCATGATAATATCCAGTTTATTATCCTTTCCGGATATCATGATTTTTCCTATGCCAGGGAAGCCATGAAATACGGCATCAAACACTATATCTTAAAGCCCTGCAGCGAACAGGAAATCATAGAGGCCGTAAAGGACTCTATAAAGGAGCATTACAAAAAGCTGCCCTCACAGGCTGCAGGGCAAAGTCTGCCCTCTTTGGGCGGGCATCTGCAGAAAAATTTGATGTATGATATTTTGCTGCAGCTTCTGTCTTCAGACCTGCCTGCTAAAAAGCTGCCGCCCCTTTATGAAACCTACCTTGATTTCTATCATACCCCCTACCATTTATGCTATGTATTTTTTCTGGAAGAATCCTTTGTCAGTTCCTGTATTTCCCTGATACAGTATTTTTTCAAAAGCCATGGCCTTGATTCTTCCTTTGCCTGCGTTTATGTGAAAAATTCTCTGTTATTTTTCTTTCCCCACCCGGCAAAGGGATTTTCTGACCTGTCCGGCCTTTCCGGATTTCTTTCAGAGAGTCTGACACAAAGTCCATGTACTTTTCAGGAAGAAATTTATGATGCCCTCATGCCGCTTCTGGAAACTGTGTGCCGGAAAGTAAAACGCTACGAAACCATTTACCTGTACTCCGGCACCCATCCCATTACCATCTGCAATTACAACTATGTATTTCAGAAAACATTGGAGATTTCCGACCTGTTGGCAAAGGAAACGGATGAAACCCTGCACCAAAATCTTCTGGCGGAATTAAAGCAGCTTATAACTTCTATTAAAGACTTGAACTTTCTCCGTTCCCTGGTCAACAGCCTTTTATTAAGGGCCATGCAGAATTTTACTTCCCTTCCTGCTGCGGAACTGACCAATTTTATGATGTTTACCGCTTCTGTAGCTTCCAATCAGGAAATCTGCGATTTTCTTTTTGAGAAACTGGAAATTCTGTATCCCGCACCGGTTATCAGCAATGGAAAACTGAAACCTTTTATACAGGAAATTTTAGATTACACCAATGAACATATCGGGGATTGCAATTTAACCTTGAAATGGATTGTAGAAAATCAGCTTTTTATGAATGTAGACTATGTAAGCCGCCAGTTTGTTCTGCAAACCGGGATAAAATTCTCCGCTTATCTGAATGAACTGCGCATTAAGAAAGCCAAGCAGCTTTTAATTAATTGTGACGCTGAAAAAATCTACTCTATCGCGGAACAAGTAGGGTGCGGCAATAATCCGCAGTATTTCAGCCACTTATTTAAAAAATATACGAAAATGACACCCAAAGAATATATTCAGAAAATGAGAGCGGACAAAGAATCTAAAAATTTGTAAAAAAGCATTTCGAGGAGAATTGATTTCGCTTTCTGACTGAACAATATAACAAGGACAGAAAGTCTCTTTCTCAACTTTCTGCCCTTGTCCAAACGCTTCAGAAAACTGTCAGCTTCTCAAAACAGCTCTTAGCTTTCTGTTTCCATATCTTTTTTATTGATATTTTTCTCCGGATGATGAGCATATTTTCTGACACGTTCATCATAGATAACGCCTTTCCAGTTTAATCCATATCCGAAATCATAGGTATGTCCCTCACTGTCCACATGACATATCATATCAAAAGGAACATCCTCATACTGCTCTTCCACGGTATCCATATTTTCCGGAATCTGCAGAGGAAGCAAACCTGACGGTTCTTTCCTTCCGCTGATAATTTCCATTAAAGCCTGGGGAAGATTTCCAAAGGTGGTGAGAATTGCGTCCGCTGCCTCTTCAAATTCTGCCATCACCATAGGCCCCGTCATGCTCACGCAGGCAATCACAGGCTTATCTCCCATCTGTCTGCGGGTATCCAGAAGCATATCCAGGTCGCATTCATTGTCTACTTCTGTGGTCTTTCCTTTATATCCTCTGTTGATAAAATCTTCCTGCGGGTCACCCCCTGCAATGCTGTGTTCCCTTGCTTTTTCTGCCGTATACGGGCGGTACTGAAGGCTCACCGGAAGGTATCCGTTCCCTCCGTTTTCCCTGTCTTTTGCATCATATCCTCCTAAAAGGCTGAACCCGGCGCCATCCGGCTGTCTCAAAAAGCAGATTGCAGCCTCTGCCTCCTGTGGTGTATCCACCAGTGTAAAGTATTTGTTCAGCAGCCCAGGATTCATTGGTAATTCCCAATGCTCTTTCACCTGATTTTCCATCCAGTCCGTATAGGCGGGTATATACTGCTTAGGAACATATACCTTAGTCTTTTCCTTAAGAGGCAGCACCTGATTCCTGTTTTTCAGCATAACCACAGACTTCAGCTGGGCTTCAAACCCTTCCTGCATATATTCCGGACATCCCACAAGCCTTGCGGATTCTTCCGGAACCAGATACGGATTTTCAAACAATCCGGTACGGAAAATATTTTTCAGAAGTCTGCGGGCAGAATCCTGAAATCTTTGCTTCATAAAGGCTTCTCCGTGTTCCTTTACCCCAATTTCATATGCCTTCAGAATATTTTCCTTCTCGTTTAAACCGCCGAACTGGTCTACGCCTGCCATAATAACCTTATAACATCTCTCCGGTTCACTCAAATGCTCTACGCCCCAGCATTTTCCGCTGTACATACTGTCAAGAGGGCCTTCATCCGCTGTAATACTCCAGTCTGTGCAGACAACACCGTCGTAATTGCAGGTTCCCCGCAGCAAATCCTGAACCAGATATTTGCTGTAACTGCACCCTACATTCTCGCCTCCGGGCTGTCCGTAAATAATGGTATAATAAGGCATAACTGCGCTGGCCATTTTGGTCTTTCCCTTTAACTTAAAAGCACCTTCCGTAAATGGAATTAAATGCTCTTCGAAATTATTTCCCGGATAAACAGAATATTTTCCGCATGGGAAATGGGCATCACGTCCGCCTTCTACGGCGCCTCCGCCCGGCCAGTGCTTCACCATGGCATTTACACTGTCATACCCCCAGCCGTCCTCAATCTCCTTCTCACCTTCCGAAGTCTGGAATCCGTCACAATAAGCTTCCGCCAGTTCTGCGCTCAAGCCGGAATGTTCTCCGAAGCTTCCTCCGAAACGGCTCCAGCGGGGCTCTGTGCTTAAATCTATCTGAGGAGACAAGGCAGTATTAATTCCTAGCGCCCGATACTCCTGTGAAGCAATTTTCCCGAACTTTCTCACCAATTCCGGGTCAAATGCCGCTGTCATTCCCAAAGATTCAGGCCAATGGGAAATGTCTCCGCCTGCACCGGCGTCAAACTCAAAAGATACCGTCGTACCGTGTCTTGGGTCAGAGCTGACGGAAACCGGTATGCCCCATTCCAATCCTTCTGTCAGCGCCTGCAGACGATTATTCCACTTCGCAGATGACTCTGCGGAAGAAACAGCCACCACAAGAATATGCCGTAAAAAATCTTCTGTGAGAAAGGTTTTCTGCTGGTCTGACAAAGCATGTACAGGAACCTGAGCCTCCTGTAAAGAAGTTCCGCTATAGGTCACCTTCCCGAAATAGTCGGAAGAAAGTCCAGGTACAAACTGATGCTTACTGTAAAGCATCAGTCCTGCAATTTGCTCTATGGACAGCCTGGAGGCCAAATCTTCTGCCCTTTCCTGTGCGGACAGCCTCCAGTCTTCATAGGGATAAAAATTCCCGTCTTTTGCCAAGTCTTTAAAATATAAACCGTCTTTTTCTAGTAATTTCACTCCGGAATCTGCAGACCACTTCAGGAGCGGACCTTTCGGATTCTTTTTACTTAATATTTTTGGTTCAGTTTCCTGTATCATTTCCTTATTCTCCTTTCACACCGTCCTGTCTTCTCTCTTTCAAAAGCAGAATGTTCTCTTCTACTTTTTTCTTACTTAAAGGATAAAGAAACAGCAGGCAAAGTCCAACGCCAATATATAAGATTCCCGGCAGCATGGTTGCCACACCGTAAATTTTATCTGCTACCTCCTGGGTCTGCACCTGTACGGAAGAGTTGTAGCCTGCCAGTCCTAAAGCCCAGGCGCCCATACCACCGGCCAAAGCCTGTCCGATTTTTCTTGCAAAGGAATACACCGCATAAACCGTACCGTCTTCGCGTTTTCCGGTTCTGACTTCCTGGTCATCGATAACATCTGTAATCAGGGCCCAGATAATCATATTAAAGAATCCAAATCCAATATATCCTACTACAGAAACGGCGATATACAATCCCATAGACTTAGTATGCATAAAGAATAAAAGAACGGAGGATAAACCACCCACAATACATCCGGCTGCACCAAGCTCTCTTTTACCAAATTTTCTGCTCAGCGGAACAATGAACGGCGCCAGTAAAAATGACGGAATAATCGCACATAAACTTAAAAGTGACAGACCCGTTTTATTTTTAAAATAGTCAATAAACACATACTGGTTTACAGACTGTGCCATCAAGGAAGCCAAAAGAAGCAGAATTGCCGCTGCAATAATTCCGATTAAAGCTCTGCTGGTCAGGGCAGATTTTAAGGATTTTACAACGCTTGTTTTTTCTTCTGTTCCCGCCGCTCTCTTCACACGCTCTGTCGTCATAAAATAGCAGAGCAGATAACAAATCACTGCGCTTACGGAAAATATACCCGCAATCAGGGTAAAGCGGCTTCCTTCTACAATCTGATTTCCCGCTTCGTCTGTAGTGTAAACCATCATAGGTCCTGCAACGCAGACTATGAGGCTGGCCAGGGACGCTCCCACACTTCTGAAAGTAGAAAGAGAGGAACGGTCATCACTTTCACTGCTGAGTACTGAAGCCATAGAACCATACGGTATGTTAATCGAAGTATAGAACACGCTTCCCCACAGAATATACGTTACAAACATATAAACCACTTTAATCGTCATAGACGCATCGGCCAGAGCGGACTGATACATCAGAAAACTAGCCAGAGCCACCGGACCGCACATACGGCGTATCCATGGGCGGAAACGTCCGTCCTTCTGTTCTTTTGCTCTGTCTACAATCTGCCCCATGGTAACATCTGTAAACGCATCAATACAACGGGCTACCAGAAACAGGGTCCCTACCATTCCCATTCCGATTCCCAGAACCTTTGTGTAAAAAATCATAAGAAAGGTGCTGGCAAAAAGGAATGTAAAATCATTTCCGAAGTCTCCAAACATATAGCCGACTTTATCCCTTATTCCAAAAGGACGCATAGCTTTTTCATTCTTCATTTCATTTTCTCCTCCTGTATTTGTTCTGTCCTTGAATATTACCCCACTCTCTGCCATTTATGTGAGTAATTTTTTGTGAACTTCCCGTATTTTTTTATGTTACGCTTGAATAACTCAAAAAATTATACGATAATTAACAATATATATACTATTGTCCCTGTCACCTGTAAGGAGGATATTATGCACTGGAAAAAAGAATTTCTTTTCTTTTCTAATATACTAAAAAACATGAACCTGACCGTCTCCTGTCTGCAGTCCCCAGAAGATTTAAAGCCATTCTCCAACTGCCTGACTTCTGATTCAACCAACACTATTTATCGGATCCGGACTTCAGGATTCTATTTCCTTTTCTTTCGCCTTCCTGATACGCAGCCTGCTTCCTATATTTCCATAGGACCTTATGTAGTTTCTTCTGTTTTTGCTGAAAAAGAAACCGCGCCTCAGACTTTTTCTCCCGGGATTCCCGTACTCACAGACGAAAGCGCCCTCTTCACCATTGTAAATACCTTTGGAGAATTGCTTTGGGGAACCCTAGACAATTTTTCTTTTCAGAATATCGAAACCCCTGCCGCTCCCGAACTGAATCCCACTACGGAAAGTCAGGACATGGAGCTCCCAAGAGAAACTCTGCTGAGCATACAGCTCATGGAAGAATATTACGACTGCGAGAACGAACTGCTGAAGCTGGTCAGCCAGGGGCAATGGAATGCCACAGAAATCTTTCTGAACCGTTTCTTTGCCCTTAAGAAAAACTATTCTGTTTTCCCCTGGGAAAACACTCTGGAATGGAAGAAAGCCCAGAGCATTATGTTAAACACTTTACTGCGCAAAGCTGCAGAATCTGCCGACGTACCTCCGATTCATATTGGACACCTTTCCTCCCATACGCTGGAAAGAATTGTGAAGCTGTCCCGTCCCACTGATTCTCTGGCTCTGCAAAAAGATATTATCCGCAAATACTGCCATCTGGTTCAAAGCCATTCCCTGAAGGGTTACTCCCCTATTATACAAAAGGTTATGACGCAGATTACCACAAACCTGACGGGGAATTTGGGTCTGGACGCCCAGGCCAAGCGCCTGAATGTCAATCCCAGCTACCTGTCCGCACTTTTTAAGAAGGAAACCGGACTCACCCTGACAGAATATGTAAAACGCAAAAGAATCAACCATGCGGTCTTTCTTCTGAACACATCCAATCTCCAGATTCAGACCATTGCACAGCACTGCGGAATTGCCGATGTAAACTATTTCACAAAGATGTTTAAGAAAATTGTTGGAAAGACACCCAAAGACTACCGAAGTGAAATTCTTTCCTAAAAGTATAAATTTTACGGTAATTCCCAAGAATCCTACTCACCTCCCGGTTCTGTATATGCTAGAATACAGCCAGATATTATTCTAATACCGGGAGGAAACACAACTTATGAGACAAATAATAACACTGAAAGACGACTGGTTTTTTGCTAAAAACAAACAGGAACAGATTCCCCAGATACTTCCTGAAAACTGGGAGCGGGTCTCACTGCCCCATACCTGGAACTGCCTGGACGGCCAAGACGGCGGCAGTGATTACTACCGCGGGGCATGCTGGTATGTCAGAGAACTGCAGATTTCAGAACTGCCCTCTGATACCTGCATCTATATAGAATTTCTGGCTGCAGCTTCTTTATGTAAGGTTTATGTAAATGGCACACAGGTAACAGAACATGAAGGCGGGTACAGCAGTTTCCGTGTGGACATTACTGCATTTCTCCATAAGGGCTTGAATCTTCTCTCTGTCATGACAGACAATCAGCACTATGACCATATTTATCCACAGGTTGCTGACTTTACCTTTTATGGCGGACTGTACCGCGATGTGAGAGTCCTTACCGTTCCCAAGACCCATTTCTGTCTGGATTATTATGGTTCCGAAGGCATAACGGCCTGCTCAGAAATAAAAAACGGAAATCAGGTCCAGCTTTCCCTCCACGCCTATGTTTCCAATGCAAAGGAAACTGACCAGGTGCTTTTCAGCATTTATGACCAGGAGGGTTCTCTGATTGCACAGACAGCACAGCCGGCTGCAGCTGATACTTATACAGAATTTTTCCTGTCTGATGTTCATCTGTGGCAGGGTGTTCAGTCACCTTATCTCTACAGCATAAAAGCAGAGCTGTACCGCCACAATGAAGTTCTTGATCAGGTAACTGTCCGTCATGGTTTCCGAGAGTTCCACGTAGACCCGGAAAAAGGGTTCTATCTCAATGGAATACTGACACCACTGCGTGGTGTTTCCCGTCATCAGGATTTTCTTGGACTTGGCAATGCCCTGACTCTGGCACACCACGAAATGGACGCACGCCTTATAAAAGAAGTGGGCGCCAACACCATTCGTCTTGCCCATTACCAGCACAGTCAGGATTTCTACAATCTCTGCGATGAAATGGGATTTATTGTTTGGGCTGAAATTCCTTTTATCAGCCGCATGAGTGACACGCCCGACGCCCACCAAAACTGTATTCTGCAGATGAAAGAACTCATTTACCAGAACTACAATCATTCTTCCATCTGTTTCTGGGGGATTTCCAATGAGATTACCATTGGAGCCAATACACCGCAGCTTCTGGCAAACCTGAAAGACTTAAATGCTTTGGCAAAGACTTTAGATTCTTCCCGTCTGACCACAATGGCGCAGCTTTCCTCTCTCCCTATGGAGGATGAACAGAACTGTATTACCGATATTCTCAGCTATAATCATTATTTTGGCTGGTATACCGGTGTTTTGGAAGATAACGAAAAATGGCTTGATACTTTCCATCAATCCTACCCCCAGCGTGCATTGGGAATTTCAGAATATGGCTGCGAGGGTATTATTTCCTATCACAGCGATACACCTAAAGCAGGAGACTACAGCGAAGAATATCAGGCTCTTTACCATGAACACATGGCAAAAATCATTGAAGAACGCCCCTGGCTGTGGGCTACGCATATCTGGAATATGTTTGATTTCGGCTGTGATGCCAGAAAAGAAGGCGGTGTAGCGGGACGCAACAATAAGGGACTGGTAACCATAGACCGGCAGATAAAAAAAGATTCCTTCTATTTGTATAAAGCATACTGGAATCCCGAACCCATGGTTCATATCTGCAGCAAACGCTATGGAAAACGGACGGATTCTGCCATAGATATAAAGGTATACAGCAATGCACCGGAAATTTCTTTATATGTCAACGGCGCTTTCTTTAAGAAAGAACAGGGACAACGGGTATTCCTCTTCCGCAACATTCCTTTAAAGGAAGGCTTTACAACCATCACAGCCAAAAGTGCCTTCTGCTGTGATACCGCTGTGTTTGAGAAAGTTTCCGAACCTTTCTCTGCTTATCAGTTTGTGGAAGACGCTTCCGAAACCGGAGTGACTAACTGGTTTGAACATGTAGACCTGAATAAAGAACGGGAACTCACTTTCCGCGAGGGATATTATTCTATCCATGATACAGCCAGAGAAATTTTAGAAAATAAAGAAGCTTCTGACATTCTCGTAAATGCCCTCAGCAGTCTGATAGGATACAATCTGAAAAAGTCCATGCTGGCTGTTATGGGGGATAATCGTCTGTGCGATACCGCTTCTGCTCTCCCTGCCGAGGAAGCACAGACTGAAAAAGCCATGGCTTACATAAATGAAAAACTGCAGGAAATTCCTAAGTAAAAAGAACTGCTGTATAAAGTGCCCGCCGGCACTCTATACAGCAGCTTCTTTTTATCCTATTCCAAATAACCTCCGGGCATTCTCCCGTGTCACTTCTATTACCTCTTCTCTGGAAATTCTTTTGATTTCCGCAATGGTTTCCGCCACATATTCCAAATAAAGGGAGCAGTTTCGCTCTCCTCTATGGGGCTCCGGCGCCATATACGGGGCGTCTGTCTCCAAAAGCAGGTAATCCAGCGGCGCATATTCCACCACTTCTTTCAGCTTTTTTCCATTTTTGAAGGTCACCACTCCGCCGATTCCAAGATAATATCCCATGTTCATATACTCTTTGGCCTGTTCTTTTGAGTAAGAATAGCAGTGAATCACACCTTTCAGGTTATCGGCCCGCTCCGCTTTCATAATGTCCATCGTGTCCTTTGCCGCATCCCGGCTGTGCACAATAATGGGCAAACCCGTCTCCTTTGCAAGGTCCATCTGCCGCACGAACCATTTTTTCTGTATGTCATGACCTTCCTTATCCCAGTAATAGTCCAGACCGATTTCTCCCACAGCCACAATTTTTTCCAAATCACAGAATCTGCGCAGAATTCTTATTTTCTCTTCGCTCAGGTCTCCCACCTCGTCCGGATGGATTCCCACAGCGCCATAGACGAAGGGATACTGCTCTGTGAGTTTTACCGTATCCAATACGCCCTGAAAAGAGGCCCCTACATTTACAATGGTTTCCACGCCTTTAAAAGGCATGGACTTTAACAGTGCGTCCCTGTCTTTATCAAACGCTTTATCATCATAATGTGCGTGTGTTTCAAATATCATGAATGCCTCTCTCCTTCAGCCTCTTATATACCACTTCCCGAAACAGTGCATAAACTACAGAGGACAGCGGAATAAATATCAGCATTCCCACAACCCCCATCAGGCTGCCGCCCACAGTGACGGCTACCAGCACCCAGATAGACGGAAGACCCACAGAACCGCCCACCACATGAGGATAAATCAGATTTCCTTCTATCTGCTGCAATACCAGGAACAAAATCACAAAGGCTACAGCCTGCATGGGATTGGACACCAGCATCAAAAATGTGCCAATCACACAGCCGATAAAAGCGCCAAAGATAGGAATCAGTGCAGTAAAGGCAATGACCACGCCTACCAGCAAAGCATATGGGAATCTTAGAATACTCATAACAATAAAAAACATGGTTCCCAGAATCACAGCCTCCAGACATTGTCCTGTGACAAAACTGGAAAAGGTTTTATAGCTTAAAGACGCCACCTCTAAAGTCTTGTCCACTGCCTTCAAAGGAAGGAATGCGTAGAGCACTTTTTTGATTTGCACAGACAGCTTTTCCTTCTGAAGCAATATATAACAGGCAAACACAAAGGCTACGAAAAAGTTCATCAGAGAATTAATCACTGTTTTTGCCACCGTAAAGGTGGAGTTCAGCACATTTCCCGCACCGTTTTTCAGAAAATTAATAGCTGTCTGGATAATTTTATCCCAATTAAACTCAATACTCTGAATCCAGGAAGTTACTTGCTTGCTGTCAGGGAACGTATCTATTGCCCATCTCTGCAGTTTTGGAAGAAAGGCTTCTATATTCTTGCTGATACTGGAAAAAGTTGTTGCCACCTCCGGCAATACAACCACCAGCACAACCTGAATCACAGCCACCACAAAGAGAATGGAACATACCAGACAGACCGGTCTTACAAACTTCTTTTTCTTTACTTTGTGAAACAGCTTCTCCTCCAGAAAACTCATGGGTATATTCAAAATAAACGCCAGTGCGCCGCCCAGAATAAAAGGAAAGACCACTCTGCACACAAAGAGAATACCTGCTGCCAGATTCTCGATTCTCTGCACTCCCACATAAAACAACACTGCAAAGACAATCAGAAGAATCAGATTCTTCATGTTTTTCTTATTCAACTCCATAGATACCCTCCCTGATTCTCTTATTTACCGATTTTTTTACGAATCCATTTAATAAACTGAATAATCGGAAGATTGGCAAGAGACAAACCATACATAATCAACAGCTGTGTCAGGCTTAATGTCTGAACCTGGAAGATACCGTTCAGCCACGGAATCATCATAACTGCAGTAATCAGCAGCACGCCTAAACCAAAGGCTCCTGCCAGATAAATGTTGTTAAAGAATCTCTTTGTAAACAATACAGGCGCATCTGATTTACAGTTAAACCCATGTACCAGACGGGACATACACAACGTACCAAAGGCCAATGTAGACGCCAAAAGCGCGCTTTCCTGATAGCCAATGTAGAAGCCAATCATTGTCATAATACCAATTACCAGACCCTCGATTCCGATTTTGGAAAGGAAATTCTTTGTCAGAATAGATTCGTTCATCGGTCTTGGTTTTTCATTCATCACGGACTCGCTGTGCGGCTCCAGTCCAAGAGCAATAGCCGGAAGACTGTCTGTCAAAAGATTGATAAATAACAGATGTACCGGTGCAAACGGTACCGGAAGTCCTGCAATGGAAGCATATAAAACGGCCAGGATTCCCGCAAAGTTTCCGGATAGCAGAAACTGAATCGCACTCTTAATATTCTTGTAGACATTACGTCCGTTCTCTACAGCTTTAACAATAGTCGCAAAATTGTCATCTGTCAATATCATAGATGCCGCATCTTTGGAAACTTCTGTTCCTGTGATACCCATAGCCACACCGATATCCGCCTGTTTCAGCGCCGGAGCGTCGTTGACCCCGTCACCTGTCATAGATACAATGTTGCCCTTTTCCTGCCATGCTCTGACGATTCTGATTTTGTGCTCCGGTGAAACACGGGCATATACAGAAATTCCTTCTACGAAATCCTGTAACTCTTCGTCTGTCATGTTTTCAATTACAGCGCCTTCACAGGCCTCAGATTCATCTTTCAGAATACCGATACGTTTGGCAATGGCTGCTGCCGTTACCTTGTGGTCACCGGTAATCATAATCGGTTTGATTCCGGCTTTGATACATTCTGCTACCGCGTCTTTGGACTCTTCTCTCGGCGGGTCCATCATGGCAATCAGACCAAGGAAGGTCATATCGTTTTCATCCTCTACTGTAATCGTTGTGCCTTCCGGTACACTCTTATAAGCAAAGGCCAGCACACGCAGACCGTTTCTGGAGAACTTCTGGTTCTGTTCTTCGATTTCCTGAATATCTGCCTGGGAAATCGGTTCTGCTTTTCCATTTTTCTGAATTGTGGTCACCCGGCCCAGCAAAACGTCTACCGCGCCTTTGGTTACCATAGTAGAACCTGTTTTCAATGTGTGCAGCGTGGACATCAGCTTTCTGTCACTGTCAAAAGGAACTTCGCTGAATCTTGGGTATTTCTCCCTTACCGTTTCTGCCGGAACACCCAGTTCATCTCCCTGATTAATCAAAGCTGTCTCTGTAGGGTCACCGATTTCTTCTCCGTTTTTGTTTGTAGAGTCATTACACAAAATACTGTGACGCAAAAGCTGTTTCTGTGCTTCCTCTTCCAAATCAATGTCTGCTGCGGGAACTTCTTTACCTTCTACATAGTAGTATTCCACGGTCATTTTGTTCTGAGTCAGCGTTCCTGTCTTATCTGAACAGATAATAGAGACACTTCCCAGACCTTCCACTGCCTGCAATTTACGGACAATGGCATGTTCTTTCGCCATTTTCTGTGTACCGAAGGACAACACAATGGTAACAATAGAACTTAAAGCTTCAGGAATTGCCGCTACAGCCAGCGCAACAGCAAAGAGGAACGCGTCTCCGATGGATTCGCCTCTGAACACGCTGATTCCAAATAAAATCGCACAAAATACCAGAATCAGTATAGACAGCTTCTGTCCGAAGTTATCCAGGTTCATCTGCAGCGGTGTTTTCTTTTCGGATGTACTTTTCAGAAGTTTTGCAATTTTTCCAACTTCTGTTTCCATACCAATGGCAGTTACCAGGAAAGAACCTCTGCCGTAGGAAACAAAGCTTCCGGAATACACCATATTGGTTCTGTCTCCCAGAGGGACATCCTGACCGCTGATTTCTTCTTCTGTTTTATCCACTCCAAGGCTTTCTCCCGTAAGAGCACTTTCGTCTACCTTCAGACTGGCATTTTCCAGAATACGTCCGTCCGCCGGAACATAATCACCGGCTTCCAGCATAACAATATCACCAATAGTAACTTCTGATGACGGCACTTTTATCACATCACCATTGCGAAATACTTTTGCTTCCGGCCCGGACATGGCTTTCAGGCTGTCTAAGGACTGTTCGGCTTTTACTGTCTGAACTGTTCCTAAAATGGCATTCATGGTAATAACAACTAAAATTACAATGGCGCTTTCTGTCTCTCCCAGCAAACCGGATACAATGGCTGCCACAATCAGGATGATAACCAGAAAGTCTTTGTACTGCTCCAGAAATATCTGGAGTATGGATTTTTTCTTCTCCTCCACGAGGGCATTGGGACCGTATTTCTGCTGATTTTTCTTAATCTGGTCCTCGCTTAAAGGGTGGGTGCTGCCATTCACAGATTTCTGCGCTTCTGTTCGTGACATCTGATAATACTCTTTCATGCTTTTTCCTCCGTTTGTTTTGAGCTTTGGTTTACAGGCTCTACTATAGTGTGCTTCGTAAAGGTCTTTCTATGTCGCAGGTAACAAAAAAACAGCAAGACCTTTACTGCACAGTCTGCTATGCAATAAAAGTCTCGCTGTTTCATCACGACACGGACGAGAATACTCCCGTCGAGATTGACGACGCCGTAAACACCTTGCAGTGCCAGCTACTCCCTTTCATTAAAAAGAATAATAAACGATAAGGGAAGGGTTGTCAATGGGGAAAATTATTTTTTATTTTCTTACGGAATTATTCCACTGCGACTTCCAGTTCTTCATTTCCCATAATCTTATAAGTCACATGTTTTGTTCGGCCCTCTGCGCATACGGTTACGGTTTTTCCATTTCTTCTGGCTTTTACTGTCAGCACCGTATTTCCCTGTAAATCTGTCACAGCAGTTTCCGTCGCTTTTCCGTCTTCCATGTTTACAAGATACAAGGTTATTCCTTCTGCATAATCGTAGTCCGGTCTTTCACTGTTGTTTCCTACTGCCAGAATCGTGTTGGGTCTTGCCAGCAGCGGCATATGGAAATAATCATATGTTTCCTTCTGCCATTTTCCGCCTTCTACTGTTTCTCCTGTCAAAATATTCTGCCATTTTCCCTCCGGCACATAATATTCCACTTCTCCTGATTCCTTAAAGATTGGCGCCACTAACAGAGAATCTCCCAGCATGTACTGCTTGTCCAGGGTTTCACAGGCTCTGTCTTCCGGAAATTCCACAAACATAGGCCGCATCATCGGTGTTCCCTCTTCATGGGAAACCACAGCCTGGCGGTATAGATAAGGCATCAGGCTGCATTTGAGCTTCACAAACTTCCGCAGCACATCACAGGCCTCATCGTCAAACATCCACGGCACACGGTAAGAACTGGAACCATGCAGACGGCTGTGGGAACTGAGCAGTCCGAACTGGCACCATCTCTTATAAATATCTGCCGGGGCTGTATTTTCAAATCCACTGATGTCATGACTCCAGAAGCCGAATCCTCCGCAGGCCAGAGAAAGTCCGCTGCGCAGGGTTTCTGCCATGGAGGGATAGCTTGCAGAGCAGTCGCCTCCCCAGTGTGCCGGGAACTGCTGTCCTCCCACTGTGGCAGAACGGGCAAACAGTACCGCCTCGCCTTCTCCTCTTTCTCTCTCCAGCAGCTCAAATACTGCCTTGTTATACAGGAAAGTATAATAATTATGCATTTTCACCGGATCAGAGCCGTCATAGTAGGCAATATCTTTCACCGGAATTCTCTCACCAAAGTCTGTCTTAAAGCAGTCCACACCCATATCCAGCAGAGTTTTCAGCTTGCCCTGATACCATTTCACAGCTTCCGGGTTGGTGAAGTCCACCAGGCCCATGCCTGCCTGCCACATATCGGTCTGCCACACATCCCCGTTGGATTTTTTCACCAGATAACCGTATTCCATGCCCTCTGCAAACAGCGGGGATTTCTGTCCGATATAGGGGTTAATCCATACACAGATTTTCAGCCCACGCTGGTGGTAACGTTTCAGCATGCCCTCCGGGTCCGGAAAGGTTTTCGGATCCCATACAAAGTTACACCACTCAAAACCTTCCATCCAGAAACAGTCAAAATGGAACACATGCAGCGGAATATCTCGGTCTGCCATGCCCTGGATAAAGCTGCTGGTGGTTTCCTCATCATAATTGGTGGTAAAGGATGTAGTCAGCCAGAGGCCAAAAGACCAGGCCGGAGGCAGTGCCGGTTTTCCGGTCAGTTCTGCATACTTCTGAATGGTTCCCTTTGGGGTATGTCCGTTAATCACATAGTAGTCCAGACGCTCGCCTTCCACGGAAAACTGAATTCTTTCTACTTTCTCACTGGCAATTTCATAGGAAGCATCTCCCTCATTGTCCAGAAGAATACCGTATCCTTTACTGGTAATATAGAACGGAATATTCTTATAAGAAATCTCACTGGCTGTACCGCCGTCCTCGTTCCACATATCCACCACCTGTCCGTTTTTCACGAAAGGAGTAAATCTTTCTCCAAGACCATAAATATACTCGTCTACATCAATAGCCAGGGCATCTACGGTATACTTTCTTCCTGTTTCATTATTTAAAATATTTGCCATGTTACGGAAACCGGTATTGGTCATCTCCCGGTCTCCGTCCAGGAAACGGATTCCCCAGGAATTGGGGCGTTTGTCTACCACCGCTTTTGTATGGCCGGACTGATAGGTAATAAAATCTTCGGTTTCTTCTATGGAAATATGAGGACTGGTCTGATTTATCTCTGCAAATGGTCCTTTATAAGCCGTTCCTTCAAAATGTACCACGGAAACCTTAATGACATCTTCCATGGGACTGGAAAGCCGTATGGTGAGCATTCCCAGATTCAGGCTGTCTCCGCGATGCGCAATGTTCTTCGCCGGGGCGTAGATGGTCAGTTCATCCCCTTTTCTTCTGCTGTCTGCATATTCCGCTGCATAGAGCGGCGTCATTTCCTTTTTCACACTCCAGTAGCCGTCTGTAAATTTCATACCTCTATTCTCCCTTCTACTACTTCCCTGCACTCTCTGTCTTATTTCAGATAAAATTTCAATGCATTTTCTGTTCTGCTGTCTGCGCCAATGCGCACGGTAAATTCTCCCGGCTCTGCTGCAAATCGCATATCTGCGCGGTGGAAACGAAGCATGTCTTCCTGAATCGTAAAGCATACCTTCTTTTCCTCTCCCGGCTGTAAAATAACTTTTTGGAAATCCTTTAATTCCCGTACCGGTCTGGCTACACTGCCACATTCGTCTGTTATGTAAAGCTGTACGGTTTCTGTTCCTTCTCTGCTGCCGGTATTTTTCACTGTCACCCATACCTGCAGACTTTCTCCCTGCGAAAATTCGGTCTTATCTGCCTGTACCTGGCTATAACTGTAGTCTGTATAACTCAAACCATATCCAAAAGGATACAAAGGCCGGTTTGGAATATCCGTATAACGAGACATAAACCGGTTCTCTATCTGTTCTCCGTCCTCCACATGGCGTCCGGTGCGGAATTCTCCATAAAATACCGGAACCTGAGAAACACACCACGGCAAAGACATGGAAAGTCTTGCCTGAGGATTTCTGTCTCCGTACAAAATATCAGCAATGGCGTGACCGCCTTCTGTTCCGGGGAACCATGCATAGAGAATTGCCTTTGCGTGTTCTTTTATCTCTCTGATATCCAGCGGACGTCCTGCCAGAATCACTACAGCCAGGTTCGGATTTACCTGTGATACGGCTCTTAACAGCTTTTTTTGCACTTCCGGAATAGTAATATCTCCCCGGCTTCCGCCTTCCCCGGACTGAATACAGGCCTCGCCCAGAAACAGTATAGTTTTCTCACATTCTGCGGCCACGCGGGCAGCTTCCTGAATCTTCTTTTCCGTTTCCTCTTGGCTGTCTTCGTTTGTCATATGAAAGCGGAAACCATATGCCGTCTGCCCCGGATTTAAAATACCGCAGCCCTCTGCAAACAATCCCTGTTCTGTCTTTTCTTCCAAAGCAGCTTTACAGGTTACCGTGTCCTCCGGGCTTCCAAAGAAAGACCAGGCACCCAGCATGCGTTTTTCATCTGCATAAGGTCCTATAAATGCCACTTTCTCTTCTTTCTTCAGCGGCAGGAAATGGTCTTTATTCTCCAGCAGAACCATGGTATCTGCCGCAATTTTTCTGGCT
The DNA here is from genome assembly GCF_037890365.1 of Blautia sp. HCN-20427. Taxonomy (NCBI): domain Bacteria; kingdom Bacillati; phylum Bacillota; class Clostridia; order Lachnospirales; family Lachnospiraceae; genus Blautia; species Blautia sp. HCN-20427. The sequence goes on along the minus strand of NZ_JBBKBX010000025.1, from coordinate 24,309 downwards.
GCCTCTCTGTTTTCCTCTGCCAGAATCTTTTTGGCCTCCAGATTGGAATCCGCCTTGCGGTATGGATTTTCAAACAGTCCCAATTTATTTTTCAATTCTAAAACTCTGAGAACTGCTATGTCAATGGTTTCCTCAGAAACAATTCCCTCTTGTACCAGCGTTTCCAGCTGTGACATATAGCAGCCGCTCATCATATCCATGTCTGTTCCTGCCTGAATTGCCTGTCTTGCAGCTTCTTTTTTGCCTTCTGCCACACCATTGGTTATCAGTTCTCCTATGGCATTCCAGTCAGAAATCAACACACCTTTAAATCCCATTTCATCTCTCAGCACGTCTTTCATCAGCCACCTGTTTGCTGTAGCCGGAATCCTGTCCAGCGTATTAAAAGAAGTCATAACCATAGCGCTTCCTGCGTCAATAGCCGCCTGATAAGACGGCAGGTAATCGTCTCGTAAAGTCCGCTGGGATAACTCCACGGTATTGTATTCTCTTCCCGCTGTAGGGGCGCCGTATGCAGCAAAGTGTTTGGTACATGCCCCCAGATGGTCTTCATAATCGGCTGCTTCTCCCTGGATTCCTTTTACCATAGCCGCTGCCATCTGTGCATTCAGGTATGGGTCTTCTCCCGTAGATTCCATAACTCTTCCCCATCTGGCATCTCGAACTAAATCTACCATCGGCGCAAATGTCACATGCAGACCTGCTGCTGCAGATTCCTGTGCCATAATATCTCCCACCTTTTTGACTTCCTCTGTATCAAAAGAACAGCCAAGCGCCAGCGGAATAGGAAAGATTGTCTTATATCCATTGATAATATCTGCCATAAACAACACCGGGATGTGATGCGGCTGTTTTTCCATACACATTTTCTGCAGTTTTTCCACCTGCCGTGCGCCGATTACTCCTAAGACACTTCCTGCATAGGGAAAATCTTCTGCCGGAATTCCCAGTTCTGTCTCCGCACCTGTTACCGGGCCTTCATCATTAAAACAACTGGCATCTAACTGTGTAAGCTGTCCTATTTTTTCTTTTAATGTCATATCTGCAAGCAATGCTTTGATTTCTTTTTCGGTCATATACCATTCCTCCGTTTCAAAAATAAAGGACAGGAAGGTACTAATTACCACCCTCCTGCCCTTATTTCAATTTTCTTCACATAACTTTATTTCATAAAATCGCGCCATATTTTCTCTTTCAAAGTTCACGCTCAACGTTCCAGCTGCCCGATTCCATTCACATGCGTTTGTATTAAAGGAAGGATAACGGCAGACAACTTTTGCTGCTTTTCCCTTTCCTTCCGGAATCGGAATCGAAACACATGGCATATTTCCGCTTCTTCTCCACACAGAAAGATATATCTTCTCTTCTGTCCGAAGTCCAAGAGCCACCCATTCATCATCAAATGCAGACAGCCCCAAAGGCCAGAAAGGAAGCGCGTTCTTAATATCCCCGCGTATGGACTTGTAACAATCCAGTCCCTCTTTTACGAGAGCCTTTTCCTCCTTGGAAATTTTATCCAGACGTCCGCTCTGATGAATCCTTAAAAGCATAGCATTTACCATATTAAAGACAGTAGCTTCTCTGTCCCCCTCCGGCAGCGGATAAGACCATACCGCACTCTGTTCAGGCGTCAGTCCGCTAGGTGAATTGGCTGCAATAGTAGCGTAGTATCGGTAATCTTCCTCGTCTGAGGTGGATTGTATGCTGTACCTGGAAAGCATTGCATAATCAATACGCAGCCCTCCGCTGGAACAGTTTTCAATTACCAGTTCCGGATATTTTTCAAACAGACCGTCCAGCCACTGCAGATATGCCCGCTCATGCGCCAGCATACCCTCTCCCGGACTTTCCGCAGCATATTCTGTTCCGATTCCCGGCTCTATGTTATAATCCATCTTAATATAGCCGATTCCATATTCCTGAATCAGACGATCCACAACAGACGTCATATATTCACGTACTTCTGAATTCCTGTAATCCAGTTGATAACGGCTTCTGTCATAAATACGTTTTCCGTGTCTTACAAAGAACCAGGTGTCCGGCAATTTTTTTGCCAGTTCGCAGTTAATTCCCATAACCTCCGGTTCCAGCCAGATACCCGGTATCATTCCTTTGGAACGGATATAGTCTGTAACTTCTTTCAGACCATTTGGAAAACGCTCTCTGCTTTCTTCCCACTCACCTACTGCATCCCACCAAAATCCTTTGGCATACCAGCCCGCATCAATACAGAAATATTCACAGCCCGCTTTTGCTGCTTCGTCTATGAGCGGAATTTCCTTTTCTGTTGTGGGGTCAGCAAAAAGGCAGTTCATATAATCATTAAAAATAATTTTACAAGTCTCATTGTCCTGGTTCTTTCTGCGGATAATTCTCCGATATTTCGTCAATTCTGCCATAGAACCGTCAAATCCGTCCAGAGACACTCCCACTGCTGCCGGTACCGTAATAAAGGATTCGCCCGGCTTCAGATTTTTAAACCAATGGGAATACAATTCATTTGGTCCGCCCAGAGCCAGATATAAATGTCCGTTCTGGTCGCCGATTTCCCAATGCCAGGAACCATTGTTTTCAATCTGCCAGTACAAAGAAGAACCCGTTTCCTGATTTTCCAGATAGGCCATAGGCAAAAACTCTTTAGAAGACCAGTTTCCCGTATTGCTTACATGGAAATGATTGGAAGAGCGCTGAATCTCTTTTGGCTGAACCAGTTCCATTCCCAAATCCTTTAACGTATAATCTTTCCAGTTCATCTCTCGCTGCCAGCCATTATGAGGCAGCTTCAAAAGCAGTTTTTCATCCTGTCTTTTTGCACCTTCTTTTTCAATCCCCATGTAATTGAACGTAGAAATATAATCCAGAGTCTGTACTTCCTCTCCCTGATTTTCTACTGTGTGCTGCATACGGACGATGGGAATTCCGTCATAGAACTGCCATACGGATTCCACCTGCATCTTGGTCTCCTCATCTGAGGTAATGAATTTTAAAACACGTCCCTTTTCATTTCTCTCGTCTGTGTGAGACACATATTTCATTCGGAAACCATGGGAAGTCACAATGTACTTGTTTCCATGTCTCTCATGAGGACGGTCAAATCCGTAAAGGTTCATTTCTATGAAATTAAATCCTGCCTCTTTCGTCGCCTCTGTTATCTTTTCCGCTTGAAAAGGAAGTGCAGAAAAGTGGAGTAATTTAAAATTCCCGTCCTCTTCAATTTCAAATACAATATGTATACCGTTTTCTTCTATTACTATCTGTTTTTCCATTGCTTTTCTTAACCTTTCACCGCACCTGCAACCATTCCTTTAATAATCTGTTTGCTGAATGCAAAATATAAAATAACAATCGGTGCCATAGTAATCAACATAGCCGCCATAATCTTCGGATAGTCGGAAGAGAACTGTCCGGTAAACTGTGTCATGGCCAGAGGTACCGTCTGCAATGCTGTATCCTTAATCAGTACCAATGCAAAGGAAAACTCATTCCAACAGCTAAAGGTCTGAAGAATTGCAACCGTAATCATAATTGGCTTACAAATAGGCATAATAACTTTAAACAGTGTACCCGAGAAAGAACAGCCGTCAATCGCCGCTGCCTCTTCCAATGCGGTTGGAATCTCTTTAATAAATCCCTGACACAGAAATACCGATATAGGAAGTCCAAAGGCCACATAAGGAATTATCAGGGTAAACCACTGGTTTGATAATCCGGTTTTATTAAATACAACATAAATAGGCACTAGCAAAGAATGTACAGGAATCAACATTCCCATTAGAAGCATAATCCAGATGATTTTACTTCCTTTGAATTTGATTCTGGCAAGAAAATATCCCATGATAAATCCAAATAACACAATAAAAAACACGGAAATTACGGTAGTTCTCACACTATTCAGAATAGAATCCCCAATGTGATAATCCGGGTTTGTCAACACCTTTACAAAATTTTCAAGTGTCGGATTGGAAGGAAGCCCTATAATATCTCTATTAAATTCTCTCTTTACTTTCAGGGACGAATATAACATCCATACCAGAGGAAAAATACAGGAGAGAGAAAAAATCAGCATAATCAGATTCAGAATACCTGACTTTACTCCATTACCAATCCGTTTGCCTGTTGTCATACCATAACTCTTTCCACTCATTTTCTATCACTCCTTTTCCCTGTTAACTGCTCTCTGGAAAAGCTGCATAAGTCCAATCACTAACATTCCCAGCACAAAGATACCAACAGAAATCGCACTTCCGTATCCCATATTCTGTTGTTTGAAGGATACTGAGTAACCATACATCGCCATAACCATAGATGCATCACCAGGACCGCCGGCTGTCATAACGTAAATATTATCAAAGGCTTTCATATTACCGGATACACAGAGCACAATACATACAGCAATAGTATTTTTAATCATAGGAATTACCACATAAAGAGCTCTCTGTACTGCACTGGCCCCATCTAATTCCGCAGACTCCAGAATTTCCTTGTCAATAGCTGAGGTAGCTGAAAGGAGAATCACCATATAATATCCAATAAACTGCCAAATCAGCGGAATTGCTACCAACGTCATAACAATATCAGGATTGTTAAGCCATACCTGCTTCTTATCTTCCTGTCCGATAACTTCCAGAAACCAGTTTAGGATACCTCGTCTGTTATCATAAATCATGGTCCAAATAAAACCTACCGCAACCGCTGATACTGTGCTTGGAAAAAATCCAAAGGTTCTGTGCATTCCTTTCATTTTTACAAATCTGGTGCTGATAATCATAACAAAAACAAAAGCAATTCCAACCTGTCCAATTACGCACAGTACAACCAGATAGATATTATGTCCAAAGGCATTCCAGAAAGTAGAATCTTTCAATAATGTGATATAGTTTTCAATTCCAATAAATGTTTTATTTGGTCCGCCCTTCCACTCAAATAAGCTGTAAAATAAAGATGCCAGCAAAGGGACAAATACTGCAAATACATATAAAAGTAAAGGGACTATTAAATATCCAATAATTACCTGGGGCTTTGGTTTTCTCGATAACATAAAGCGCCTCCTCCTCTTTTCCTAAAAAGGGGCCAATTTCTGCGGCCCCTCTGTTCACAAAATTCTTTAATAATTTTTGGTATATGCTTCCTGTGTCTTTTTAGCAACCTCTTCTGGTGTAGTATCCCCATTTAACATGCTCTGTACCTCTGTATTCAAAACTTCCCAAACAGCACTGTTAATATAAGAATCATAAATTTCGCAGGTTTCTGTATCTGTATAAGAATAGTTATAAAAATCTTGTGTGAATTGATCAAATCCACTTAAATCCACATCTGCTTTTGTTAATCCCTGAAGTGCATAATTTTCTCCTACATACTTAGCAAAGGCAGGTCCTGTTACGTATTCTGCAAAATCAATAGCTGCTGCCAGTTTATCCGGGTCATCTGCAACTTTTGAATTAATAGCAACTGCATAGCCCAGTCCGATATTCTGTGTTCCTGTAGAACCTGTTGCTCCTTCCGGCTGAGGAAGCACTGCAAATCCTGTATTTTCATATAATTCCGGATCTTCCTCTTTAAGTGTAGCCTGAATATAGCTTACGTCCCAGTTACCACAGATATAAGCAGGTGCATCACCAGAAATATAATATTCTCTGGCGTCTTCGTTTCCGATAGCATTAAAGTCTTCATTAAAGACTCCTGATTCAAAAATATCCTGTGTAAAGGTCAATGCATCTACAAACTGCTGGTCCGTAAAAGAAGCGCCTCCCTTATCAACCAAAGACTGGAACCAGTCACCACCTGTATATCTATCGCCTATAACGGAAAGGAAACAGGAGTTAATTTGCCATTTTCCTCCATTACCAAACGCGATGGTTTCAGAATAACCATTATCTTTAAAATATTCATCCGCTTTCTTTACATCTTCCCAATTATCCGGGAAACTGTCATATCCAGCGTCTTTCCATGCCTGTTTATCATACATAACCACTGTACAGGTACCCGTAGTCAGTACAGGAAGTCCGTATGTTTTTCCGTCTGTCGTAAACGGAGTAAAGAAATCAGTATTGTAGGAATCATAATAAGGAGATTCTTTAATGATATCTGTCATATCCAGAATCAGTCCCTGCTCTGCCCACGTCTTTGTATTCATTCCCTGCAGTAAGAAAATATCCGGAAGATCATCTGCCGCTGCCTGAGTAGCAATCTGTGTTTTATAATCATCATTAGAAAGTACACTCTGGTTTAAAGTAATATCTGAATGACCTTTTTCCCACTGAGCAATTACAGAACGGAATCCGTCGGAACCACCATTCCCTTCTGATTCTTCTGAAGTGGAATAGTGCATCAGAGAAAGCTCTCCTTTATAAGTAAGTTCATTATCAGAGCCTTCTGCTAATACTGAAGTATCTTTTTCTTTGCTCTCAGATGCCTGTTCGCTGCTGCTTTCACTGGATCCAGAGTTGTTTTCTTCATTATTTCCTCCGCCACATCCTGCCAACATGCTTCCTGCCATTGCCGTTGCTAATAAGATACTGATTATTTTACTGCGATTTCTCATACCATAGTCCTCCTTAATGATAAAATAACTTATATCTATAACCCGCAGACTCTCCTGCAGACTATAATCTTAGATGGCTTTACCTGGTTTTTTTAACCAATATTTTTCCATACAGTGACAGACTCTCCCGGCTCTACCATGCCGTCTACCACAACAGTCTCTGCCCGCAATTTTTCTTCAGGAAATTCAATACGGTTAATTAATTTATTCCCTGCCTGAATCCCCATGGATACCGTATCCTGATGAATTGTTGCAATTCTTGGTCTTACAAAAGATGTCAGACTCAGACCGTCATATCCAACTACAGATATGTCTTCCGGTACCCTAAGTCCCATTTCCTGGATTGCATTCATTCCGGCAACTGCTGCTAAATCATCCGGATAAAGAATACAACTTGGTTTGTCTGGTACAGACAACAACGTTTTCGTTAAAGAAACGGAACGCTCTGTATCTCTGTAAGGACATGTATACACATATTCTCTGCGTACTGAAAGTTTATGTTCCTTCATAAAACTCATATAGGCTTCCAGACGCCCTCTGGTAACTTCGCTATTCTGTCCATGAATATAAGCAATTTTTCGATGTCCTCTGTCATAAACAAACTGTATCAGTCTGCGCATATCCCCGTACTGGTTCGATGCAATATTCACATGCTTTGGAAGTGTATTATCTACCACTACCACCGGCATATCTGAATCCAGAATTTCTCTGACCTCATCCAACTGATAGTCTGCACAAAGAATAAAAATCCCATCAAACCGCATATACTTGCACTGCTCCATATAAGAAAGACGATTTGGAGAATTGCTGGCATTTAAAAATGTCATAACATATCCCCTCTCTTCCACAGTAACCTTAAAGCTGTTGAGAATTCTGGCGAAATGCTCATGCAAAAGTCCCTGACCCGTCTGCTCCGATAGCAGTACACCAATATTTCGTGTATGCTTGCTCTTTAGAGTAGAAGCCATATAATTGGGAATGTAATTCATTTCTTTTGCAATTCTGCGAATCTCCTCTTTCTTGGAACTGCTGATATCCGGTCTGTCGTTCATGGCTTTGCTGACTGTAGAAACAGAAACATTGCACATTCTGGCTATATCCTTTAGAGAAATGCTTTCTTCCATCTTTCTGCGCCTCCGTTTCTTTTTTGTCCTCGGACAACATGTATAAATCTGAGCATTTACTAAATCGTTTTCTTGCAACATATTTTCCATAATCTCCAATGTTTTCGCAATACTATTTTCGTGATTTTGATTTTTTTGTATATTTACCACATAATAATATCATATCTTTTCATGAATAAAGCATATTTTTTGTATATTTTTCTTTTATTCTTTTTACAGCTAACGAAACAGTTTCGTAAATTTCATTGCATTTTTTGTTTTTTCATATATTCGTCTTGTTTTTTTCTGTTTCTTTTGGTATAATTGCCTTGTATTTTAAAGTTATTCCTATTTTTCTATACATACTGACTGATTATATGAGATGAGATTACTAAATCGTTTTCTTGAAATCCCTTATATATTCAGGAGGTCTCTTATTATGAAATATGGTTTTTTTGATGATTTATCCAGAGAATATGTCATCCAACAGCCGGATACACCTCTTCCATGGATTAATTATCTCGGTTCTGATAATTTTTTCTCTTTAATTTCCAACACTTGCGGAGGTTATTGCTTCTATAAAGACGCCAAACTTCTCCGCATGACCCGTTACCGTTACAACAATATTCCTTATGACACCAATGGACATTATTTCTACATTAAGGACGAAAATACAATATGGAATCCCGGCTGGCAGCCTTCCAAAACCCCTCTGGATACTTATGAATGCCGCCACGGTATGGGCTACAGCATTTTCAAAAGCAGTAAAAACCAAATTGCAGTAAACCTTTTAACTTTTGTTCCTTTAAAAGATTCCTGCGAAATCCAGAAAATTACCTTAACGAATAATTCCGAAGAAGAAAAGAGTTTGAGTCTTTTCTCTTATGTAGAATGGTGTCTGTGGAATGCAGATGACGATTCTCGAAACTTCCAGCGAAATCTGAGCACCGGCGAAGTGGAGATAAAAGATTCCGTCATCTATCACAAAACAGAATACAGAGAACGCCGTAATCACTATGCCTTTTACAGTGTAAACGCACCCATAAATCACTTTGAGACCAGCAGAGACGCTCTTCTGGGCGTTTACGGAAGCGCCGAAAGACCTGCTGCCATTGCTGCCGGACAATTAACGGATTCTGTAGCCAGCGGCTGGTATCCCATTGCTTCTCATCAGATTGACCTTTGTCTCAAACCAGGGGAAAACAAAACCTTTATTTTTGTTTTGGGCTATGCCGAAAATCTCAAAGAAGAAAAGTGGGAAACAGCCAACATTATAAATAAAAAACCAGCTGAAATTCTTCTGGAAAAATATGCTTCCAAGCAAAGCGTTGACCAGGCTTTTGCAGCGCTGAAAAACTACTGGACTGAACTTTTATCTCGTTTCCAGATTACTACGAAAAACGAAAAGGTAAACCGTATGGTAAATATCTGGAATCAGTACCAGTGCATGGTAACCTTTAACATGTCACGTTCTGCTTCTTATTATGAATCCGGAATTGGGCGCGGTATGGGCTTCCGTGACTCCTGTCAAGACCTTCTTGGCTTTGTGCATTTGATTCCGGAACGCGCCCGTATCAGAATTATTGATATTGCCTCCACACAGTTTGAAGACGGGAGCGCCTATCACCAGTACCAGCCATTGACAAAAAAAGGAAATTCTGATATCGGAAGTGGATTTAACGATGACCCACTATGGCTCATTGCTGCAGTTTCCGCTTATATTCGCGAAACCGGGGATACTTCTATCCTGGAAGAAATGGTACCTTTCAACAATCGGGAAGAAACTGCCGTACCTCTTATGGAACACCTGAAACGTTCCTTTGAATTTATTGTTTCTCACAAAGGCCCACATGGACTTCCTCTTATCGGACGCGCAGACTGGAACGACTGTCTGAATCTGAACTGTTATTCAGAGCACCCCGGAGAATCATTCCAGACCTTCGGCCCAAGCGAGGGACCTGTCGCAGAATCTGTTTTTATTGCAGGTATGTTCGTCAAGTACGGCCGCGAATACGCTGAACTGTGCCGTCTGGTTGGGAATACAGCAGAAACTGAGCATGCTCAAAGCGAGGTATCAAAAGTTTACGATGCCATCTTAAAAGACGGCTGGGACGGCAAATGGTTCCTGCGGGCTTATGATGCCAATGGAGATAAGATTGGTTCAGCAGAGTGTGAAGAAGGAAAAATTTTCATTGAACCTCAGGGTTTCCTGCCGCTTTCCGGTGTAGGTATTGAAGAAGGAATTGCCGAGCAGGCTCTGAAATCCACCGAGAAGTTACTGGATACCAAGTATGGCATTACCATTCTACAGCCGCCTTATACACACTATCATTTGAATTTGGGGGAAATTTCCTCTTATCCGCCGGGATATAAGGAAAATGCAGGTATCTTCTGCCATAACAATCCATGGGTTTCTATCTCCGAGGCCATTCTCGGACACGGAAACCGTGCCTTTGACGTATACAGAAAGATTTGCCCCGCATTTCTGGAAGATATCAGTGAAATCCACCGGACAGAGCCTTATGTATACTCCCAAATGATAGCCGGAAAAGATGCACCTCGCTTCGGTGAAGCCAAGAACAGCTGGCTCACCGGCACCGCAGCCTGGACCTTTGTCAATGTTTCACAATATATTATCGGTATTCAGCCTACTCTGAAAGGTCTGCGCATTGACCCCTGTGTACCAGAAGATTTCGGTGATTTCACTGTGAATCGTATATACAGAGGGGTCCATTACCACATTACCATCCGCAATCCGCAACATGTACAGAAGGGTGTTTGCACACTTTTGGTTGACGATGTTGCTGTCGAAGGCAATGTAATTCCATTCAAGCCAGACAAAACAGATGTATATGCAGAAGTTACCATGGGTTAAATACTGTAGTTAAAATCACTATATATGAAATCATCGGAGGAAAACTATGATAAAACAATCATTAAATCAGAACTGGTTTTTACACAAAAACAATTGCGCCACACCTTTCCCTGCCACCATTCCGACCAGCGTCTACACTGTGCTGGCAGATAACGGCCAAATCCCGGACCCTTACTGGAAAGGCAACGAGGATGTAGTGAGAGATGTCATTGATGAAGACTATACCTATACCTGCACCTTTTCTCCTCTGCCGGAACTTTTAGAGGAAGATGCTTGCATTCTGCGCTTTGACGGCATTGATACCATCAGTGATGTTTATTTCAATGATATCCTTTTAGGACAGACAGCCAACATGCACCGTACCTGGGAATTTGACGTTACTTCTCTGCTTTTACGGGAAAAAAATCAGTTAAAAGTGGTTCTGCATTCTCCCTTAAAGGCTGCCGACGAAGCCTTTGCTCAGTGTGCTACCCGCGGCTCTGAGGACGCCTGGGAGGGATTCAGCCATATCCGAAAAGCACATTATATGTATGGCTGGGACTGGGGCGCTCATTTGCCGGATGCGGGCATTTTCCGTGACGTTACCCTTGTAGGTGTGAAAAAGGCGCGCATTGACTCTGTATATGTCACACAAAAACACGAAGAAAACAAAGTCACTCTGCACTTTGCCCCTTCTTTCCTCCTGCCCCATCAGCCAGAGAAAGAACTTTCCCTGGAATGTCTGAACAGCACTGCAAATGAAGATTTTACCTATAGTGTAACGGTAACAGACCCAAATGGAGAATCCCAGACGCTCTCGGGTAATCCAACACAGATGGAAATCCTTTCCCCTATGCTCTGGTTTCCAAACGGTTTGGGCGCACAGCCGCTTTACACCGTTAAGCTGGAACTTTATGCCAGAACGGATTTGGTAGATACCTGGGAACGCAGAATCGGTCTGCGTACTCTGACCATGTGTGTAGAAAAGGACGAATGGGGCGAAACCTTTGCGCATGTGGTGAACGGCGTGAAAGTATTTGCCATGGGTGCGGACTATATCCCAGAAGAACACCTCCTTGGAAAAATCAATTCCGCCAAACGGCGTCAGCTTCTTATGGATGCCAAACTGGCCAACTTTAACAGTATCCGTGTATGGGGCGGCGGATACTATCCGGATGATGAATTTTACGATTTATGTGATGAATTGGGACTGATTGTGTGGGAAGACTTTATGTTTGCCTGCTCTGTTTACGAACTGACACCGGAATTTGAAGCCAATATTACACAGGAATTTATCGACAATATCAAACGTCTCCGCCACCATGCAAGCCTTGGCCTCTGGTGCGGAAATAATGAAATGGAATCCTTTGTAAAAGATGGGGAATGGGTATCCAAACCCTCTGAGGTACGCGATTACCTCTTTATGTATGAACGCATTATCCCTCAGGTGCTGAAAAAATACGATCCGGAAACCTTTTACTGGCCATCAAGCCCTTCCTCAGGCGGCTCTTTCGAGGAACCACAGGATCCGAACCGGGGAGATGTGCATTTCTGGCAGGTATGGCATGGAAACAAGCCGTTTTCCGAGTACCGGAAATATTTCTTCCGTTATCTCTCTGAATTTGGTTTCCAGGCATTCCCTTCTCTGAAAACCATAGAAGAAGGCATCAGTGACGACCCGCAGGATTGGAATATTTTCTCCTATGTCATGGAAAAACATCAGAGAAACAATGCGGCAAACGGAAAAATCATGGGATATCTGCAGCAAACTTACAAATACCCTTATGACTTCTCCTCCCTGATTTATGCTTCCCAGCTTCTTCAGGCAGATGGTATCCGCTACGGTGTAGAACATTTCCGCAGAAATCGGGGCAGATGTATGGGCGCCGTATACTGGCAGTTAAACGACTGCTGGCCTGTAACTTCCTGGTCTTCCATTGATTATTATGGACGCTGGAAAGCCCTGCATTATTATGCAAAACGCTTCTTTGCACCGGTGATGATTTCCTGCGAAGAGCAAAACTGGATGACCGCCAGCGCAGATATGAACCGCCAGCACTTTACTTTTGAAAAGTCCATTCGCTTGAATGTAACCAACGAAACCTTTGAGGAGAAAAAACTCACCGTGCGCTGGGCATTGCGAAATGCCGACGCTTCTGTGGTCCGCGAGGGAAAAACAGACGTATGTGTTTCACCTTTCTCCGCTCTGTGGATGGATAAGGTACTGCTGCCGGAAGCAGACGTTTTCCATCAGTATGTCAGCTATGAAGCTGTGGAAAACGACACTGTAATCTCTTTCGGAACTGTTATTTTCTCCTACCCGAAATATTTCTGCTATGAGAATCCAAATCTGCAAATGAGGGTAGAAGGTGATGAAATTATCGTTCAGGCTGATACTTACGCAAAGAGTGTGGAAATTCTCAATGAAAACGAAGATTTGGTTCTGGAAGATAATTATTTTGATATGAATGGCGGCTCGAGAAGAGTCAAAATCTTAAGAGGCGAACCGGAAAAACTCCGTGTCAGAAGTGTATATGATATCGGAAGAATGGAATAATTCTCTATAGCCATAAAAGGGACAGGGGCTGCCGAAACAGCCCCTGCCTTTTCCATAACCGGATACGGGCTCAAGAATTCCCGCCTGTACCAACTTAGCAATCAGCTTAGAGGCATCGGGATCTTGAGATGTTTTAAGTCCATCTACAGCCTGCAATTCAATGGCCGTATGCCAGGCATATCCTTTCCTGATACAGTAGACTAGCAGATTTCCGCCCCTGCCGGCATTTCTTTATCCGGTGTCATCAGTGCCAGTTCTCCGTCCAGTCCTTCTGCACAGAGAATCATGCCCTCTGACAAAATACCAGCCAGCTTAGCCGGTTTCAAGTTCACCAGAACCATAACCTTCTTTCCAACCATATCCTCCGGCTTATAATGTGCCTTAATACCGGATACAATCTGTCTCACCTGGCTTCCGATTTTCACCTGAGAGCACAGCAGCTTTTTAGACTTCTTCACCTCTTCGCATGCAATGATTTCTCCTACCTGGAACTGCATTTTCATAAAGTCATCAAAAGTAACCTCTTCTTTTGCCTCAATGTCAATGACCGGCGCTTCGTCTTTGGCTTCCTCTGGTGCGTCTTTGGCAGCTTCTTTGGCTCTCATCTCTTCCACTTTTTCCAGAACTTCTTTCACGTCCAGACGTGCAAACAGGATTTCCGGCTTTTCTGTTACCTTATTTCCTGACGGATACAATCCAAATGTATCCAGCTCTTCGTAAGTTCTCTTCTGGGCATTTAACTGTGCCAGAATCTTCTCTGTGGTTTCCGGCATAAAGGATTCCAAAAGGGAAGCGCCGATACAGATACCCTCTACCAGATTATACAGTACGGTAGCCAGACGGTCTTTCTTTTCTTCATCCTTAGCCAGCGCCCATGGCATGGTTTCATCAATATATTTGTTGCAGCGCTTGAACAGAGTAAAGATTTCCGTAATAGCGTCTGCCACACGAAGTTCTTCCATTTTTGCCGCTACTTTCGCTTTTGTTTCCAGTACAACGGCTTTCAGCTCTTCGTCTACCGGTTCGCAGACCTTGGTGTTGCGTACTTCCCCGCCAAAATATTTGTTGGACATGGAAATCGTTCTGTTTACCAGATTTCCCAGGGTATTAGCCAGTTCAGAGTTCAGACGTTCTACCATTAATTCCCAGGTAATTACCCCGTCGTTTTCAAAGGGCATTTCGTGAAGTACAAAGTAGCGAACTGCGTCCACGCCGAAGAAATCTACCAGCTGGTCTGCGTAAATCACATTTCCCTTGGATTTGCTCATTTTTCCGTCACCCTGTAAAAGCCACGGATGTCCGAATACCTGTTTTGGCAGCGGCAAATCCAGGGCCATAAGGAAAATCGGCCAGTAAATGGTATGGAAACGGATGATGTCTTTTCCGATTAAGTGCAGGTCTGCCGGCCAGTCTTTCTTAAACTGCTCCGTGCTTTCTCCGTCACAGTCATAGCCAATTCCTGTAATATAGTTAGTCAGAGCGTCCAGCCACACATAAACCACATGTTTCGGGTCGAAATCTACCGGAATTCCCCACTTAAAGGAAGTTCTGGATACACACAAATCCTGCAGTCCCGGCAGAAGGAAATTGTTCATCATTTCATTCTTTCTGGATACCGGCTGAATGAATTCCGGATGGGTGTTGATGTGGTCAATCAAACGCTGTGCATATTTACTCATTCTGAAGAAGTAAGCCTCTTCTTTTGCAGGTGTCACCGGACGTCCGCAGTCCGGACATTTGCCGTCTACCAGCTGGGATTCCGTAAAGAAAGACTCGCATGGTGTACAATACATACCTTCATAGTATCCTTTGTAAATATCACCCTGGTCATACAGTTTTTTGAAAATCTTCTGTACCTGTTTTTCGTGGTCTTCATCTGTAGTACGGATAAACTTGTCATAGGAAGTGTTCATCAAGTCCCAAATGCTCTTGATTTCCCCTGCCACATTGTCCACAAATTCTTTGCAGGTCACGCCGGCTTCTGCTGCCTTTAATTCGATTTTCTGTCCGTGTTCATCTGTTCCTGTCTGGAAAAATACATCATACCCCTGCTGTCTTTTAAATCTGGCAATACTGTCCGCCAAAACCGCCTCATAAGTATTTCCGATATGAGGTTTGCCTGAAGTATAGGCAATGGCTGTTGTAATATAATATTTCTTTTTATCCACTTTTTCTTCCTCCTGTTCTAAGGGTTCGGCTCATAATTGGCGCAGTATAAAGCTTCTGTCCGAAAGCAAAAAAACCCGTCTTCTCTGTTTCCAAAGAAGACGAGTCCTATTTACCCGTGTTACCACTTCTGTTCGTCTCTGCCTCGCGGCACAGACCTCACCAGGTACATTCATACCTTACCGCTATAACAGGCGGAACCTGTCGCAGCCTTGGTATGCTCTCATACTTCGGTGCGCCTCTCAAAAGCCATCTTCCACATATCCTCATTCGCTTTCTCTCAGCATACGAAAGCCTCTCTGTAAAACGAAACATACATGTACTCTCTTTGTCACTGTGTTTACATATATGTTTCATGCTATCACATTCAGAAATATTTGTAAACACCATTATTTCTATTTCTTTTGCATTTTTTTATAAAAAAGCGTTACCACAATCGCGATACTTCCCACTCCTGCCAATGCCAGCGCAGCAATCGGAGAATTGTCTCCTGTGAGGACATTCTTTATTTTATTCTTAGATTCTATAGCTTCACCTGAAATTAAATTTTTCTGAGAATCTTCATCATCAGATGTCTTTTCAAATTCAGGCTCCGTCTTCACCAGCTTACCGGATGTCTCGCGAAGTTTGGCAGTCATTGCATCATATTCTTCTTTTGACGCGCCCTTTTCTATCAGCCCTCTTGCTTCTTCCATAAGTGCATACAGCTGATTCCAGCTTTCGGCTGTATAATCAGAAGAAAGCAATTTATCCAACTCATCTAAAACACCCTGAAGCTCTTGTTTTGCCTGTTCTGTGTTATCGCTGTCCGGAGTATCTACCTGCAGCTTCTCTTTCGCTTCCTTTAGCTGGCTTACCATATCCTTCACCTGTTCTGTAGTCGCTGTTTTACTTTCCAAAAGTTCTGCCGCCTTTTCCATTAAAGCAGAAAGAGTATTCCAGCTTTCCTGCGTATAGTCTTGAGCATTCAGCCCTTTTAATTCCTCAAGGAGTTTTTTTAATTCCTCAAAATCCGCTTTCTCTGCCTCTGGTTCTTCCGGTTCTTCTGGATTTTCCTCTTCCGGTTTCTCGGCCCCGCTTCCTGTTAGTTTAATTTCATCTCTTACTGCATCAACATCATCTACAACGTTATATCCACTGTTTACGATTTCAACGGTTTCAGGCAGCAATTCCACAAACAGATTTTCCCCTTTATTTTCATCATTTTCTACTGTAAGTTCTCCAATTTCCAAAGATGACTGCGGGAACAGTTCATCTCCTCCGGCTAAATAGACCGTTAAAATTCCTTTATTATAAGTTGTTTTAGCAATTGTTTTTTCCGGAAGGCTTTTACTGAAATCTACAGATACTTTTGCGTCCTCTGAAACATTATTCACCTGCACACTGAATTTCAGGGATGTAAATCCCTGTCCTGCCTCTAAAGGCAGGACTAAGGACAGTTCTTTTCCTTCTGCGTACACTGGCACAGAAAAAGCAACAAGGCATATTGCCAGCGCACATATCAATGTTTTTATTCTTTTACCCACAGTAATCTCCTTTACTTAATGCTAATCTGAGGCAGTTCTTCCGGCATTGTATAGAACATACTGTCACTTACCAGACGCTGTCCTTCATTTGTCAATGCATTATCCACTCTGTAGAGCTCTGCTCTTACATTCTTAGGAATCTTATTGCTGTCCAGATTTTCAGGCTCTATCCAATATACCCATTTTCCATCGCTGGTTTCTCCCAGTTCACCATGCTCTGGAACATCTGCTAGAATAATCTGTTCGGCCCTCAGTGCTCCGTCTTCGCCGACTCCTCCTACGATATTTCCGTTTTCATCATAAAGCATAACCACATTATATGCAGGGTTTCCTTTATATTCTCCTATAAATACCAGAGAGTTTGCCGGAATTTTATCTCCGTTTTTATCATAAACGTAGTCTTCTTTTAAAATTCCCACGGTTGTCTTATCTGATAAATCTCCGAATTCCACATTATCTCCACTTGGACCTATAAGGTCAATTTCCCCAACAGAAATTGATTTTCCTTCCTCATCCTTTACGATAACTTTTACATAAGCTGCATCATATGTGCAAACCCATGAATCTTTACCATTTGTGAAATAAATCTGCTGTGAGTTCTTCTCTGTATCAAATTTTCCTTCTGCAACGGTTGTCCAGGTCTGGTTATCTTGGCTTACCTGAATTTGATAGTTTTCAATTTTTTCACTCTGCTTTGCTTTATCCCCGGCAGTATATCGAATACCTGATACCTCTAAATTCTTATGGAAATTCAAAATAATTTCGTTTTGGTCTTTTCCCAACTGTCCTGTAAATACCGTATCGGCTTTGGAATCCACAATTTTTTCTGTTCCGTCTTTTTCCTTTGGAGCACACGGGGTATTTTCATCGGCTTCTTCTGTTTCTGTTTCTTCCGGTGTAATACCTGCCAAGCTTACTTCCCACGCTTCTTTATCGTAAATTCCGTCGTGCTGTATTTTCAAAGGCTCCAGTTTTTCAGACGCAGAACGGTTCATAAATTTATCCACCGCAGTAATTTCATAGGTAATCACCCTGTTATTAACAGCAGTTACCACATCCGTATACTGTTTATCTGTCGTAAATCCCACAACCTCTTTTACAGTCTTTCCGTTTGCAGTCATGCAGCGGGTAATTTCATAACCTAAAATAACATCTTCGTCTGCGCTGCTTCCCAGTGTAATATGAACCTCATTTTTTCTGGAAGCATCGACCTCTGCCTTTGCCCCCGAAACAACCTCCATTCCTTTAATGGTTCCTGCTGTGCTTCCTTTTTCCATCTCGTAAACGCGGGCATCATCGTTGACATAATAGATTGCTCTGTCTTCCGGTTCAAACTGTCCGATATACTGTACAGATGTTTCATCCGGCACAATACCCCAGCGAACAAAGAAATCAGTCAAATCCTTCTGTGCCGCTGCACTGGCAAGTCTTACAATATTCTGTTCCGGGTCACTTCCTAAAGTAAGAGGAATATTCCCAGGCATAGGTGCCGCCTGTGTGTTTCTGGCATAAGTATCCACTCTTGCATAGAATAAGTTTTTCAACTGTTCCTCATAATTATCATATACCTGATAATTATAGCCTCTGTCATAAGCCAGATGCAGCTGCCAGTACATAGCCAGCTGTACAGAACCATCTGCAGACCTTCCTGTATTTCCTGATGTAACCTTTTCATAGACATCCGGATACTTAAACCGAACAGACTCGTTTTTGTCCTCTTTTAAACCGGAAAGCTGTGCAAAGTAATTGTTTGTAATTTCAGCAATGGCATAGCTGGACTGGTTAATATTATGTCCGATTTCATGGGCAATGCCCCATCCAAAAAGCTGACCGCTCTTATAAGCTCCGTTATCGTCTGTCTGCACTGGCACACCTCCGGCCAGTCCTTTCACTTCATTCCATCCGATACCAATATGGTTGCCTCCGGCATACATAAAGGCCCCTGCGAACATTCTCTGGTAACGAATATTCAAATGCTGGGAAGGTGTTCTGTTTACAGCCTGCGGCGCATTTTCGTTTAATCCCTTGTGCTGATAGAAAAGATGCATCATCTGCTCCATTGCATCAATAGATGTCAGAAGCTTCTGTGCCTTTTCCTCCGTGCTTCCATTGCCTAATCCTGCTAATATCTGTTTGGATGAAACAGAATACATCATGGAGTCCATCATAATTTCGGTAGCTCCTGCAATACAGTTCTCTTCATCATAGTCATACTGCAGAGACTCGTTCTTATTATTCTGGTGCTCCTGCTCATGTATCTTTTCCAGGTTTCCCACCGTTTGTTCCAATTCTTCCACATATTGTTCTGTATATTTTAAACGCTCCTGTGTGTCCTTCACTTCGTAGAGATTTAAAACAGGAATTTTCACACCGCCGCTTACTCGCACTGCATATTTGTCGTTCTGATTATTTCCTTTATAGGAAATGTAGAGAGAGCCTCCTGCCTCTGTATCAATACTTTGCAGACTTTTCAGTGAAATTTCATTTCTTCCCACTTTCAGCCTCTGGCTTTCCTGCACAAAACTGCTGTATTCTGCATGATATTGAGTTGCCACTAAAGTAAGGTCTGTAGTATCACCGGTCTTTCCTTTATTACTTCCTACATATACAACAACATCCTCTCCTGCCCCGGCTGATACACCTAATGGCTGCCATGAATTCAAACCGCCAAAGCCCAACTGGCCATCCTTTGCCGCTGTAATGTTTGTATTAATTTCTACTGTATCCTTTAAATCCTTTTCCGCAAAAATAGCTTTTGCTGTGTCCAGCTCCTTTTGAATCGTGTCTTTCTCAAGATGGTATTCTTCGTTTTTCTTGGTATCAAGACGTTCCTGGAGTTTTTTCAGCATTTCATTCGTCACGTTATCCTTTAACTCTGTATGAAGGTCATCCGCATACAACTCCATAACTTCTTTTTCGAGACTGTCATATTCATAAAAACGCACTTCCGCTACATTTACGGATTTTGTGTTAAGATTTCTAAGACATATGCGGAATGTCTGTGCTTCTACGCCATCTAAAGGCAGCTTAATCAAATAATACTTTCTTCCGCTTTCATCGCTTCTGGTTACAAAAGAAATTCCCTGTACCTCTTTTCCATCTGCATATACGGTCACTCCTGATAATTCTGGATTTTCAATGGCCTGCGCAACTGCAATATAGCCTATGTGATATGTATTATCCAGTTCCACAGTAAAGCCTTTATCACTGCCCGGATATGCCGCTCCATCGTCCCAGTCATCTACGGTATAGTAGGAACCATAGAAATCATCTGCAATCCCCAGTGCGGAACCTGCATTTCCTTCATCCAGAGGACTTTCCTCCATGCTTCGCTTTTCTCTTGGGTCATAAGAAATCTTCTTAATATGAGACGTTAATTTTTTTTCTCCCTGAGATTGGTTCAAAAGCATATATTGGGGCATCTGCGCCGGAAGAATGCTCACTGTTTTGGCAGCGGAATGAAGAGAGTCCGGTCCTTCTCCGTTTTCATTGACACCCCGCACAAATACCTCGTACTTGGTTTTATCTTCCAAATTTGCTATCTGGAAGCTATTTGCCGTAATATTTTCAATTTTTGTAAATTCTATGTCACTTTCTTTTTTATAATAGAGATTATAACTGTCCGTGTCCTTCATCTTCTTCCATGACGCACTGATAAAGCGATATCCGCCTTTCAGAGAAAGATTGTCCGGTGCTTCCGGCTTTGCTGTGGTAAACGGTACAACTGTTATTTCCTCACTGTATCCGCTCTTCCACTCCCCATTTACAGACTGTACACTGACCTTATATTCTTTCTTATTTACCAAATCTTCATTTTGGAAGGAAGTAACCTGCATTTTAGTAGACGCTGTTTTTCTTACTTCTGTTGCGTTTCCGTCTGAAATCTTTACTTCATATCCTGTAATGTTTTTTGCGGTATCCCAGTTAAGAATAAAGCTTGCGCTTCCTGCTTCTGCCTTTAATCCTTGCGGAATATCCATGGTTGGCGCCGGAATACGGTTTTCCATGTTGTTTAAAAACTCCACCTTTGAGATTTCTGCCAGATTATTATTCTTCTTGGTTCCTTCTATTACAATTGTTACCTTTTTGACTGCAACCTGACCTTTAAAGTCCACAACCAAAACACCATTTTCCCACACAGCCTGAGGTGCGGCTGCTCTGGCTTTGGCGGTCTGTTCTCCCGATATATCTATCCACATCGTACTGCCGTCTTCCAATTCCACCTCAATGCCTCCGGCCGTCAGCAGATTGTCTGTGTTTCCTGCAATAGACATTCCGCCCATCACAACTGCAGTTTTTCCGTCTGATACAGGGAAATCAATTTTAACAGGATTTTCTTTTGAAAGATTTCCCTGGGCGGGTTTTAATACAATCCCATTTCCTTCTCCTGTTAAGAGTGATTCCAGGTTTCCTTCTACCTGAACCTTGCTCTCATCCACCTGAATGGTTACAGCAGACGGAGAAACGCTTTCTTCAATACTGGCCTGTCTTTCTCTTTCATCCCTGGAATTTACTGCAAAATACTGTAAATCCACCATGTCAACTTTTCCGTCGCTGTTTAAGTCCAGGTTATCTGCTGCCGTTTTATCCTCTATTCCCTGAATAATTGCATCTGCATCTTCGTCTGTAAGTTTTCCATTTCCATCTGCATCTCCCACGCGAAGAACCCCCGGATGTACATCACCGTTATACGCATAGTTTCCCATCCAGCCTGTTGTAATCGGCACTGTATAATCTGTCAGTTCCTTTACCTGAAAACTCTGCGAATAGGTTTCGTATTTATTGCCGCTGACTTCAAGAGTATACTCTCCCACTTCTATATCATGAAAGGTAATGCTGCTGTCCTTGACTTCACTATTTTCTTCTCCTGTTCCCGGCAAATAGAGGGTATCCTTCCTCTCATCTCCGCCTTCCTTTCTTAAACAAACTTCAAAGCTCTGTTCCTTTGGTACAGGAAATGCTGACGCAAGAACTACCTTCACTGTATTGCCCTTTTCTACTTTGGCTGTACGGATATTCTTTATCCCTTCTGCTGTATCCTCTTGTGTGTCTTTCTCATGTTCAGAGGTGCCTTCCGTTTCCAAAACTTGTGTGTTTTCTGTGTCTTCTGCATATTCTGTATTTTCTGTGGCTTCTGCACTTTCTGTATTTTCTGCAGGTTCTGTGTTTTCAACATTTTCTGTGTATGTCTGATTTTCCGAATTCATATCTCCGTCTGACGGTGTTCCATAAACGGGCATAACACCGGAAAGCAGCATACTTGCAGTTAACAAATACGCAATTTTCTTTTTCATGCTTTCTCCCTTCGTACTGTCTGAATCATATTAAGCCTGGCATGATAAAAAGCAGTCAACGACTACTGTTTGGCTGCTTTTATCAATCTAATTATACAATTTTGGAGCAAATTATTCAACTACTATCTTTCTATAAAACAAATTTTATCTATGCGACTGCAAATTTACCCAGAACATTTTCAAATTCTGAATCCTGCTGTTCATATCTGACGCACAGTTCTTTATTGTATTCCAGGCTTAACACACCTAAAATGGACTTTGCGTCAATAGTCAGACGGTCACTGATAATATCAATATCAAAATCACAGCGGCACGCTGCATTTACAAATTCCTTTATTTCGTCTATGTGCTGAAAGCACACGGTTTTTTCACACATCTTTTGTTTCCTCCCTGAGCCTTCTATAAATATGGTGTCTGTTTTTGCGACAGATTATAGAATAAAGCAAATCGGGAAATTTTTCAACTGTTTCCAGCACATATTTTCAAAACTTTTTACAAATTTTCGTGCTCTTTACTCAGGCGCTTAACTACCTTAATAGAGGCCAAAATTGCAATCAGGTTTGGAATCACCATAAGTCCGTTAAACATATCAGACATATTCCATACCAAATCTACTTTCAGTCCGGAACCAACCAGTACACAGACAACCACCAGGAGAGCATAGACCTTTACGGCTTTTTTGCCAAGCAGGTGACGCACATTCACCTCTCCGAAATAGTACCAGCCGATAATGGTCGTAAAGGCAAAGAACAGCATACAAATCGCTATGAAAACTTCTCCGAAAGAACCAAACGCAGAATCAAAAGCTACCTGTGCCAGTGCGGCTGCCGTCTCTCCGCTTGCAAGAGCGCCTGTGGACAGAATTACCAGCGCTGTCAGCGTCAAAATAACAAAAGTATCAATAAACACACCCATCATGGCAATAATTCCCTGGTCACCCGGGTGCTTTACATCTGCAGTTGCATGGGCGTGAGGCGTGGAACCCATACCAGCTTCATTGGAAAACAGACCTCTTGCCACACCGAAACGCATGGCTTTCTGTACGGTAACACCCGCCGCACCTCCAAGAACTGCTTTGGGGTCAAAGGCTGCCACAAAAATGTCATGAAAAGCTCTGCCTGTGCCTTCCAGATTCATAAAGAGAATAATCAGACAGCCCACAATATAAATCAGAGCCATTAACGGAACCACTTTTTCCGTCACTCTTGCAATTCGATTAATTCCGCCGATAAAAATAAACGCTGCTACCAGGGCAATCACAACACCTACAACCATGGGTTTTACACCAAAAGCATTATAAAAAGAACTTCCAATGGAGTTGGACTGTACCATATTTCCCATGAATCCCAGTGCCAGAATGATGGCTACTGAGAAAAAGCCTGCCAGGAATTTGCCGAATTTTCCTTTAAAAATATATTTTATGTAGTACACCGGACCGCCTACAATGACGCCGTTTTCTTTTACTCTGGTGTGCTGCGCCATAACGGCCTCCGCATAAATGGTGGCCATACCAAAGAATGCGCTGACCCACATCCAGAAAATTGCACCCGGTCCTCCGGAAGCAATGGCCGTGGCTGCGCCGGCAATATTTCCCGTACCTACCTGCGCTGCAATGGCTGTCGCCAGAGCCTGAAAGGAACTGAGACCGTTTTCACTGCTTTTCCCATGAAGAGAAAAGCCGCCGAACATTTTCTTCATTCCCGCGCCGAACTTCCGTATCTGAATAAATTTCAGACTGAAGGAATAAATAATTCCGGTTCCAAGAAGCAGGATTAAAAGCGCATAATCCCACAAAAATTTGTTCACCACTTCTACAACAGATGCTACCATTTCCATTTTTCTATCTCCCTTTGTTTAGATTGAGAGCATATTGTTGGAAAAAAACAGGGCTGTCACAATCTGCATCTTAGAAATACCAAATGGCATTTTTAAGTCCTGCGTCCTGTGACAGCCTCTTTTCAAGTTCAGTTTAAGCGCAAATGCGTTTGTGCACAGCTGTTTTTGAAGCACAAAAACAACTGTAAAAACTTCACTGTCCTTTTGCCTGAGAGATTCACAGCCGGATTTCCGTCTGCTTACACCTTCGGCACCCATAAATGGGATTCTCCAGAGAGCCATCCAGATACAGTCTCGTCTTGTAAAAGACCCCTGAGAGTATTACTCCTTCGGTGGGCATTTCGCCGCTTTCCTGCACCCTTCCATTGGCACAATATGCAAATAACGTAATTTATTATAGCACCTGTTTTCGTTTTGTCAATCCTTTTTCAT
>NZ_JBBKBX010000024.1:0-54062 GCF_037890365.1 Blautia sp. HCN-20427 | reverse complement strand
TGCATCGCTTTGTCAAGAACTTTTTAAAACTTTTTTATCGACCGAAGTCGTCTTTCAAAGTTTCTTTGTCGCTCACAGCAACTTTTATAGATTATCATATCTTCAATCGCTTGTCAACAACTTTCCAAAACTTTTTTTGTGACAGCAGAGCTGCCAGCGGAGAAAGAGGGATTTGAACCCTCGCACGGCGCGAACCGTCTACACCCTTAGCAGGGGCGCCTCTTCAGCCACTTGAGTATTTCTCCAACGCCTGAATAAGTAATTTATTCAATTTGCCTGCTCTATGTGAGCAAAATTGATTATACCTTACCAGACGCTTATCTGTCAATCACTTTTTTACTTTTTTTTTACTTTTTTATTTCTTTTTCTTTTTTTAATATCACTGTACCGAATTTATGCAGGGTTCCTCTATATTTTTCGCCCCAGGACGTGTACATTTCTGTTGAAAGTGGGAGTTCTATATCCTTGTCTGAAAAATTCTGTATGAAAATATAAACAGCTTTTTCATTCTCTCTGCTGCTGATTTCAATTTCCACAGGAATATCTTCCATAAAGAGAGGAATGTTACATTCCTTTACAATCTTTCTGTACAAGTCGTCATAAAACTGCTGTTCCATATCGGCACAAATATAGTATGCGTTGCCTTTTCCATAGTGATTTTCTGTCAATACAGGCATTCCCTTATAAAAATCTTCTCCATATACAAAATGTGCTTTTGCTCCCTGAAGCTTTACCAATTCACAGAGGTGTGTGCATTGGTATTCCTGCTGCATATTTACAGCCTCTGCAGGCTGTTTTCCCGGATTGCAGAATACGGCTCGGTTGGATTCCCAGTCATAGAGCCCGTCAATTTCCATGCTGCGCACTCCCATAACATCCATTAACCCATGCGGGGTTCCTTCCAGAAAACATAAGTCCGTGGAATCCACAATGCCGGACCAGTATGTCATAATAAACCGGCCTCCATTTTCTGTAAACCTGCGGACTTTCTCCTCAAATCCTGCGCGGAACATATAAAGCATAGGTGCAGCTACAATTTCATAACCCTCTAGTTCCTGCTCCATATCTATTACATCTACATCCAGTCCCAGTTTGCGGAACGCACTATACGATTTTTCTACCGTTTCTTTATAATACAATCCCTGATTTCGCGGTCCCTGGGCATTTTCCATGGCCCAGCGGCTCTCCCAGTCATATACAACAGCCACTTTTGCATAGGTATTACAGCCTGCAATTTCCTTTATCTTTGCCAGACTGTCTCCTACTTCTGTCACTTCTCTAAATACACGGGTATCCTCTCCCCCATAATGGTCAATGACTGCTCCGTGAAACTTTTCGCTGGAACCTCTGCTCTGGCGAAGCTGGAAATACAATACGCCATCCGAGCCATGTGCCACAGCCTGCATAGATGCCGCATGAAGCATACCCGGTTTTTTCAGCTTACTAACCGGCTGCCAGTTGGTTGCAGAGGGACAACTTTCCATAAGGAGAAAAGGTTTCTTCTGAATACTCCTCATAATATCATGCTGCATACCACTGTCCATAGCAGTAAGATATTCTGCTTTTTTATGCCACTGGGGATAATTGTCCCAGGAAATAAAGTCCACAGTATCTTTAAATTTATGGTAATTCAGCCCCTGGTAATCATACATCATATTTACTGTGGTTGGCTTATTGGAACCTGCGTCCCGGATAGCCTGAATTTCATGTTCTGTGAAATCAACGGTTCTGTCCGTGACAAAACGCTTCCAATCCAGATTTAGTCCGTGCAGGGCAGATTCTCCCCTGTCAGACGGACTTTCTATCTGTGAAAAATCCTGATATATATGACTCCAGAAAGTAGTTGCCCAAGCTTTGTTTAAGTTTTCAACCGTTTTATATTTTTCCTTCAGCCACTTGCGAAACTCTTCCTGACACAGAGGGCAGTGACATTCTCCTCCGTACTCATTGGAAATATGCCAGGCTATGACTCCCGGATGATTTCCAAACTGTTGTGCCAGCTTTGTATTGATGATTCTGACCTTTTCCCTGTATACGGGGGAGGTATAGCAGTGATTATGCCTTCCCCCGAACAGATTTCTGTGACGGTCTGCCTCTACCCGCAGCACTTCCGGATATTTATCTGCCATCCACTTTGGCCGGGCGCCGGAAGGTGTGGCCAAAATCACAGAAATATCATTTTCATATAACCGATTAATAATTTCCTGCATCCATGCAAAATGAAACTCCCCCTCATGAGGTTCCAAAACGGCCCAGGAAAAAATGCCCAGTGATACTTCGTTAATTCCTGCTTTTTTAAAATATGCAATATCTTTTTCCAGTATTTCCGGGAAATCCAGCCATTGTTCCGGATTATAATCACCCCCGTGAATCATTTTTCCGAACTGAACGTCTTTTTTCATAAATACTCCTATCAGATTCCCTTGAATCCAAACTTAAATTCCATCTTTTCGCTGACATTCAGCAGATATTCTTCATGTGTCTTAGCGCCCCAGCTGTCATCTCCGCCTACGCCCATCTGCTGTTTGGATACTCTTACCACCGTATAATGTACCTGCGGCAATTCAAAATCATGTCTGGCATTTTCCATTTCATGCGGTGTGTACGGAAGCGCAGAGAAATTCATACTGTCACCGGTGAAGAGCATGCCCCTTCCCTTCTTATCTGTTACAGAAGCCCAGCGAACCCCTGTTTTATTGCCGCATTCCTGTGGATTTAAGTATAAAGCCATATTATCCTGCACCTTATTTTCATAAATGCCCAGTTTTGCGCCTCTTCTTCTGTCCTCATAAGTCTCTTTCGGTCCCATACCGTACCAGGAAACATGGTCGTAATCCGCGTCAAGCTTAAATATTACGCCAAATTCCGGCATATCACCCAGTTCTTTGACCGGGTCATAGGTTAATGCAGTTTCAATATAGCCATCTGCATATACCTTATAGGAAAGCTGACATTCCGCTTCCGGTGTAGTTGGCATGAAATAGGTATAAGTTATCTGTGCATAATCTTCTTTTACTTCAATTTCCGGCATTTTACTATCCGGGTAACGTCCCTCTGAAGGTCTCTTGTGAGACAAATACAGGCTGGCCAGTTTCCACTGTCCATAGCGGGCAGGCATTAAACTTCCTTCGTCATTATCCGTTGGGGTTCTCCAGAAATTAGGCTTTGGAATCATTTTAATCATTTCCACGCCTCCATAACGGTAAGAAACCAGACCTCCATTTAAGTAGGAAAACATCACTTCAAAGTTTTCTCCCCTGACACCGAAATTGTGAATGCTGCGGATAATGTTCATCTCGCCTCTGTGGGATTCCGCTTCTCCCTCTACTTTATAAACCGCTTCACCGAAAGCCACTTCATGTCCCCTCTTGGCCCAGAGTGTATCTTCTTTCAGAGTAAAGGAAACTGTGACCGTATACTCTCCCGGCAAGGTCTGTACCGGTACCGGAAGGACATAGATATCCTCACTTAAAGGCTCTGTATGGGTTTCCATAGGCACTTCCAAAATTTGCTTTCCATCTTTTTTGAGCATAACGGTACATTGGAAAGTATCTGTGTTTACAAACAGATTTTTATTGATAACCTTAACAGACTCCTTGTCTACCTGTGCAGTGATATTCTGATAGTTGAATTTGACCTCCTGCATTTTCGGGGAAGGATTTCTGTCCTTGCCATAAACAATACCATTTCCGCTGAAATTATAATCGCATGGATGCTCATCAAAATCTCCGCCATAGGCCTGGTATTCCCTGCCATAGCGGTCTTTCTTGTCAATAGACTGGTCAATATAATCCCAGATAAAACCGCCCTGATACAAAGGTTCCGTATCTGTCAAATCTGTATATTTGTGCATGGCCCCACAGGAATTTCCCATAGCGTGTGTATATTCGCAACAGATAAACGGCTTGCTTCTGTCTTTTTCCAGAAAAGCTTTGATGTCTTCCACTGTGGTGTACATCTGGCTTTCCATATCGCTGGTATCATTGTAACGCCTGTCATGCATAACCCCTTCATAGTGCACCAGACGAGTGGGGTCTTCCTTTCTGTAGAACTGGGACATCTCATAAATATCTTTTCCACCAAAGGATTCGTTTCCACAAGACCAGATGAGGATACTTGGATGGTTTTTATCTCTCTGGTACATAGAATTTACGCGGTCCAGCATCATAGAAAGCCATTCCGGTCTGTCACAGGGCACTACGCCGTCATATTCCCCGCTTCCCTCCTGAACAGTATCCCAGGAACCATGGCTTTCCAGATTGTTTTCTGCAATCATATAAAGTCCGTATTCATCACACAAATCATAAACCATAGTATCATTTGGATAATGACTGGTTCTGATGGCGTTAATGTTATTTTGTTTCATGGTGACAATATCTTTTACAACATCTTCCCTTGCAGCATGACGTCCTGTAAGAGAACTGAATTCGTGGCGGTTTACACCCTTAAAGACTATTCTCTTTCCGTTAAGCATCATAAGATTGTCTTTCATCTCAAAATGCCGGAATCCCACTTTCTGAGGAATCATCTCTTCCAACTCTCCATCTGTATTCCAAACCTCCAGAAGCAAATCATAAAGTACCGGTGTCTCCGCACTCCAGAGTTCTGGTTTTTCCACATTCATATGAAGAATTGTTTCCTGCTGCATTTCTTCTTCCAAAGTCTGCACAGCTTTCCCGTCCTTTGACAGAGTCAGGCGCACACGTCCTTCTTTAGATGCTTTGATTTTCACTTCCAAATCTGCCGCTGTATAAGTATCATTTAAGAATGTTCTGACTCTTAAATCTTCTACATGTACTTCCGGCACTGTGAATAAATACACATCTCTGTAAATACCGGAAAAACGGAAAAAGTCCTGGTCCTCGCACCAGCTGCTGCTGGTCCACTTAAATACCTGAGCTGCCAGCTTATTTCTGCCTTCTTTCATAAACGGTGTCAGATCAAATTCTGACGGTGTAAAACTGTCCTCACTGTATCCTACAAAAGAACCGTTCAGCCAAAGAGCCAGTCCGCTCTCCGCTCCCTGGAAAGAGATAAAGATTTTTTTGCCCTTCATGCTTTCCGGTACTTCAAAATATTTTACATAGCTGGCCACCGGATTAAAATGGGTGGGAATTTCTCCCGGCTTAATCTCTTCTCTTCCTTCCCATGGATACTGCACATTGGCATACTGAGGCACATCATAACCTTCCATCTGAATATGCGCAGGAACACGGATATCGTCCCAGGACAGACAGCAGTATTCTTCTTTTTCAAATCCCTGCACCGTGCTTTCATAATTCTTTGCATAGTGGAACTTCCATGACCCGTTCAGGCTATACTTAAAGCTTTCCTCCTGCTGCATCATAGCCTCGGCTGAGGAATAATATCTGTGGCTGGAATGTGCCGGCATACAGTTGTCTTTAAAATATTCCGGATTTTTCACCATGGAATAATCGAATCTGTTCATCTCATTTCCTCCTTGAATCGTGCGTAATTATAACTTTATTGTACCATTGATAAGGCTTTTGTTGTATGATATGTTTAGCTAAATAATATAACATTTTGAAACAGGAGATTCTTATGCCTATTTATTTCAGAAACACCCCTGTAAAACAGCCTTTCCTGTTTGATTCCATAGGATATGACTGGTATCAGGAGCCTATGAACCGTCCCAAGGGATATCCTCATTTTCATTACCTGCAAACCGAGCAGGGTATGGGACAAATACATATTCAGGGAAAACATTACACGCTGAATCCGGGAGAGGGGCTGTTTATCGCCCCTTTTGTGGGACATTCTTATCAGAGCATTTCAAAGGAAGAATGGCACACCTGCTTTTTTACTCTAACCGGAACTCTGGAAAGCAGTATCGGCAGGCTTTTGGACAACCAGCAGATTATTTGTGTCGAAAAAGAACTGGGAACTCTTCTGCGAAAGGAAATTGTCCGCATAGCGGGAAAATTTGAAACTCTTCCTGTAGATGCAAAATCCCTTTCTGTAGACTGTTACAGCCTTTTGATGCATTTCGTAGATGGCGGATACACCAAAGACTTGGAAAAAGAGGTTCTTTACAAACGTTATGTGGAGCCTGTGTTAAAGAGAATTGAAACAGATTATGCCTCAGAACTGACCATACAGGAATTAAGTCAACAGGTATATGTCACACCACAGTATCTCTCCCGTCTGTTTCGCCGCTTTCTGGACTGCTCTGCCTATGAATATCTGACAGCCTGCCGCATTAATAAAGCTAAGGAACTGCTGTTGACAGACAACAGCCTGGAGATACAGGAAATTGCCATTCGTACAGGATTTTCCGATGCCAGTCATTTCATTGCCATGTTTAAAAAGGCAGCAGGATTTACGCCCCGTGAATTCCGAAAAATTAACGGCTAAAAACAGGAAAGCGAAACCACAGTGTACAATCTGCGGTTCCGCCTTCCTGTTTTCTTTATTTTCCTTCATTCTCCTGAATGACTTTTTCAATGCGCCGTTTTACTTCTGCGGCAATCTCCACGGTCTTCATATCCTTGTACTCTTCATACAGCATAGGTTGCAGAATATGAACCTGTACCTTGATTTTCTCTATGGATTTCGTGTCAAAAGACTTGTAAGAGTCAATCAGAGCCACCGGAACAATGGGACATCTGGCTTTCGTAGCGCTTTTAAAGCTTCCCCCTTTAAATTCATGTACATGGTTGGGGTCCTTGGTCCTGGTTCCTTCCGGAAATATCAGGTAGTTCCTTCCCGATATAACTTCCTTTGTCACCTGCTGAATGACCTTCATGGACTGCCTTACATCTTCCCGGTCAATGGCATAGGCTTTCATACAGGCAAATACCTGCTTTAAGAACGGAATGTTCTGCACTTCTTTCTTCATGACCACAGAAAAGGGTCTGGGGCAGGCCTGCATAATGGCAAGCACATCAAACAGTCCCTGGTGATTCGGGAAAAGCATAAAGCCGTCCTCTTTCGGAATATTGTCCTGTCCATGAATGTCAATGACAATCCGTCCGCCCTTAATGGCGCGCCGGTCAATAAAACGAAGCATTTTATAACGCTCTTCCTCTGTATACTTCTCTACATGCCTTGCATAGTAACACAATTTAAACCACATAAAGGGCACCAGCAAAATGTTGTATGCCACCATAAGTAATATTCGTTTCACTGTCTTTCTCCCCTATCTGGACAATTCTTTAAACTTATTCTGCAGACTGTTCTCGTACTTTGGATTTTTTCTGATAAACGCCTCATATTCCTTTTCGTATTTCTTGTAGTCCTCTGTTTTCACAAATTCCTGATAATTTTCCCTGGATGCCTGGCTCATCTCGTCCGTCACATCTTTTGCCGGGACTGCATAATACTTCTTGTCCTTCTCCTTCACATAATAAAAGGACAGCGCCGGGACTTCCTGGATTTCTTTTTTTATCTCCACCTCATAATTGTACCAGACGTAAACCAGCTTTTTCTTATCTGCTGTTCCAAGAGTATCTGCTTTTTCAAATTTTACTTTATCTGCCTCATGGGCTTCAAAATACTTCATGTTGTAGTTCATCTCTTTTTGCACGGCGTCATCTGTCTTCTTATCCAAATCCAGACCAAAGCACTTTTTTACCGCCTCCCCATCTTGATTCTGATAAGCGCTGATGAGAGATTTCACTACCGCTTCCGGTGTTTTATGGCTGACCTTTGTACCGCAGCCTGCGAACAGAATTGCAGTACAAAAAACTGTCCCCAATACCAACCCTCTTATTTTTCTCATCTGTATACTCTCCTAACTTCTCCAATATCTGAAACTTCCTATTCCTGCACCGGTGTCTCCCCTTCTGTTTCCTCTGCAGGTGTTTCTTCCTCTTTCTCTCTGACCTTAGCAATACTTGCAACCGTAATATCATCTTTTAAATCCATCAGTTTCACACCGGAGGTAATTCTTCCCAGAATAGAAATTCCGTCACATTCCAGACGAATGATAATTCCCTCTGTAGTAATCATCATGATTTCATTGCCGCTGTTTACCGCTTTTACTCCGATGACATTTCCGGTCTTCTCCGTAATCTTATAGCACTTCACACCTTTACCGCCGCGGTTCTGACGGGTAAATTCCCCTATGGATGTTCTCTTTCCAAGTCCTTTTTCCGATACAATCAGCAGATAGTCTCCCTGACAGGTAAGCTGCATACCGATAACCTCATCATCCTCAATGAGATTAATACCTCTTACACCCATGGAAACTCTTCCTGTGCTTCGGACATCATTTTCATGAAAGCAGATACACTGGCCGAACTTGGTTACCAGGATAATATCCTTTTTGTTGTCTGTAAACTTCACTTCAATCAGTTCATCATCTTCCCGAAGAGAAATAGCTGCCAGTCCTGTTTTTCTCACGTTGGCATATTCTTCAATCGGAGTCTTCTTCACCAGACCGTTTCGAGTCGCCATAAAGAGATAGCTTCCCGCCTTAAATTCCCGGATAGGAATAACTGCGCTAATCTTTTCATCCGGCTGTAACTGCAGCAGGTTGATAATTGCCGTTCCCCTTGCCGTACGGCTGGCTTCAGGAATCTCATAAGCCTTGATACGGTACACTCTTCCCGCATTTGTAAAGAACATGAGGAAGTGATGAGTGGTAGTCATCAGCAGTTCTTCAATATAATCGTCATCAATGGTGGACATTCCCTTAATTCCCTTGCCGCCTCTGTTCTGGCTGCGGAAATTGTCTACCGTCATTCTCTTAATATAGCCCAGTTTTGTCATGGCAATGACTGTATTTTCTCTTGGAATCAAATCCTCCATGGAAATATCAAATTCATCATATCCGATAGAAGTTCTTCTGTCATCGCCGTATTTGTCTGCAATGGTCAGAATTTCTTCCCGGATAACTCTCAGCAGCAGGTTTCTGTCTGCCAGAATTGCCTTTAATTCCTTGATTTTCATCTGCAGTTCGTTAAATTCCTTTTCCAGACGCTCACGCTCCATGCCGGTCAGCTGGTACAGACGCATGTTGACAATTTCCTGTGCCTGCACGTCGGAAAATTCAAAGGTTTCCATCAGAGTTTCCTTTGCTTCCACTCTTGTCTTAGATGCACGGATAATGCGGATAACCTCGTCAATTACATCCAGAGCCTTTAAAAGACCGGATACAATGTGGGCTCTTGCCTCTGCCTTATTCAAATCATACTGCGTTCTTCTGGTGACAACCTCTTCCTGATGTGCCAGGTAGTGTTTCAGCATTTCCAGAAGACTCATAACTTTAGGCGTATTGCCTACCAGCGCCAGCATAATTACGCCAAAGGTATCCTGCATCTGTGTGTGCTTGTAAAGCTGATTCAAAATGACATTGGCATTGGCATCTCTTCGCAGGGTAATACAGATACGCATACCTTCCCTGTTGGAATGGTCATTGATATCCGTAATACCGTCAATTTTCTTATCTCTTACCAGTTCTGCAATTTTTTCAATAAGTCTGGCTTTATTTACCATATACGGCAGTTCTGTGACAATAATCTGGCTCTTGCCGTTTGGCATGGTTTCAATATCCGTTACCGCACGGACTCTGATTTTTCCTCTTCCTGTCCGATAAGCTTCTTCTATGCCTCTTGTTCCCAGAATGGTTGCACCGGTAGGAAAATCCGGTCCCTTGACAATGGACAGAATTTCCTCTATCTCCGTCTCTCTGCCCTCTTCAATCTGGTTGTCAATGATTTTCACCACGGCCTGAATCACTTCCCGCAGGTTGTGAGGGGGAATGTTCGCCGCCATACCGACTGCAATACCGGAAGTTCCGTTTACCAGAAGGTTCGGGTATCTGGAAGGCAGCACCGTAGGTTCTTTCTCTGTTCCGTCAAAGTTCGGCACAAAGTCAATGGTATTCTTGTTAATGTCTGCCAGCATTTCCATGGAAATCTTGCTCAGACGTGCCTCTGTATAACGCATAGCCGCCGCACCGTCTCCGTCCACAGAGCCGAAGTTTCCATGACCGTCTACCAGCGGATAACGGGTAGACCAGTCCTGTGCCATATTTACCAATGCGCCGTAGATAGAACTGTCTCCATGAGGGTGATATTTACCCATGGTATCGCCGACAATACGGGCGCATTTTCTGTGTGGTTTATCCGGTCCGTTGTTCAATTCTATCATGGAATAGAGAATTCTTCTCTGTACCGGCTTCAGACCGTCTCGAACGTCAGGAAGGGCGCGGGAGGCAATAACGCTCATGGCGTACTCAATGTAGGATTCCTCCATTTTCTTCTGTAAATCTACTTCCTGAACCTTGTCAAAAATATTTTCTTCCATTTAGCTTCTCCTTATTGTTCCGGGTTATCAGATATCAAGATTCTTGGCATATTTCGCATTTTCTTCGATAAATTCGCGTCTCGGCTCTACCTTGTCTCCCATCAGGGTGGTAAAGGTCAAATCCAGCTCAGAGGTGGAATCTTCATCCATGACAACACGCATAAGAATACGTCTTTCCGGGTCCATCGTAGTTTCCCAGAGCTGGTCTGCGTCCATCTCTCCAAGTCCTTTGTATCTCTGAATACTGCAGCCCTCCAGACCGATTTCAGACAGAATATCTGCCTGCTCTTTCTCGGTATAGGCATAGTAAGTCTTACGATTCTTTTCCAGCTTGAAAAGAGGCGGTTTCGCCAGGTACACATAGCCCTGCTTAATCAGTTCCGGCATAAAACGGTACAAAAACGTCAGCAGCAAGGTTGCAATATGAGCGCCGTCCACATCCGCATCCGTCATAATGATAATCTTGTGATAACGAAGCTTGGAAATATCGAAATCCTCATGAATACCCGTTCCAAAAGCGGTAATCATGGCCTTAATCTCCGCATTGGCATAAATCTTATCCAGGCGGGCTTTTTCCACATTCAGAATCTTACCTCTAAGAGGCAGAATAGCCTGTGTGGCACGGCTTCTGGCAGTCTTTGCAGAACCGCCTGCGGAATCACCCTCTACAATATAGATTTCGCATTTGCTCGGGTCTTTGTCCACGCAGTCTGCCAGTTTTCCGGGCAGAGACATACCCTCCAGCGCGGATTTTCTTCTGGTCAGTTCTCTGGCCTTTCTAGCCGCATCTCTGGCTCTCTGGGATAAAATAGATTTCTCCACAATGATTTTTGCCACGGACGGATTCTGTTCCAGATAAATTTCCAGCTGGCTGCTCACCACATTGTCCACTGCACCTCTGGCTTCGCTGTTGCCCAGTTTCTGCTTAGTCTGTCCTTCAAACTGCGGGTCTTCGATTTTTACACTGATAACGGCAGTAATTCCCTCCCGAATATCCTCCCCGGTGAGATTCTGCTCGCTCTCTTTTAACAGTTTGTTTTTTCTTGCATAATCATTAAAGGTCTTTGTAATGGCATTACGGAATCCCATAATATGAGTTCCGCCTTCCGGCGTGGTAATGTTGTTTACAAATCCGTAAGTGTTTTCCGTATAGGCATCGTTGTGCTGCATAGCCACTTCTACCATGACGCCGTCCTTGTTGCCCTCAAAATACAGAATATCCTCATACAAAGGGGTTGCACTTCGGTTCAGATACTGTATAAACTCTTTGATACCGCCTTCATAGTGAAAAACCGCCTGGATTTCTTCTTCCTCCCGCTTGTCTCTGGCAATGATTTTCAATCCCTTTGTCAGAAACGCAAGTTCACGGAAACGGTGCTTCAAAATATTAAAGTCAAATACTGTTTCCTCAAAAATTTCCGGGTCCGGATGGAAGGTAACCATAGTTCCGGTTTTCTCCTTTTCACACTCTCCTACCACCTTCAGGCTGTACATGGTTTTGCCCCGCTCATACCGCTGTCTGTAAACCTTTCCCTCATTGTAAATGGTAACCTCCAGCCAGGTAGACAGCGCATTTACAACAGACGCACCTACCCCGTGAAGACCGCCGGATACCTTATATCCCCCGCCGCCGAATTTTCCTCCTGCGTGAAGAATGGTGAATACAACTTCAACAGCCGGAATTCCTGCTTTATGGTTGATGCCTACCGGAATTCCCCTGCCGTTATCAATAACGGTAATGGAGTTATCTTCATTGACAGACACATCGATAGTATCACAATACCCTGCTAAAGCCTCGTCTACTGCATTATCTACAATTTCATAAACCAGATGGTGAAGTCCTCTTGAAGATGTGCTGCCGATATACATACCTGGTCTTTTTCTTACGGCTTCCAGACCTTCCAGAATCTGAATCTGGTCCGCGCCGTATTCTGTCTTAATTTCTGTACTCATGCATTTCCTCCTGTTTTCCGGTATTCACCGGTGATTTGGCGGTTTACGGACAATAAACATTTCCCTCAACCACTTTAAATATCTTATTTATGTGAAATCTTCTGTCAATAAAATCGTCCAGTCCCGTACAGGTTATCATCGTTTGCACCTGGCTGATACTGTTCAGAAGATAGTTCTGCCTGTTAGAATCCAACTCGGACAATACATCATCCAAAAGAAGAATTGGCATATCCTTGATTTTTCTTTTCACCATATAGATTTCAGAAAGCTTCAGAGAAAGCGCGGCTGTCCGCTGCTGCCCCTGAGAACCGTATTTGCGGATGTCCATACCGTTTATCTTTACACACAGGTCGTCTCTGTGGGGACCTGTAGAAGTCATCTTAAAACGGCAGTCTTTTTCCCGATTTCCGGAAAGCTCTGAAAGAAAATGTTCACTGTCTGTACTTGGCTCATAAATCAGTTCAATTTTTTCCTTTCCGCCGGTAATCTTGCTATGTATTTCCTCAATAATGCCGTTCATCTCATCTAAAAAGGCTTTCCGCCCCTCAATCACTGCGCTGCCGTAGCTTGCCATCTGCTCGTCCCAGACCTCCAAAGTTGACATAAGAGACGGCTGAAAAGAAATATCCTTCAACAGCTTATTTCTCTGATTCAAAATCCGATTATAGCTGGAAAGGTTGGACAGATACAGTTTATTAAGTTGACATAATTCCAAATCCATGAACCTCCGGCGTTCACCGGGACCGTTTTTAATAATATTTAAGTCCTCCGGTGAGAAAAACACCAGATTCAGAATCCCAAAAAGCTCCCCGGCCTTTTTAATGGGAATCCCGTCAATGGCAATTCCCTTGGCCTTTGTCTTTTTCAGATGCATGTCAATTCTCCGGGAAATCCCGTTTTTGTTCACATACATACGGATATGGGATTCATCCGAGTCAAACTTTATCATCTCTCTGTCCTTGCTGCCTCTGTGAGATTTTGTGGTTCCGCACAGATAGACAGCTTCCAGAATATTGGTCTTTCCCTGGGCATTGTCCCCATAGAAAATATTGGTTCCTTTATCAAAATTCAGCGACAGCGTTTCATAATTTCTGTAATTCTTCAGCTCTATTGATTCGATATACATAGGCCACCCTTACTGCTTCCAACTATTTTATAATTTTTACTTCCTGCCCCTGGTAAGAAAGCACGTCTCCATCGTAAAGTTTGCGTCCTCTTCTGGTATCCACTTCGCCATTTACCAGAACTTCTCCGTCCTGAATGACATATTTTGCTTCCACCCCGTCCTGCACCAGGTTTGCGGCTTTCAAAGCCTGACCTAATTTAATAAATTCATCGCGTAATTTAATAGTTTCCATGTGTACTCCTTTTATCTGCTCACGGCATTGAAGTTAACCGGAAGAATCAGGTAAATATACTGCTGATTATCGTCCCGGATAAAGCACGGAGCCTTGGCATTCATCAGATAAATGCTGACCTCCTCATCATCAATGACCTTCAGTGCGTCAATCAAAAACTTAGGGTTAAAGCCAATCATAATGTCTTTTCCCTCTTTTTCAATGTCAATGTCCTCTTTCATGGAACCAACCTGAGAATCAATCTGCAGTTCCATCTGTCCATCCTGAATGTTAATGATAATCGGTTTTTTATCCCCTTCTTTTACAAACAGAGTGGCACGGTCAATACAATCTAAAAATTCTTTTTTGTTAATTTTTACTTTTGTTTCATAATCACTGGAAAGCATCTGGTCTACCTTGAAATACTCCCCTTCAATCAGGCGGGATACCACCTTTGTGTCATCAAACTCAAAGAGAATGTGGTTGGCAGACAGATAAATATCTACCATATCTTCCAGTTCTCCGGATAAAATCTTGCTGATTTCGTTCAGTGTTTTTCCCGGAACTACCACCTTACGGTTTTCACATTCGTCCTGCAAGCCGATTTTCCGGATAGAAATGCGGTGTCCGTCCAGAGAAATTACCCGCAGCATATTGTTTTCAATCTGGAAAAGCTCTCCGGTCATCAGCTTATTGTTCTCATTTACTGCAATAGAAAAGATAGTCTGACGGATAATTTCTTTTAAAGTAAACTGTGAAACCCGTATACAGTCATTCTTTTCAATTAAAGGTAAATAAGAAAAATCTTCTCCTGATTTTCCGGGAATATTGAATTTTGCTTTTTCACAGGTAATGGTAGCATTTAATTTTTCATCTGTTTCAATGGTAACATCATTATCCGGAAGCTTGCGGACAATTTCGGAAAAGATTTTTGCATCCAGTGCAAGGATACCTTTTTCCAAAACCATACCCTGAACACGGGTTTCGATGGCAAGTTCCATATCATTAGCCGTCAGTTTGATGTCATTGGTTGCTGCATCAATAAGAATACATTCCAGAATGGGCATAGTTGTTTTTCCTGGTACGGCTTTCATGACAATGCTGACACTTTTTTGAAGTTCAGATTTTGGGCAAATTATTTTCATGTGTGAATAACTTCCTTTCTGTGTGAGGTGGTTAAATATAAAAATAAATGAATAACAAATCCGTAGTAATCGCCGTAGGGGCTGTGAATATGTGAATAAGTCCCGAAACCCGTGAAAATACGGGCTTTATGTGTATGGATAACTTTGTGGGTCCATGTTGAAGTTCCAGTGTAACGGCTGTTGATAAAAATGTGGGTAAAAAACCGTAAATTTTTTCAACAGAGTTGTCCACATATAATTCACACGATATTCACTTTACGTTGTGGATAAAGTTCAGGTTATTTTGAGGGGTTTATTTTCTTCTGTAAAATATCAATAATTTCTTTGGTGGATTCGGAGGTTTCCAGTTCCGCCTCGATTTTATTAATACCATTCATAATTGTGGTATGGTCCCTTCCTCCCAGGACTTTACCGATATTTTTCA
Organism: Blautia sp. HCN-20427; assembly: GCF_037890365.1. Lineage (NCBI taxonomy): Bacteria > Bacillati > Bacillota > Clostridia > Lachnospirales > Lachnospiraceae > Blautia > Blautia sp. HCN-20427. Next base: position 38,931 of record NZ_JBBKBX010000024.1, on the reverse strand, counting down.
GTGTGACTTCTGTCATATGACGGCATAAGTACATCACAATCTGCCGTGGAAATACGACTTTGGAATTTCGTTTGTTGCCGGTCAGGTCAGCAGGAGATAAGTCAAAGTGTTCTGCCACAATATCAATGATAAGTTCAGGGGTAACGATGCGCTTCTGATTAGGAGAAATAATATCTTTTAATACTTTTTCAGCTAAAGGCAGATTGATTTCGCTTTTTTCCAGATTGGCGTAGGCCATAATTTTGTTTAAAGCGCCCTCAAGCTCACGGATATTGGATTTTATATTTTTGGCAATGTATTCGATGACCGCATCGTCTATCTGATAACCGTCCAGTTCTTCCTTTTTCCTTAAAATCGCCATTCTGGTTTCATAGTCAGGAGAGGAAATATCTACAATTAAGCCCCATTCAAACCGGGAACGGAGACGATCTTCCAGGATTTCCATATCTTTTGGCGGCTTATCTGAGGATATGATAATCTGCTTTTTCGCACTGTGCAGCGCATTGAACGTGTGGAAAAATTCTTCCTGTGTAGATTCCTTTCCTATAATAAACTGAATATCGTCAATGAGAAGAACATCGATGTTCCGATATTTTTCCCGGAACTTGGACATAGTGGAATTATTACCATTACGAATAGATTCAATCAGTTCGTTGGTAAAATATTCACTGGTGACGTAAAGTACTTTGGCGTCGGAATTCTGCTGCAAAACATAGTGGGCAATGGAGTGCATTAAGTGGGTTTTTCCAAGACCAACCCCTCCGTAGATAAACAGCGGATTGTAGGATTCCCCCGGAGATTCCGCTACGGCCACGGACGCGGCATGTGCCATCTTGTTGTTGTTTCCTACCACAAAGGTGTCGAAGGTATAGCGGGGATTTAAGTTGGCTTTTGCAATATTTTCGTTGTGGTCAATGGGATTTGCCACGGCTTTTTCCTTGATTTCTTCCTCAATTTCATCTGGCAGAATAAAAGAAATTTCAAAATTTTCCCCAGTAGCTTCTGCAATCGCTACTTTTAAAGGCAGGAGATACTTCTTATTAATATAATCCAAAGCAATATTTTGGTTATTAATGTTGATAGTGACCACATTTCCCTCTACTTTATAAACCTTTAAGGGCTTCAGCCAGGTGGAAAAGGAAATATCGGACACATCATGTTCGACCTTAATCATATTTAGAATCTCTGACCATTTTTCCTGAATTATGTGCATTTTCAATTCTCCTAAATCGTATTATATGCCGGTTTTCAAACACAAAAATATATGATTGACTGATTACTTCATTCAATCATAGGCAAAAAAAAGTATTATTATCTATATAATATAATAAAAAACCGTTTTTATCAATGAAAAGTTGAAGAGAAATAGAAGAATTACGGCATTGGAGACGATGTGGGTATGTGGATAAGTGTATGGATACTATTAATATAGGAAGAAATATTCTGGTGAGTGTGAAAAAATTGACAAAATGTGGGCATGTTTGTATGTGGATAGAAATGTGTGGATAATGAGGATTGTCTAAAAATAAAAGATTGTGGAAAACCTGCAATGTGAAAAATGTGTATAAGGTAAAAAACAGAATCCACATGTCGAAAACCGTTGAAAAATAAGGCTTTTTAAGATTTTGGAAAAGGAGTATGTGAATATATGGTGAGAGTTATCCACAAGTTATCCACATTTTGTGGATAAACTTACGTAAACTTAAAAAATGTGAATAAGTCGGTGTATAAAAATATGGATAAAATTAGTTAAAAGAAAAAATTCGTAAAAGTCTGTGGAAAAGAAGTGGAGAGATGTGGACAACTGAAAAAAGAGAGAAATACACAGAAAAAATGCCAGAAAAACCGCAGAAATAGAAAGAAAGGCTTGACGAACACCGACTTTATGAATATAATTGAAATGATGTTTTATCATGCATAACTAGAGGTGACATCTGAATTAAACAATATCGGAAAGATGTCCATTAATATAAGGGAGGTGCCTTGAATATGAAAATGACATTTCAGCCAAAGAAAAGACAGCGTTCCAAAGTTCACGGATTCAGAGCTAGAATGAGCAGTGCTGGCGGAAGAAAAGTTTTAGCTGCTAGAAGAGCAAAAGGAAGAAAAAAATTATCAGCATAAGACCGCAGACATGTGGTCTTTTCTTCTCTTTGCGGTAAAGGATAGGGTATGAAATATTCGGAATCATTAAAAAAGAACAGAGATTTTCAGCTGGTTTATAAAAGAGGAACATCATTTGCGAATCGTTATCTGGTTATGTACATTAAGGAAAATCAGCTGAATCGTAACAGACTTGGTATATCTGTAAGCAAGAAAGTGGGAAATAGTGTAGTAAGACATCATTTGACACGATTAATCAGAGAGAGTTACCGTCTGAATGAGGAAAAATTTTGCTGCGGATATGATATAGTAGTTATTGTCAGAGTAAGTGGAAAAGAGCAGGGGTTCCATTCTTTACAGAGTGCCTTGCTGCATTTGGGAAAACTCCACAAAATAATGAGAAGTGAAGAGAATGAAAAAAATATTAATCATCTTGATTAAAGGATATCAGAAATATTTGTCGCCGCTTAAAAGCACACGCTGCCCTTATATTCCCACCTGTTCGCAATATGGGTTGGAGGCTGTTGAAAAATACGGAGCGCTCAAAGGGGGGCTTCTGGCAGCATGGAGAATTTTAAGATGTAATCCCTTTTCAAAGGGAGGGTATGACCCGGTGCCGTAGTGCACCGAAAGAAAATAGAAGGGTGACAAAAACAGAAGGAGGAAACTGTTTTGGGTGTGTTACTGACTAAGAGTACCATGCCGATTGTAAACTGGGTAGCAGAAGTGCTGGGCTGGCTTATGAACGGCATTTATAGTATCGGAGTGCATAATTTAGGTCTGTGTATTATTATCTTTACACTGATTATCTATGCTTTTATGACTCCGCTTCAGATAAAACAGCAGAAATTTGCAAAAATGAATGCGGTTATGTCCCCTGAATTGCAGAAAATTCAGAAAAAATACAGAGGAAAAAAAGATCAGGCTTCTCAGATGAAGATGCAGGAAGAGACTATGGCCATTTACGAAAAATATGGCGTATCTCCAACAGGAAGCTGTCTGCAGATGTTAATCCAGATGCCGATTTTCTTTGCTTTGTATCAGGTTATTATTAAGATTCCGGGATATATCGGCGGAATTAGACATGTCTTTGATGCAGCTGTTGCAAATATTACAGAGGTAAAGGGATATTCTCAGATTATCCTGGACTTTGTACAGGAACACGGCATTAAAAATGCCTACCTGCCATTAGAAGGAACGTTAACGAACAATCAGGTCGTAGACTTTTTATATGCACTGTCTCCCTCTCAGTGGGACCAGCTTGCAGATGTAAATAAATTCCAGGGCTTTGCTGATGTGTTGAATCAGGCAGCAGATAAACTGCATCCCATGCAGAATTTCCTGGGTCTGAACATTGCGGACAACCCATGGGCGCTGATTCAGTCCGGATGGAATTCTCATAGCTATGTGTTGATTTTTGCAGCAGTGCTGATTCCGGTGTTGGCATGGGCGACCCAGGTTCTGAACATGAAGTTAATGCCGTCTGCAGCAAGCACCAGTGACAACGGAGCTGCGTCTTCCATGGAAGCCACTATGAAGAGCATGAACATGATTATGCCTTTATTTACAGCATTTATCTGTTTCACATTCCCGGTTGGTATTGGTATTTACTGGATTATAGGTGCGGTTATCCGAAGCGTGCAGCAGGTTGTAATTAACAGACATTTGAATAACATGGATATGGACGAATTTATCCGTAAAAACAAAGAAAAAATGGATAAAAAGCGTGCCAAGAGAGGGGTTACTACCCAGAACATCAGTCAGCAGGCCAAGATGAGTGTTCGTAATATTGAAGAGCCAAAAAGAAAGACCATTACAGAAAAGAGCAATTCTGTGAAAAATACATCAGGCTACAGCACCTCTGTACCGAAGACAAAGCCGGGCAGTCTGGCATCCAAGGCGAACATGGTGGCACAGTTTGATGAGGCGCACAAAGGAAAAAAGAAATAAGGTAAGGGGGAAAGAAGATGGAATTCAAAGAGTTTTCCGCAAAAACTGTAGACGAAGCGATTACAAAGGCAAGTCTTGAATTTGAAACATCGAGTGAAAATCTGGAGATTCAGGTAATTTCTGAGGGTAAGACAGGATTTTTAGGCTTTGGTACAAAGCCGGCGATTATTAAAGTGAAAAGAAAAGAAATCCCGGTAAAAACCACAGAAGAAAAGAAGGAAACAAAAAGAGAAGTAAAAAACACTCCTGTAAAAGAAGAGAAAAAACAGACTGTTGTGAAGGAAGAGGCGCCTGCTAAAGAGCCGGAACGTGTACGGGAAGAGAGAAAAGCAGTGGTAAGAAGCGAAGAAGAAATCGCGGAAATCAAGGCTGAAGCTGAGAAATTCCTTACAGGAGTATTTAAAGCCATGGAACTTCCGGTAGAAATTAAGATGCAGTACAAAGAAGCGGAAGGCAATCTGGATATTGAATTTGTTGGAGAGGATATGGGAATCCTCATCGGTAAGAGAGGACAGACTCTGGATTCACTCCAGTACCTTACAAGTCTGGTAGTCAACAAAGGCAGACAGGGATATATCCGTGTGAAGCTGGATACAGAAGACTACAGAAACAGAAGAAAAGAAACGCTGGAAAATCTTGCCAGAAGCATTGCCTACAAGGTAAGAAAGACCAGAAAGACTGTATCTTTAGAGCCTATGAATCCATATGAGAGAAGAATTATTCACTCTGCACTGCAGGGTAACCGTTATGTGGAAACTTACAGTGAAGGAAATGAACCTTACCGTCATGTGGTAGTAAAGTTAAAAAACAGATAACAACATACAGTAAAACATCATTATTCTAGGTGAAAGCGTGAATAAGAAGGGTTATCCCTGCGCTTTTGCCTGGAATATTTTTTTAGGAGGGATTTTATGACAGATACCATAGCAGCAGTTGCTACGGCCATGACTGCGTCAGGAATCGGAATTATCCGTATGAGCGGGCCGGACAGCCGGAAGATTGCCGGTAAGGTATACCGCTCGAAAGGTGGAAAGAAAAGGATAGAAGAGGTGTCTTCTCACACCATAAATTATGGTTTTATCTGTGACGGGGAGGAAACCATAGATGAAGTTCTGGTCATGGTTATGGACGGTCCCAGAAGTTATACAGGAGAGGATACCGTGGAGATTGATTGCCATGGCGGTGTGCTGGCCATGAAAAGAGTGCTGGAAACCGTGGTGAAGTACGGGGCCAGACCGGCGGAGCCGGGAGAGTTTACCAAAAGGGCCTTTTTAAACGGCAGAATGGATTTGTCCCAGGCGGAAGCCGTCATTGACGTCATCAATGCCAAAAACGAGTATGCGCTGAAAAGTTCCCTGGGGCAGTTAAAGGGAAACATTCAGAAGGCCATTCAGGAAATCCGAGAGAGGATTATTTATCAGATTGCCTATATTGAATCTGCCCTGGATGACCCGGAACACATCAGTATAGACGGGTACGGAGAGACGTTGGGAAAAGAAATAGAACTTCTCAAGGAAAGACTGCAGCAGCTTCTGCAGACGGTACGGGAAGGGAAACTGATGAAAGAGGGAATTAAGACCGTAATTCTGGGGAAACCCAATGCGGGAAAATCTTCTCTTTTAAATATATTGGTGGGGGAAGAAAGGGCCATTGTCACGGATATCGCAGGCACAACCAGAGATATTCTGGAAGAAAGCATTGTGCTGCACGGCATTTCCCTTCGCATGATTGACACAGCGGGAATCCGCAGCACAGAAGATGTGGTGGAAAAAATCGGTGTGAAAAAGGCCATTGAATATGCAAAAGACGCGGATTTGATTCTGTATGTGGTGGATTCTTCTGTGCCGTTAGATGAAAATGACAGGGAAATTCTCGAGCTTCTGCAGGACAAACGCGCCATTGTTATTTTGAATAAAGCAGACCTTGAGCCGGTGGTCACAGAGGACATATTGAGAAAGAAAACAAAGCATGCAGTAGTGTCCATTTCAGCAAAAGAAGAAGAGGGAATTGACCTTCTGGAACAACAGATGAAAGACATGTTTTTCGATGGGGAACTGTCCTTTAATGATGAGATTTATATTACCAATGTGCGTCACAAAGCGGCTCTGGAAGAGGCAAAAAGAAGCCTGGAACTTGTGGAAAACAGTATTCAGATGCAGATGCCAGAGGACTTTTTCTCCATTGATTTGATGAATGCGTATGAGGCGCTGGGCAGTATTATCGGAGAATCTGTGGGCGAGGATTTGGTGAATGAAATTTTCTCCAAATTCTGTACAGGCAAGTAAAACAAAGGAAAAATATAGAAAGGATAGGGACAGGAATGAGTGTATTAGAAGAAAATTATGACGTTGCCATTGTAGGGGCCGGACATGCCGGCTGTGAGGCGGCTCTGGCCTGTGCAAGGCTGGGACTGGAGACGATTATGTTTACGGTCAGTGTGGAAAGCATTGCGCTGATGCCCTGTAACCCCAATATCGGAGGAACATCCAAGGGACATCTGGTGCGGGAAATTGACGCGCTGGGAGGAGAGATGGGCAGGAATATTGACAAAACATTTATTCAGTCCAAGATGCTGAATGTGTCCAAAGGGCCTGCGGTACATTCTCTTCGGGCTCAGGCGGACAAGCAGGAATACACCAGAGAAATGCGGAAAACTTTGGAAAACACAGAACATCTCACCATTCGTCAGGCAGAGGTAACGGAGATTTTGGCACAGGATGGCAAAGTACAGGGAGTGAAGACCTATTCCGGCGCCCGGTATCATACAAAGGCTGTGGTGCTCTGTACAGGAACCTATTTAAAGGCCAGATGTATTTACGGTGATGTGAGTAATTATACAGGGCCAAACGGATTGCAGGCGGCCAATTATCTCACAGATTCCCTGAAAAAACTGGGTGTGGAAATGTTCCGTTTCAAGACAGGAACACCGGCTCGAATTGACAGAAGAAGTGTGGATTTTTCCAAAATGGAAGAGCAGTTTGGAGATGAGAAAGTAGTTCCGTTTTCTTTTTCAACCAACCCGGAAGACGTACAGATTGAGCAGGAATCCTGCTGGCTGACCTATACCAATGAAAAAACCCACGAAATTATCCGGAAAAATCTGGACCGTTCCCCTTTGTATTCAGGTATGATAGAGGGTACCGGTCCCAGATACTGCCCGTCTATTGAGGATAAGGTTGTAAAATTCGCGGATAAAAACCGTCATCAGGTGTTTATTGAGCCGGAGGGACGTTACACCAATGAAATGTATGTAGGAGGTATGTCCAGTTCTTTGCCGGAAGATGTACAGTATGAGATGTATCATTCCGTGCCGGGGCTTGAGCATGCGAAAATCGTGCGGAATGCCTATGCTATAGAGTATGACTGCATCAATGCCAGACAGCTGTATCCCACACTGGAATTTAAGAACATCAAGGGCCTGTTTTCCGGCGGTCAGTTTAACGGAAGTTCCGGATATGAAGAAGCAGCGGCTCAGGGTCTTGTAGCCGGTATAAACGCGGCTATGGAGGTATTGGGAAAAGAGCAGATGATACTGGATCGTTCCGAGTCTTATATTGGTGTGCTCATTGATGATTTAGTGACAAAGGAAAACCATGAACCTTACCGTATGATGACCAGCCGGGCTGAGTACCGCCTGCTGCTGCGTCAGGATAATGCGGATTTGCGTCTGCGGGAAAAGGGATATCAGGTGGGACTGGTCAGTCAGGAACAGTATGATTATATTCAGTGGAAGAAAGAAAAAATTGCAGAAGAAGCAGAGCGCATGGAGCATGTGCATGTAGGAGCAGTAAAAGAGGTGCAGGAACTTTTGGAAAAATACGGAAGCACACCGCTGAAAAACGGGATTTCCCTGGCAGATTTAATCCGAAGACCGGAATTGACTTATGACATTGTGGCGCCATTTGATAAAAAAAGACCGGAATTGCCGGATGATGTAAGAGAACAGGTCAACATCAACATTAAGTATGACGGCTATATTAAGCGGCAGTTAAAGCAGGTAGAGGGATTTAAGAAGCTGGAAACAAAGAAACTTCCGGAAGATATGGATTATGATGCTATCAGTGGCCTGCGTATTGAGGCCAAACAGAAATTAAAAGAATACCGTCCGGTTTCCGTGGGACAGGCTTCCCGTATTGCAGGAGTGTCTCCGGCAGATATTTCCGTGCTGCTGGTTTATATGGAAACTTACAGACGAAACAGATAAGGAGACCTATCATGAATTATGATTTAACCCTTCTGAAACAGGCATGTGAAGAATACAAAATTAGCCTGACAAGTGAGCAGGAACAGCAGTTTATACAGTATTACGAGCTTCTGACAGAGTGGAATAAAGTAATGAATCTCACGGGAATTACGGAGTTTGAGGAGGTTTTGGTAAAGCATTTTGCGGATAGTCTGTCCATTGCAAAGGGACTGGATATGGAGAAAATTCACACCTGCATTGATGTGGGGACAGGAGCCGGATTTCCTGGAATCCCTCTGAAAATTGCATTTCCGCATTTAAAGGTGACGCTGCTGGATTCCTTGAATAAACGCCTGAATTTCTTAAATGAAGTTATCAGCCGGCTGGGACTTGAAGAAATCGAAACCGTTCACGGGAGAGCAGAGGACGGAGCACGCAGGGCAGAACACAGAGAACAATATGATTTGAGCGTGTCCAGAGCCGTATCCCGTCTGGCGTCCTTATGCGAGTATTGTATGCCTTATGTGAAGGTAGGAGGAGTATTTGTATCCTACAAAGCAGAAAAGGCGTCAGAAGAGCTTACAGAGGCCAAAAAAGCCATATCCGTACTGGGCGGAAAACTGGAAAAGGAAGTGGCCTTTCAGCTTTGCCGGACCGATATGGAAAGAGATTTGATTGTTATTAAAAAGGTGAAGAATACCCCGAAAAAATATCCGAGAAAAGCAGGAACACCTACAAAAGAACCTATCGTATGACAAAAAGTGAGCATGCTCGATTTTTACGGTTAAGCATGCTCACTTTTATACGAAAAATCATTTCTGATTTCACAGAAAAAACACATTCTCGTCTAATTTTTATCACAAATTCCCCATAGAATAAAAAAGTCAAAGTAGCTTTATTGCGCTTGTACATAAATCAAAGGAGGGACAGTTTTGATTGAGGTAAGAAATCTAGTCAAAAAATACGGCAGTCATATGGCGGTAAATCATTTGAATTTTACCATAGAGAAAGGGAAAATTTACGGTTTTCTCGGTCCTAATGGTGCGGGAAAGTCCACAACCATGAATATGATTACCGGATATATTGCGTCTACAGAAGGAGAGATTCTCATTGACGGACACAATATATTGGAAGAACCGGAAGAGGCAAAGAAAAAAATCGGATATTTGCCGGAAATTCCACCGCTTTATGTGGATATGACAGTCAGCGAATACTTGAAATTTGTAGCTGAACTGAAATCAATACCAAAGGAGAAGAGAAGCGGAAATATCAATGAAGTTATGTCAACTACAAAACTGCAAAGTGTAAAGGACAGACTGATTAAAAATCTTTCCAAAGGATACAGGCAGAGAGTGGGACTGGCGCAGGCTCTTCTGGGTTATCCGGAAATTATTATTTTAGATGAACCTACCGTAGGTCTGGACCCGAAACAGATTATTGAAATCAGGGATTTGATTAAGAGTCTGGGAAATAAGCATACCGTTATTTTGAGTTCTCATATTCTTTCTGAGGTCAGCGCAGTATGTGATCATGTGCTCATTATAGACAAGGGAAAACTGGTGGCCAGTGACACACCTGAAAATTTGAGCAAGGTTATGGCAGGGGCAAATTCTCTGGAGCTTACGGTGAAGGGAAAAGAAGAGGTCATCCGAAAGGCTCTTGATATGGTAGAAAATATTGAAGAGCTTGTCTACCACCAGTCCATGATAAAAGACGCATGTGACTTTACAGTGAAGATTGCCGGAAATCAGGATATGAGAGAGAATATATTCTTTGCCCTGGCGGAAGTGAAATGTCCAATTCTGAAAATGCAGTCCAGTAATATGAGTCTGGAAGAAGTATTCTTAAAACTGACAGATGATGGAAGAAGCATCAGTTCGGAAGTGGATGAGATGTTTGAAGCGGATACTTCGGAAAATCTGGCAGAAGATAGCGATGCTGAGAGCGGAAAAGAGGAGGAGAAATAGTATATGCTGGCAGTTTATAAAAAAGAATTGAGAGGGTATCTTACCTCCATGATTGGATATGTGTTTGTGGCGTTTATTTTGTTAATACTGGGCATTTACTTTACTGCCTATAATCTGCAGTATGCAAGTCCGGATTTTGGCGCTACACTGAATTCTGTAACCTTTATCTTTTTGATTATTACACCGATTTTGACAATGAAAATACTGGCTGAAGAGAAAAAAAATAAGACTGACCAGCTTCTTCTGACAGCTCCGGTATCAGTTTGGAAAGTAGTTTTAGGCAAGTATCTCAGCATGGTTACCATGTATTTGATTCCGGTAGTGATAGCAGGTTTTTATCCTTTGATTATGGGAAGATACGGTACGGTGTCCTATGCAATGGCTTATACAGCGCTTTTGGGATTTTTCTTTCTGGGATGTGCACAGATTGCCGTAGGAATGTTTCTGTCTTCTGTGACAGAAAGCCAGGTGATTGCTGCAGTTCTTACTTTTGGCGTTTTGTTTTGCAGTTTTATGATGGATGGCATTACCAGTTTCTTTTCTGATACGGCCATAACTTCTATGATGGCCTTTCTGGTGTTAGTGATTATTCTGGGTGTGATTATTTACCAGATGACAAAGAGTGTCGTCCTTTCTGCAGGGGTCAGTGGGGTTTTGGCGGTAGTCACCCTGGTGGTTTATATTATAAAACCAACGGTTTATTCAGGACTGATTCAGAAAGTGCTGGGACTTCTAGCGATATCCAATCAGTTTGATAATTTTGTAGGCGGTATTTTGGATATGACAGGTATTCTTTATATGCTTTCCGTTATCTGCATTTTTGTATTTCTGACCATTCAGTGTATACAAAAACGGCGTTGGAGCTAAGGTAAACTTATTTTAGAGGAAAGGAAATGCAGATATGAAGAAAATAAATTTGAAAGAAATGATAAGCAGCTACAGGGAACAGAGAAAGCGAAATAAGAAGCTTTTGAAGCATGGAACCTATAGTATGGCGGTAACAGCCGTGGTAATTGCCATTGTTGTGGTTTTGAATCTGGTTGTGCAGGAAATTCCCTCCAAATACAGAGAAATTGATTTGAGCAGCCAGAAGTTATATACCATAGGCGAACAGACGGAAAAGATTTTAAAGAACCTGAAAAAGGATGTAACTTTGTATTACATTGCCCAGGACGGCACAGAAAGCAGTGATATAAAAAATCTGTTGGAAAAATATGAGGAAGGCAGCAAGCACATTACAGTAGAGCAAAAAGACCCGGCTGTATCTCCTAAATTTGCTTCTCAGTATACTTCTGACAATATCAGTAATAACAGTATTATTGTAGTATGCGGAGATAAGAGTAAGGTTGTAGATTACAGTTCTATGTATGAGACATCTATCAATTATCAGACCTATTCACAGGAAGTTACGGGATTTGATGGAGAGGGCCAGCTTACAAGTGCCATTAACTATGTAGTATCCGATAATATGCCGGTTTTATACAATTTGGAAGGCCATGATGAATCCTCTATGAGTGAAACTATGAAAGAAACCATAGAGAAGGCAAATATTGAAATTAAGTCTTTAAATCTGCTTTCAGAAGAAGCTGTCCCGGATGACGCAGAGTGTCTGTTTATCTTTGCTCCGGCAACAGATTTGACGAAAGAAGAGGCAGATAAGATTATTTCTTATTTGGAAAATGGCGGGAAAGCATTGATTGTTTCTAACTATACGGATGAAGATATGCCGAATTTTGAATCCGTATTGGAAAATTACGGTGTTCAGCCTGTAGATGGCATTGTTTTAGAAGGAAATACGGATAATTACGTTTCCCAAAATCCATATTATTTGCTGCCAAATATCGAAAGCGGTGAGATTACTTCTGAACTTTCCTCACAGAGCAGATACGTGCTGGTACCTCTGGCGCAGGGGATTAAAAAGGCCGATAATATAAGAGATACCCTGAATATCAGCAGCATACTGACAACTTCCGACAGTGCTTATTCCAAGACAAATCTGAAAGATATGGATACTATGGAAAAAGAAGACGGAGATATTGATGGTCCATTTGATCTGGCTGTGTCTATTACCGAAAAAGTAGGAGACGATAAGGAAACGCAGATTGCTTATTTTGCTTCCGCTTCCATTTTCAATGACAGTATAAATTCAATGGTTTCAGGAACAAACTATGAACTGCTGTCTGCTTCTCTGGCATGGATGTGCAGCACAGATGACAGCAATCAGATTTCGATTCCAAGTAAATCTTATGACACGACGACACTGACTGTGCCTACAGCAGATATTAACTTCTGGAGCATTTTTGTAACCGGTGTGCTTCCGGTATGTACCCTGTTAATTGGATTTGGTATCTGGATGAAGAGGAGAAAACAGTAATATGAAAAAAAAGAAAAAAGGACTTCTGGCAGCAATTGTTGTTCTGGTTGTTCTTGTAGGCGTATATGCAGTAATGCGTGTGGCCATACCGGATGAAGACCAGTCCACAGACACAGAAGAAAGCAAAGAAACAGCATTCGAGGAAGATGCAGCAGATATTACCAAATTGAAAATACAGTCAGGAGAAAACACATATACGTTTACTCATGAGGACGATACCTGGAAATATGCGGATGATGAAAATTTTCCATTAAGTGAATCACAGTTTTTAAATATTGTGTCTAGCATTACCTCCATTTCTTCCACAAGAGAACTGGAAAAAACGGATAATTTGGCAGATTATGGACTGCAAAACCCGGAAGTGCAGGTGGTTGTGACCGATAAAGATGGAAAAGAAACAGAACTGAAGTTCGGTGATGTCAACGATTCTGTGTCCGGCTGCTATATGAGTAAAAGTGGAAGTGATACCATTTATTTGGTGGATTCTTCAGTAAAATCCGGTCTTCAGTTTAAAATCACAGATTTAGCAGATAAAGAAGAGATTCCGTCTATTACGGCTTCTACAATCAAAAATGTGGAAATTAACAGTAATGGAACGGTGCAGACGTTGGAAACCAATGATGCATCAGAAACGGGTTGGACTTATAAAGACCGTGATGGAAATACTACGGCCGTAGATAGTTTAAAAGTGGGAGAATATATGAATAATTATTCCGGTGTTTCATGGAATGATTTTGTTACTTACCGTACAGATAATCTTTCAGAATATGGACTGGATAATCCGACTACCATTACCGTGAATTATCAGGTGACCGAAACAAAAGAAAGCTCTGATGAAGATACTGATGATGAAAGCAAGAGCAGTTCGGATTCTTCTTCAGATGAAACAGAACAGGTTACTGTAAATAAGCAGGCTGTGTTCTTAATTGGTAAGCAGGATACAGAAGGTAATTATTATGCAAAAATGCAGGACAGCAAATATATATACACACTTTCTGCTGATAAGGTAGAGAGCATGCTCAATATAAATCCAGAAGACTTGGTAAGCAGCCTGGTAGCAGATTATTCTTTTGCTGATTTGGACAAAGTAACATTTGTAAGAAACGGACAGACTTATACTGCTGTCAAGAAAGAAATTGAAGTGGAAAAAGATTCGGATGATAAAGACAGTAGTGATGACAGTACAGAAACAGAAACAAAGTATTACATCAATGATAAAGAAATTGATAAGACAGCATTTTCTACATTCTTTAGTACAGTGACCTCTATGGAATGGCAGGAACAAAATCAGGGCATTCAGGCAGAAGGGACACCAGATATTACCATCACATTTGAAAAAGAGGGAGGTATCAACAATACAGTAGAGTATCATGCATATGATGCCAACTTTTATTTAGTCAAAGATTCAAAAGGCAATGAAATGATGGTAAATAAAATGAAGGTAAAAGAAATGTTGGATGCCTTTGATTCTATGATAAAAAACTGGGAAAGTGGAGAAACAAAATAAAGAAATACTTTAAAGAGTGTAAGACTTGAAAAAGCAGCCCCAAATGTTTCACGTGAAACATTTGGGGCTGCTCTTATATAGAAAAGAAATAAGTTACAAATAAATTTTCAAGGTTTCTGTAAACTCCTGTGGAGTTTCCAAATGTGGAAGGTGTTTTGCGCGTTTCATTTTGCATGTTTCGATTGCCGGGTTTAATTCTATATAAGCGGAGGCAATTTCTTCACCTTCTGGTTCGGTTTCTCCGGTAAGAATTACAATACTCTGGTTAATACATTTCAGTGCATGAGTAATGCTATTGTTGGTATACAAACCACAGAGACTGGAAAGAAGATATTTAGCACTTCCTAAATCCTTATGTGCGGTTTCATAGTAAGTGTCAATCAGTTCCGGTGTAGTATGGAAAGGATTGTATAAGTATTTTTCTGTAAAAAGTAATTGCACGTTGCTCTGGCTGGTTTTCATATTATATACCAGGGTGCCGAATACAGGAATTTCCAATAAGAATTTATACAATTTACTTCGTTTACCAGGCGCTTTATTTAAACTTGCTAAAGAAGGTGGATTAATCAAAATCAATTTACCAAACAAGTCTGATTCGCTGTGGCAGGCCAGCAATGCAAAGGAACTGGAATATCCGCAAACGGCAATGTCTGTTTTTTCATGAATTACATTCTTAATGAAGTCACAAATCAATTGTACATATAAATAATTGGTATAAGTGATTTTGGGTTTTTCTGAACGTCCGCAGCCCAGTAAGTCTAAAGCATAGACAGTGTGCTCTTTTGACAATTCATCAATCACCTGGCTCCATTCATAGGCAGAACTGTAAACAGTTAAGTCATGAATTAACAAAAGCGGAGAACCCTGTCCTTTTTTTTGATAATAAATATTACCAAATCGCCAATTATAAAAATTCTTGGCGGAAGATTTCAGTAAATTTTTTAAGACAGCGGTAGCAAAGATGACACGATTGATAACATAAATAATGCCGGTCGCCAAGGTAAAAAGTATACTTATAGTTAATAGTTTATGCTTATTTTCTTTCATGAAACAGTGCACCTCCTGATGAATTTATATGAATATTATAAAGCATTCGGCTCGATTATACAAGAAAAAGTGAGAGAATACAAAATATCACACAAAATGTTTCACGTGAAACATTTAAAAAATATATTTTTAAGAAGTGTATTTAAAAAATACATAAAATTAATGTTTCACGTGAAACATTGGTATGGCAATCAAATGGGAAAGGTGCTATAATAAGTTTTGAAATATTACACATAAAGATACTCATCATAATAAGGGGAAATTTAAGTGGGAAGAATTATTGCAATCGCAAATCAAAAAGGTGGCGTAGGAAAATCAACTACAGCCATCAATCTTTCTGCATGTCTTGCAGAATTAAATCAAAAGGTGCTGCTTATTGATATTGACCCACAGGGGAATACAACAAGCGGTGTAGGTGTTGATAAGGATAATGCAGAAGCAACACTTTATGAGTTATTGGTAGGAGAGTGCGAATTAAAAGACTGTATTGTTGAAAACGTGTACGAAAATCTATCACTAATTCCCTCAAACGTTAATCTTGCCGGCGCAGAAATTGAACTGGTGGGAGTGGAAGGCAGAGAATACCTGCTGAAAAATCAGATTGATACTATTAAGGATAAGTATGATTTTGTTATTATGGATTGTCCCCCATCGTTAAACATTTTAACTATCAATGCTATGACCACGGCAGATTCAGTGCTGGTTCCTATCCAGTGTGAATACTATGCTTTGGAAGGTTTGACACAGTTGATTCATACGATTGAACTGGTTCAGGAAAGGCTAAATTCAGAATTGATTATTGAAGGCGTTGTATTTACTATGTATGATGCAAGAACAAATTTATCTCTTCAAGTTGTAGAAAATGTAAAGAACAACTTAAATCAATCCATTTACAAAACCATTATTCCGAGAAATGTCCGTCTGGCCGAGGCACCCAGTTATGGAATGCCGATTAACCTCTATGATACGAAATCTGTAGGTGCAGAGAGTTACCGGCTTCTGGCTGAAGAGGTCTTAAATAGGGAGGAAGAAGAATGACTGTGAGAAAAGGAGGATTAGGAAGAGGGCTTGACGCTATGATTAGCGAGACAGCAGTTAAGCCCAAGACGGCAGTGACAAAGAAAGCGGCTGTCCGGACAACTAAGGTGACTAAAAAAGACACAGAAGAGAAAGTGAAAGAGGAAGGTTCTGTGCTGATTGTTAAAATGACACAGATAGAGCCCAATCGAAGCCAGCCGCGAAAACAGTTCGACGAAGACGCACTTTTAGAATTATCAGAATCCATTAAACAGTTCGGTGTGCTGCAGCCTCTTTTGGTTCAAAAAAAAGGCGATTATTATGAGATTATTGCAGGAGAGAGAAGGTGGAGAGCCTCCAAACTGGCAGGACTCAAAGAGGTTCCGGTGATTGTCAAGGATTTTTCAGAGCAGGAAACTGTGGAAATTTCATTGATTGAAAATATTCAAAGGGAAAATCTGAATCCGATTGAAGAAGCGGCTGCCTATAAGAGACTTATGGAGGAGTTTCATCTGAAACAGGATGTAATTGCAGAACGGGTGTCCAAAAGCAGAACTGCAGTCACCAATTCCATGCGTCTTTTGAAGCTGGATGAGAGAGTACAGCAAATGCTGGTGGACGAAATGCTGACCACAGGACATGCCCGAGCGTTGCTTGCCATAGAAAATAAGGATGAACAGCATGCAGCGGCTGTAAAGGTCTTTGATGAAAAGTTGAACGTAAGAGAAACGGAAAAACTGGTAAAGCTTTTGTTGAATCCGGCAGAGCCAAAGCCGGAAAAAGAGAAAAATTCTGCAGAAGATTTGGTTTACGAACAACTGGAAGAAAAAATTAAAGGGATTATAGGTTCAAAGGTGGCCATTCGCAGAAAAAATCGCGACAAAGGAAAAATAGAAATCGAATATTATTCACAGGAAGAATTGGAACGCATAGTAGAACTTTTGGAAACTGTAAAGTAAAAGGAGCGGTAAAATACATATGGAGAAATTCGTAAGCAGTCTTCAGTCCTACTCCGGTATTTTGTTACTTATGCTTTTAATAGTTGTGGTTATACTATTAGTATGCGTGTTTAATTTATCATTAGGGCTTAACAGACTGAGCAGAAAATACGCTATCTTTATGAAAGGTAAAGATGCACAGTCTCTGGAAAAATTGTTTAAGAGAAAATTTGAATTAATTGAAAAACTCACAGTGAATTCAGAGATAAATGCAGAAAATATTGCAAAGCTGGAAAAAATGCAGAATATGATTCTGGACAAGTATGGAATTGTAAAATACGATGCATTTGAAGATATGGGCGGGAAGCTGAGCTTTGTATTGGCTATGTTGGATAACAATAATACCGGATTTTTATTGAATGCCATTCACAGCCGGGAAAATTGTTTCCTCTATATTAAAGAAATTGTAAACGGGGAATCTTATGTAGCACTCAGTGATGAGGAAATTCAGGCGTTAAAGAAAGCTGTAAACTTTGGTATCGAAGAAAATGAGTTCGATATATAAGTGAAAACTGAAAAGGAGATTAAAAATGTTAGATATTAGATTTTTGAGAGAAAATCCAGAAGTGGTAAAACAAAACATCAGAAATAAATTCCAGGACAGCAAACTTCCATTAGTAGATGAAGTTATGGAACTGGATAAGAGAAATCGAGAGATTAAACAGGAAGTAGAGGCATTAAGAGCAGAGAGAAACAAGATTTCCAAAATGATTGGCGGTCTGATGAAGGAAGGCAAGAGAGAAGAGGCAGAAGAGGCTAAGAAACAGGTAACTGCTAATGCAGAAACCGTAGAAAAACTGTCAGCAGAAGAAAAAAAAGTAGAAGAAAAAATCAAAACGATTATGATGACAATTCCAAATATCATTGATCCGTCTGTACCAATCGGAAAAGACGACAGTGAAAATGTGGAGGTGCAGAAATATGGCGAGCCGGTTGTGCCGGATTACGAAATTCCGTATCATGCAGATATTATGGAAAGTTTTAACGGCATTGACCTGGACAGCGCAAGAAAAGTAGCGGGAAATGGCTTCTATTATCTTATGGGAGACATTGCGAGACTTCATTCCGCAGTGATTTCTTATGCGAGAGACTTTATGATTGACCGTGGATTTACTTACTGTATTCCTCCGTACATGATTCGCAGCGATGTGGTTACAGGCGTTATGAGTTTTGCAGAAATGGACGCCATGATGTATAAAATTGAAGGGGAAGACCTGTATCTTATTGGAACCAGTGAACATTCTATGATTGGTAAATTTATCGATACCATTATTCAGGAAGAGGAACTTCCAAAAACTCTGACCAGTTATTCTCCATGTTTCCGTAAGGAAAAAGGCGCACATGGCCTGGAAGAGAGAGGTGTGTACAGAATCCACCAGTTCGAGAAACAGGAAATGATAGTGGTATGTAAACCGGAAGAAAGCCCAATGTGGTTTGATAAATTATGGCAGAATACCGTAGATTTATTCCGTTCTTTAGATGTTCCGGTAAGAACTCTGGAATGTTGTTCTGGAGATTTGGCTGATCTGAAAGTGAAATCTGTAGACGTAGAGGCATGGTCTCCAAGACAGAAAAAATATTTTGAGGTGGGAAGCTGCTCGAACCTGGGAGATGCTCAGGCCAGAAGACTGAAAATCCGTGTCAATGGCAAAGGTGAGAAATACCTGGCACATACACTGAATAATACAGTAGTTGCGCCACCGAGAATGTTAATCGCTTTCCTGGAAAATAACCTGCAGGCAGATGGCTCTGTGAGAATTCCGGAAGCATTGAGACCATATATGGGCGGTAAAGAAGTCATTACACCAAACAAATAGATGGAGGTGCAGATTGCACAGTTATTTAAAAGCAATTGGTTTTTCTGATATTACGGATAAGAAAAAGCTGGACCAGATTCTGAAAGAAGTCATTCATACTTATGACGAGAAAATTGTCGTTGAGGATGGAAAACACCATTTGTTTGCAGAATTGTCCAAAATGTTCGGCTGTGATTTTGGGATTACAGTGTGTGGGGAATACGATGAAAATAATGAATTCCAAATGGAATATTATTTTCCGTATTTTCGAGGCACAGGCATTACCCTGCGTGAGCAGGTGAGCATTGAAAAGCATGCAGGGAAAGAATCCTTTGCCGGCGCATGTGATGATATGCGGATAGGTGTTACCATTATCTTCTATCTGCAAAATGCAGGAGAGTATCTGACCCAGCGGGGAAGAGGAAATTTTGCTTCCGGGGGGATGTACAACGTGACGCTGTCCGGTCTGGCGAAGAAGGGAACCATTCTGCTTCCAGTGTGGAAACAGGAGGGACAGGAATCTCAGAGCCGGATAGATGCAGCCAACCGGGGACGCCTTATTGCAGCGGCCAAAAACGGAGACGAGGAGGCCATGGAAAGTCTTACAATAGAAGATATGGATACTTATGCCATGATTTCCGAAAGAATCGAAAATGAGGACATTTACAGCATTGTAGATACATATTTTATGCCCTATGGAATGGAATGTGATTTGTACAGTGTTATGGGGGAAATCCTGGAATGTTCCAAAATGCGTAATCAAAGGACAGAAGAAACCGTTTGGGAACTGCGGATTGCCTGCAATGATGTGGAACTGGATATCTGCATCAATGAAAATGATTTGATGGGGATTCCTGAAGTGGGAAGACGATTCAAGGGCATTGTGTGGCTGCAGGGATATGTGGAATTTGATATGATGTAGGAGAGAAAGGGAGTGCAGACAGGTGAAGTGCTGTGCTTCCTTTTTGCTATGGAATAAAAAACGGGAGCACAGCAGCACGCAGAAGGATATGTAAAACAGTAGAAAAAATTCCTTGAAAAAGGAGGGAAAGTATAGTATCATAGATTAGTAAAGGAAGACAGAAATCAATACTATGTTCTCTTAGTTAAATGGATATAACAAGTGCCTCCTAAGGAGGAACCAAGGTTATCACTTCCTGAAAAAACTTTTGGGTTCAAATCTAGTTAAGAAGAGTAAAAATTGACACGAAGGTATTACCCTAAAAGGGGAGTGCTTTGATGTCACCAACATGAAAAGTAATAGTAATTAACAGCTTGAAAAAAGCTGATAATTAAATAAAGGTTGCCATTACCAAAAAGCCGGAAAACCGCGTGTTTTCAAGGGAAAATGGCATTTTGTCTCGTTAGTTAAATGGATATAACATGGTCCTCCTAAGACTAAATTATAGGTTCGATTCCTATACGAGACGGCCAGTCAAAAGCGTTCGATTGTTAGCAGAAATGCAAATAATGGGGCGCTTTTTTGATTAGAAAAATGCATGAAATTATTGCTTTGAGGATGATTTCCAGCTAACACAATGAAATAATTGTTAGCTGGCAGCTAATAAAAAACAGTATTTTGCAAACATATCGAATCAGGGATACTGCTAACATTTGGGGAAGTACTTGTTGTCACCACTGATTTAGGAATGTAAAATACAGTAGTTCAAAGGAAAAATCCTTTGCAGAATATAATTTGCAAACATATATTAGCTGAAACAATGGAGAAATATATTAGCTGTAGCTAATAGAAAACGAGATGCTCGTTTGGAACTGATTTCAAAAATAATCGGATCCAGACGAGCATTTTTTAGTCTGACCGAAGAAGGAGGAAATGATGACTGAAGTAACGAAAGAATTTATCCAGAAGAATGAAGATGAGAAGATCATTGAAATTGAGATTGAAAGACTTCGTTCATTTAAAAATCATCCTTTTCAAGTGAAAGATGATAATGAGATGCATTTATTAAAAGAAAGTATTGAGAAGTATGGAATTCTCACTCCGTTGATTGTCAGACCTGTGCCGGATGGAGTTTACGAGATTATAGCGGGACACAGAAGAAGACATGCTGCTGAGTTACTGGGATATCGAAAAGTACCGGTAATAATTCGTGTAATGAATGAAGATGAAGCTATTTTGAATATGGTAGATTCCAATCTGCACAGAGAAAAAATCAGTTTTAGTGAAAAGGCTTTTGCTTACAAAATGAAAAATGATGTACTGAAAAGAAAATCAGGTAGGAAAAAAGGCCAAATTGACCACAAAACAAAAAAGAAGAGAACAGTAGAGTTGATTAGTGAAGAATGCGGTGATAGTCCGAAGCAGGTACAACGGTATATTTCATTAACGCGGCTGATACCGGAGTTTTTACAGAAATTGGATGATGAATTGATATCTTTTAATCCGGCAGTTGAAATTTCAGCGTTGAAGAAAGAGGAGCAAAAACAATTGTTGGAAGCTATGGATTATGCTCAGGCCGTTCCATCTTTATCACAGGCACAACGAATTAAAAAGTTAAGTAAAGAAAACCAACTTACATTAGAGAAGATGCAGGAAATTATGAGTGAGATAAAAAAAGGTGAGATCACGAGAGTTGCTTTTACAAATGAGCAGCTTCACAAATATTTCCCAAGCAGATACACACCCGCCATGATGAAACGAGAAATTATAGCATTATTGAAAATCTGGCAGAATGAAAATTGGGAGAAATAAATGGAGGAAAACAGTATGTGTAAAGTTATTTCAGTAGCAAACCAGAAGGGCGGAGTTGCAAAAAGTACGACAACCCTAAATCTTGGAGTTGGATTAGTGAAACAGGGAAAGAGAGTTTTATTGATCGATGCGGATCCACAGGGAAGTTTAACTGCAAGTCTTGGATATGTAGAACCGGATGATATTGGAACTACACTTGCAACTATTATGATGAATATTATCAATGACGAGGAAATTGGAGAAGAAGAAGGAATTTTACATCATAAGGAACAGATCGATCTCCTACCGGCCAATATTGAGTTATCTGCTCTGGAAGTAACCATGAGTAATGTGATGAGCAGAGAGCGGATCATGAAGGAATATATTGATACGATGCGATCACGATACGATTATATTTTAATTGATTGTATGCCGAGTTTAGGCATGATGACCATCAATGCCTTAGTAGCTTCTGATACGGTTCTGATACCTGTACAAGCTGCATATCTGCCGGTTAAAGGACTTCAACAGTTGATCAGGACTATTTCTATGGTAAAGAAGAGATTGAACCGGAAGCTAACGATACATGGAATTCTTTTGACAATGGTGGATTTCCGTACTAATTACGCCAAAGATATTGCTTCCAGAGTGAGAGAAACTTATGGATCTAAGATTTCTATCTTTGAAAATGTCATTCCACTGTCAGTTAAGGTAGCTGAAGCAAGTGCGGAAGGAAAAAGTATTTATTGTCATTGTCCAAATGGAAAAGTATCTATGGCTTATGAAAATCTGACGCAGGAGGTTTTGGAAAATGAAAAGTAGAAGCGGAGAAAAAATCAAATTGACAAGCATTGATGAATTGCTGGGAGTAGTCAATGAAGAGTCTGCAATGGAAATAGAAATCAACAGAATACATGCGTTTAAAGATCATCCTTTCAAAGTATTGGATGATGAAAAGATGGCAGATTTAGTAGAGAGTGTAAAGACTTACGGGGTATTGACACCGGTTTTGTTACGGTCTGATGGCGAAAATGGATATGAGATGATCTCAGGTCATCGAAGGATGCACGCAGCAGCTATAGCTGGCTTGGCAACAATTCCTGCAATTGTAAGAGAATTATCCGATGATGATGCGGTCATTGCTATGGTAGATGCTAATATTCAACGCGAAGAGTTACTCCCGAGTGAAAAAGCATTTGCTTATAAGATGAAACTGGATGCGATGAAGAGACAAGCTGGAAGACCGTCTCAGAAGAATTCTGGTCAAAATGACCAGAATTTTGGAAAGGTATCACGTGATGTTTTGGCGGAAGAAGTTGGAGAAAGTTCAAAACAAATTCAGCGCTACATTCGCCTTACAGAATTGATTCCAGAATTATTGGATATGGTAGATGCAAAGAAGTTGAATTTTACCATTGCCGTTGATATTTCCTACATTGATAAGGAAATGCAGAAATGGATCTACGAGTATATCCGGGATACAGGATTTATCAAACCAAAGCAGATTACAGCTTTGAGAAAACAGTTGGAAGAAGGAACTGTGAATCAAGGATTTATGATCTCGATTTTCAATAGCTGCATAGCAGTAAAAGCACCGGAGAGAAAAGTGGTGTTATCAGGAAAGAAGCTCACAAAGTATTTTCCGGAAGATTATTCGGAAACGGATATGGAAAAGGTGATTGAGGCATTACTGGAACAATGGAAAAGAGAACAGGAATAAGGGTTGTCAAAATAAGACAACCCGAAGAAAGAAGAGATACAGAAGTTTAAAAAAAGGACTTCTATGAGAGAAAGGAAGGGAGGAAGATACATGGACAAAAAAATGAATTTTAAATATTTTTATGGAACAGAAGCAGACCAGTTTAGTTTTTACAGAATACCCAAAGCGTTATTTACCAATGACTGTTTTAAGGATCTTTCCTGTGATGCGAAGATCTTATACGGTTTGATGCTGGACAGAATGTCTTTATCCATTAAGAATCAGTGGTTTGATGAAGAAAATCGGGCATATATCTATTTTTCCATTGAAGATATCATGGAATTATTGAATTGTGGCAGAAATAAAGCGGTGAAATCTCTTCAGGAGCTGGATGATGAAAAAGGGATAGGTTTGATTGAAAAGCGCAGACAGGGCTTTGGAAAGGTTACGATCATCTATGTAAAATCATTTGTTCAGGAGGAATGTGAGGAACAGAAAAAAGAAAAATCAAAGATGGTGAAGTTTATAAATCAAACTTCTGTAGAGGAAGAAGAGACAGAAGAAGTTTACATTTCAAACTTCAAGAAGTCCCAAAAACAAACTTCAAGAAGTCCCGAAAATAAACTTCAAGAAGTTTACATTTCAAACTCTAATAATACTAATATTAACAATACTAATCTTAGTGAGAATAAATCTAATCATATCGTATCTGCAGATGGGATAGGATCCGAAGAGGATGAGATGGAAACGTTACATGCGTATCAATCTCTGATCAAAGACAATCTGGATTATGATTCTTTGTTAGTGAGTCATCCTCATGACAAAAATCAGATTGATGAAATCGTGGATCTGATCGTAGAGACTGTTATGTGTAAGAGTGATAAAGTACTGATTGCAAGCAACTGGTATTCAGGAGCCTTGGTAAGAGGAAAATTCATGAAGCTGGATTATTCCCATGTAGAGTATGTGCTGCATTGTCTGGAAGGAAATACGAGTAAAATCAAGAATATCAAGAAATATTTACTTGCGGCATTGTTCAATGCACCTTCAACAATCAGTGGATATTACCGGGCAGAAGTAAATCATGACATGCCGTGGCTGGCAAGATAGGAGGACAGATATGGGTATTTTAAAAGTGGCAGGAAAAGTGTTATTGATTCCATTGTGGTTTATCATTTCGATCATAGGTGCCGGAGTGAAGCTATTAGTACATATGGTGGCAATCGCAAAAAAGATATTGGGATTGGGAATTATGGCGTTGTTCATTGGAACAGTAATCTGTTATCAAGACTGGCTACAGGCAGCTTTTCTGGTTTGTATGGGAGGTGTTCTGATCTTTATCTTATTTGCTGGAGAATTTATAGATATTGTAATCGACTTACTTAGAGAAAAAATATGTACATTGATTTTAGGTTAAGAAAAGATGACAGTTAAAGTAGCCTTAGTGATTTCAGATAAAAATTATAGAGCCTCTCCTTCAGGGAAAGGCTCTATAAGAAAAGTCCAAACTGAGATTTGTTACAATTTCCACCAAATTGTCTTATCCCTAAAGTATTCAATAAAACCGTTTCTTTGCAAAACACGTTGAGAGGAAAAATTGTCTATTTCTGTTTCTGCAATAATATGTTTTACACTTGCTTGCTTTTTCCCCCATGTGCAAAATGCTTCAACAGCTTCTGTCATATACCCGAAATGTTCATGTTTTTTTCCCAAACCATACCCAATCTCAACTTCTCTATTCTCATTCGGGATATTTTTAAAATCAATCATACCAACTGCAATATTATCATCTTTTTTGACAATCAGCCAAAATGTCAGCCACAAATACACATCGCTATTTGCTTCGATTTTTAAACTCTGCTCATAAAGAATGTTTTTGAAAATCCCCTCTATTTTCTCGCCCTGATATGAACAGTTTAGCCTTTTCTCAAATTCCGGAATATTATCCACTAACATTTCAAGCTGTTCTTGTGTAAGAACGATGATTTTCAATCGTTTTGTTTCAATCACCATTCCCAAAAATCCCCTCTCAAATTCAAGTTTGTTACTCACCAGAAAATTTATAACAGTCTGGAAAAGTTGTTTGGTTTATTAACTTTTTAGCTTTACCAATATGTATTCCTCTCACAACAATAAACGGTAATGAATTTACTTCCTTTAATAGAATACCTGTTGATATTGACAATGCAAAAATTTTTTTCATTTCCATTAGAAATTTTAGCTTATCGTCAGGAATATTGATAATTGAGATATTTCCCCATTCAGCGGGTTTTTCTTCTAACATTTCACAACCATTTTCTATCCATAATACAAAGTTAAACCACTCATCCGGTTCAGCTGTACCTATTGCACCAGCATCAAGAAAACCACATACACAAGCATCTTTCTCAGCCTTGATAACCAATTCTCTATCACCATTATCATTTCCTATACTTAAATAATTCGGAGCATATTTTGCAAATTCATTTACCTTGTACATTTCAACAATACTATCCGTATCGTATAACACACATAAATTGAGAACCATTCCATTAGTTTCTCTTAAAAATTGCTTATATACTTCTGGAAGATCTCCTAAAATATTATTTTCAGAAAAGTTAATCTCATTTTCTGTTGCAGGAGAATTCTTTTGAAATGAAAAGACCTTACTTAAATCCACTTATAATACCCCCTCTACAACTCCAATTTGTCGTTTTCTTTCAGTATATCATAATTATAATCTTTCGGGCAGATAAAAGACTTTTATTTCTACGGAATTGTTTTCAAAATCCATTTCTACATAATAATCCCGGATGAAAATTGATCGGTAATAATCTTGTAAGGAATAAATATCAAGAGTTTTAAAATCGACCAAACACAGCGGGATTGGTTCTTTCTTTTCATTTTCATATTTCCAATATTCTAAGGAAGCAGCAACTTTATCAAGGCAACTTTGGCAGAGATGATCTGTTAGATTTCTTTTGTTTAATTTGTAGTTTTCCGGTAACGTGATATCTATCTCAGCCATTCTGCGGGAAACATCTCCATGAGAGGAATAGGTGATTTCGCCTGTGTTTCCGAAAAGGATATTTGAACCGGTTTTATTTGGTATTTCATTTCCGTTTTCATCATATGCTTTTAGTTGGAAATCTAAGACGTACCAGTCATTGAGGGAAATCAGTCCAACCGTATCAAATTTTCGATAATAGTCCATCATACTATAATCAGAACTTCCACATAAATAGCATGTAGAGATATCTTTCAGGCTTGATTGCAGATCGTCAAAGGTTATTTCTATCCGTTCTTTTGGGGCGTCTGCTTTCAGGGAATGTGTTAGAAAAATACCGTGATGTTGATGGATAGCATAACCGATGAGAAAGGATACAGCTAATAGGATGGTGTACCAGAATAAATCTTTTCTGATATGATAATATTTTTTTCTTTTTTCATGCATGATTGAATTCCTCCGTGAAAAAATATAGTGTACTTAAAATAAGTCCATTTAAAACATTCTACCATTATTTGTACTTAAAATGAACTTGAAATATGAACTTAATATGTACTTATAGAGATGGAGAGAATAATCATGGAGAAAGAGAAGCATTTAGGATTACGGATTGATGCTGAAACGCATAAAAAACTGAAAAGCCTGGCAGAATTTGAAGGGCGTTCGATCAATGGAGAAGTGTTATATTTAATACGTCAGGCAATCATAGAATTTGAAAATAAGCATGGAGAACTGAAATAAAAGAATCTTCACATATGGATACAAGAAAAGCCCGTTCGGTTGTATGGAACGGGCAAATTTTATTTGGCCAGGAAGTTGCTCTGTATTTCCAGCGGCATATTGTAGTTCTGACCACGCTTGATCAGACTGTATAACTTGAAGCTCATGAGTTCCGGACTGGAGTTTAAGCAGCTACAGAGCCCGAAATAGTTCAGATCTTCGTTCTTTGACAGGTCTGCGATTTCTTTATCATCCAGGATAAGATCTGCAGCGAAAAGGTTCGCTTCGTATTCCGTATTATCCCTCATGTTATATAAGACATCATCTTTCATCGGCGCCATTTTGAGCTGAGAACGATGCAGAATGATGTGACCGAGTTCGTGGGCGGCAACGATCTTTTTCTCTTCCTCAGAGAGAAAACTGCTTACCATAACATAAATGGTCTGGCAGCTCATGAAACAGTATCCCTTTAATTTTTCGTAGCGGTCTGTTTCTCCAACGATCACATTCATTTCTTCCAGTATTTCAAAAGGATCCCTGGTCTTGAACTTTTTTACAAGTTTTTCTACTTTGTTGTAAATATATGAATTCCCCAAATATATCACCTCGTGTATGAATCAAACAGAAGCGGGTAATGTTACTTCTGACAATAAAACTATATCCTATAGGCTGTCCAATAATCACCCCATCTATTTGGCATCTAAATATTTCTTTGGTGTAAATTTCTTTGCACGTCTTTTGGAATCCAGATATAAAGACTGGATCTCATCCATAAAGGCTGTTTTGTCTTCATCAGAAAGTTCCCCGCCGGCGAACATTGCAGCGGCCTGTTCTAAGATCTGCTGAGCCTGTTTTGCTCCACGGTTTCCAAATTGTTCAGATGCTTCTGTGATAAAAGCCTCTTCTTCTGTCATGAGATAGGAGATATCGCAGCTTAAAATGTCTGCAAGTTTCTGGTAAAGGTCATGTTTCTTTGGATAACGGCCTTCAATTTCCCATCCCCGAACAGTCCGAAGGGAGACACCGACAGCATCTGCTAATTGGGTTTGGTTGAGTCCTTTGTTCTTTCTTAAATTTTTCACTTTTTCACCGAATGTCATAAAAATACCTACTTTCTAATTGGCGTTTCAGGATCTTTATGTATGATGCTGAAACGGGATAGGAAATAAATTTCCCATAATCAACAAGTTGCCTCTTGACAAGAGGCGAATGATTGCCTATAATGTGAATCACAACAGAACGGCAATTAATTGCCTATAATATAAATGATATTTCCTTTCTTGTCAATGGATTTACTGAAAATTGCCTGTTTTGACACGATCACTATCGTGTGAAAACGAATTGGGATGAGATCGGATTGCTTATGGGAAAGAGAAAGATAGGCAACTTATGGGAGGTGATTGATTTGAAACAGAAGGAAACATTCCTCTGTATTGATCTGAAATCTTTTTATGCTTCTGTTGAGTGTGTGGAAAGAGGACTGGATCCGTTTACTACCAATCTGGTTGTTGCAGATCCGGACCGATCGGTATCCACCATTTGCCTTGCTATCACGCCGGCTATGAAAAAGCTGGGGATCCGTAACCGTTGCAGGATCCATGAGATACCAGATCATATCGAATATATTGTGGCAAAACCGAGGATGCAGCTCTATATGGAGTATTCGGCAAGGATCTATGGGATTTATTTAAACTATGTGGCAAAAGAAGATATCCATGTTTACAGTGTGGATGAGTGCTTTATGGATGTCACAAGATACCTTTCCCTGTATCACCTTACAGCGAAAGAAATGGCACAAAAACTGATGGATGCGGTTATGGAAGAAACCGGAATTACAGCAACAGCAGGAATCGGAACTAATCTGTATCTTGCAAAGATCGCAATGGATATTGTGGCAAAACATATAGAGGATCATATCGGAATGCTGGATGAGATCTCTTACCGGGAACAGTTATGGGGACATAAACCATTGAGTGATTTCTGGCGCATTGGTTCCAGAACAGAGAGAAAATTAGCCGGATATGGAATCCAAACGATGGGAGATATCGCACTTGCCTCTATCCAGTCGGAAGACTGGCTGTATAAAATGTTTGGGATCGATGCAGAACTATTGATCGATCATGCCTGGGGCTGTGAGTCCTGTAAAATGAGTGATATCAAAAATTATCATACAGAAGAGCATAGTCTTTCCAATGGACAGGTGTTGATGAGAAATTACACATTTGAAGAAGCTGCTGTTGTTGTAAGAGAAATGACAGATGTACTGGTTCTGGATCTGGTGGAAAAGGGACTGGTAACGAATTCTGTAACCTTGTGGATCGCTTACGATCATCGTTTTGAGAGGGAGCCATCGAAAGGAACCGTAAGGTTTCCGGATCGTACCAATTGTTCCAAAGAAATGATCGATACAGTAGAAGCGCTTTATCGAAAGATCGCAGATCCACATACCGGGATCAGACGGATAGAGATCATTGCAAATAAGATAACACCGGAAGGCTATCAGCAATATACTCTTTTCCAGGATTCCATAAAAGCAGAAAAGGAAAGACATCTGCAGGAAGCAGTATTGCAGGTGAAAAAGCGTTATGGAAAAAATGCGATCATGCGGGGATCCAATCTGTTGGAATGTTCTACCTACCGGGAAAGAAATAATCAGGTTGGAGGACATCGCGCATAGGAGGTGAAAGTATGCTGGCAAAGGCTTATCAGAAATATTTATATATTCCGAGACCAGTTTCCAAAAGATATCCTATGGATGTGCAGCACAGGGCGAAGCAATTTGCCCCTTTTGCAGCACTTCGGGGATTTGAGGAGATCGTACGGAAACAGGAAATACTTTATGAACAAAGGAAGGTGTTATCCGAAGAACAAAAATGTGGATTGGATAGGAAGCTTCAGATGGTTTCTGTTGGAATGCAGATACAGGCAACCTATTTTAAAGAAAGCCGGGAAATGAAACCGGCAGGCCAGTATCATACGATTTGCGGAACCGTTGAATTTTTTGATCCATCCATTCATTTACGGATTGATGATACGATCATTTTGATCCCGGATCTTTGTGAGTTATCCGGGGATATATTTGAAGAATTGGAATTACCTTGTTAAATACAATCGGCAGAAATTCTTAGTATCCTGGGTGAGTGGGAATCCGGAGAGAATAAGGATGGATGCGCCAGATCAACAAAGCAGGTCTGGGATTTGATGATCATGCTGTTCGTGCAGCTTTGGCACTTACGGAATGGACAACATGATGCTCATAAGGCGGATTTGATTTCCCTTTGATCCGTTGAGTAATAAAATGGACTTTTTTATTATTGCTTAAAGGAGGAAGCCTATGGGATCAGATGCTATCAGATGGCATGTACATTGCTCTGTATGCGGAGCATTTATTGAAAAAAGCGCACATTGCGATTCAGAAGTAGAATGCAAGAAATGTAGAAGCACTTTGGAGATTTTAGTAAAAGATGATATTGTTTCAGTACGCCCTTTGCACATCAAAGATGAAAAACTGAAAGAAAGAATGCGGGTATATTCTCAAAAAGTGATGAATTCCCGAAAGGAAACTAAATAAAATGAGCTGTCAGGATAAGCGGTGGATTTGGCTGGAACCATCAAGGCTGCACCTGATAGCAAGAGTTTGTCAAGGAGCTGAACCTGACTGGAATCATGAAGAGCCCGGCAAAACATTTGCAGATACAATGCAGGATGATATTTCATTCTGTGTCTGTGGAAGCATTTGTTTTGCCGGCTTTTTTTGTTTTCTCAAAAATTAAAAAAAAGTTGAGTTTTTAACCTGTAAAACAGGGCTTTTTCCTTTCTATATATAGAGGGCAAAGTTTCAGTTGTAAAAATCAGAGATACTACGGAATTTTGTATGATATAGCCGAAGGAGGTAATTACATAGGAGCTGCGGACTCCCGTTCAAAAAAAACGGGTGAGTTCGTGGCTAATTGTGATGAGATTCTTATAGAGTTCATGGATCACCCGTAGCCGTAAGGCAGAAAGGTGGTCCATATGTTGACATTAAAAGAATTAAAGAAAGTAGTAAAAGTGGCAGGTATGACAAAGAGAGTCCCTTCTGAAAAGGCGTTAGAAAAAGAAGAGATTGTAGTAAAGGAAATTCTGAGTGGGGAATGTGATATTACCGTTTACGCAAATGGGTATGTGTTATACAGGGAAAACGGAAAGAAAACCATCTTTCCACTCCATTCCTGTAAAGATTATCAATACATGGATGTGAAGGAAGATCGAAGTATTATGAACGAAGAATTTTTTGACAACGAAAATTGGTACATTCGTTTGTTAATGGAAGCAACGGATCGTATGGAAATAAATCAGACTAAGGTGGCATCAAACCATAGACTCGTTTCGTATAGCGATTATGCGGATGACAGGATCTTACTGCTAGATCCAGCTTCAGATTTTCTCGACCAGTATATTGAAAAAGAGATGGTCCGCGATTTCTTAGGTTGTCTAACTGCCAGACAGAAAGAAATCATCCAGTTATTTTACTTTGAAGAAATGAATCAAGAGAAGATTGCAGACTATCTTGGAATCAGACAGCAGAGTGTTTGTGAAATGATGCAAAGAGCACTTTCTGTCATGAAAAAACATGCAGATAAAGAAGAAAATTAAAAAAAATCAAAAAAATTTAAAAAGCACCCTGTAAAACAGGCCGTTTTCCTTTCGTTATATGAAGACGTTTGTAAGAAACACTTCATGTACCTTGAAAAGAGAATAGCCTGCCCGGAGTGATACCTGCCTTGAATGTGCATTGTGCGTGTCCTGACAGAGAAAACGTTTTGGAGATATGGACTCTAAAACAGGAACGGATCCGGGGAAGAGAACAGGAAAACGCTTAAATCTTAAATAAAAAATAATTGTCTGAATCAAAATGAGGATGACAGTAGAAATCATATGGCGGTGTTTGTTTGAAAAAGCAGATACCGCCATATATTTGTGCTGTTATCTCAGCAAAGTGCTGACTGTCCCAAATAGCACAAGACCAGGAAAGGAGGGGATTATTTTCAGGAAAGAATGATGGAAAACGATGAACAAGTATAACGGATAAATAAGATTCAGAAGAAAGGAAGGATTTAAGAACATGAAAGTGAAACAAAAAGCAAAGCGGGTTGTATCCGGATTGCTGACAGCGGTCACTCTTTTATCTACGGTGTTATCACCAATCAACAGTTATGCTGCGGAGCTTCCGAAAGAAAAAAAACTGCCTCTTTTGGAAGAGGTACAAAGCCTGCTAGATGAAGATGAAATTGTTCTGGCAAAGGATCATCAGGTGGAAGTGGGAACAAGTTTTGATGTAAAAACAGATTTTACAGGGTTAGAGATCAAGGACGCGGAAAAAGTAAAGATTACTTTTGAGGAAGCAAAGAATGAGCAGGGAGAAGATTTTACAACATCCCATGCAGATACCTATAAAACTGTTTATCATGTAGAACCGGTCAATCAGGAACATCCGAATTATCAGATCAGCAGAAATGTGACTGTAAAGGAAATAGAAAAAGAGAGTGAAAGTCCTTCAGCAGATGCAGAGCAATCCGAAATAAAAGAGACGGAAGAAGATGAGGAGGATTCAGAGAAGCCGTCAGAAATCCCAACAGAGACAGATGTATCAGAAGAGAATGCTGCTTTTGATGCATTGATCGAAGAAACAATGGATCAGGAAACATATGATGAAGTATCGGGATTGGAACTTCGTGATGTTATGGAACAGGCAGTAGAACAAGGTGTTGATTTTAATGGAATGGAACCAGGTGAGATTACTACAATCAAAGCGATGGCTAGAACTGCAGGTGTAGGATCTCAGCAGGTAACTATTGAAAAAGGTCCAATATACCGATATGCAGACTACGGGCTTGGAACATATCTTACAGAGCCGTATTATATTTCTTATGGAAGTGTAAGAGCAACGGCTTATTGTATCCAGCCGGCAAAACCAGGACCAGGATCAGGTATTTATACCATCACAAAGCTGGCTGACAATCAGGCTCTTGCAAAGGTATGTTATTACGGTACCGATGCGGCAGGTGCAGAAAGTTATTTTGCGAACAAGCACAGGGATTTTTCATCAGGAAAGAGATTTATTCTTGTCCATATGGCGGCTGCTTATGCTTATGGCAGTAGTGATGCGTTCTATGGAACCAATGCAACAGGACAGGAACTAGCAATGGATATTTACAATTATTGTGTAAAGAAGTCTGAGATACCGGATGTGTCCATGTCATTTTCCGATGCCAATGTAAAGGCTTATGTAGAAGGAAATACACAGCGTACAAAGGAAATCACATTCCATGCGGCAGGACAGCAGAGTGTGACGATCAGCCTTCCATCTGGAGTACGTTTTCACAACGTAAGTACAGGAAGTACAAGCGCACCGGGAGCAAAGGTAACAATCCAAGGAGGCACAAAGTTTTACCTTTCTGCACCGCTTACACAGGCAAGTGATACCGCAGAAGTATTTGCTACAACGATGGCAGGCGGATTGAAGAAAGATTATTCGGCGTATAAGCTGACAACCAATGGAAGTGTGCAAGATTTGGCATTTATTTTTGGAGAAGGTGTGGAAACAACAAATAAAGTAAGCCTGAATGTTACATGGACAAAACAGGCGGAAATTGCGATTGTAAAAAATGATAAAGCCACCGGAAATCATCTGGCAGGAGCAATCTATGGTGTTTACCGTGATAAGGAGTGCTCAGATTTAATCACGCAGATGCCTGAGACAGATAAAAAGGGCGCTTCTAAAGTAACAGTCGAAAAGACACAGGATATTGTGTATGTAAAAGAAATCCAGCCACCGGCAAATTATCAGGCAGATCCAACTGTTTATCCGGTAGATGTTAATATCGGTAAAACAAGTACAAAGAATGTTCTGAATGAACGTACTTATGCAAAGATCCATCTGATCAAAGAAGATGCAGAAACAGGGGTAAATCCACAAGGAGATGCGACTTTAGAAGGTGCGGTGTATGGCCTCTATGCGAGAGAAAACATTGTACATCCAGATGGAACAACAGGAATTGTACATAAAGCCGGTGATCTTGTATCTACCTTAAAGGTAGATCAGAAGGGAGATGCTGCGGTAAAAGACCTGTATCTTGGAAAATATTTTGTAAAAGAGATCCAGGCGCCGGAAGGATATCTGTTAGACAAGACAGAGCATGATGTGGAATGTTCTTATGAAGGTGGCACAGTTCCAACGATAGAACGTACTGTGAAATCAACAGAACTTGTTATGAAACAGCCGTTCCAGATCATAAAAGCTGCGAACAATGGAGAAACGGATGCAGATCTGTTAAAAGGGGCAGGTTTCAGCGCTTACTTAAAGAGCAGCCTGGAGAAAAAAGAAGATGGAAGTTATGATTTTTCCCATGCAGAGCCAGTCATCCTTACAGCAGATGGTAAAACGGAAATGTTCACAGATGAGAAAGGGTATGCGTGCAGTATTCCGCTTCCATATGGAACGTATATTGTACGAGAAACAACCACACCTCATAATTATAAACCGGTAGAGGATTTTGAGATTACCATCCGTGAAAACAATCCGGATAAACCGCAGGTTTGGAAGGTACTGTTGGACAAAGAATTTTCCGCAAAGTTAAAGATCATCAAAAAAGATGATGAAACAAAGAAACCGGTGTTAGTAGCCGGCACAGAATTTAAAATTTATGATCTGGATCATAAGAAATATGTGGAACAGGTAACAACCTATCCTACGGTCACAGTCCATAAATCTTTCTTTACGGACAGCCAGGGATACCTGATCTTACCGAAAAACTTAGAGATTGGTCACTATCGTATTGAAGAAGTTACAGCACCGGATGGATATGTTGTCAACAAAAACTATGTAGAGATCACCGTGGATTCGGATACTGCCTATGAAGTAGATGGAGTAAGTGGAGATGTGATCATTGAAGTTTCCTATGAAGATCAGCCGGTAAAGGGAAATCTTATTGTGTATAAGAAAGGTGAGATGCTTTCTGGTTTTGAGAACGACTTTATCTATAAAGAACAGTACCTTTCCGGGGCGGAATTTGAAGTACGTGCGGCAGAGGATATCTGCACTCCGGATCATCAGAAAGATGCAGATGGGAACCGTATCGTACTTTATGCAAAGGATACGCTTGTGACAACGATCACAACGGGAGAGGGTGGAAAAGCTGTAGCAAAGGATCTGCCGCTTGGAAGATACTATGTAGTGGAAACAAAGGCACCGGAAGGATTTGTATTAAATCCGGAGCCAGTAAAGGTTGCATTAACTTATCAGGATCAGGATACACCGATCGTTGAAGCAGAAGCAATCGTAGGAAATGACAGACAGAAAGTCTCTATTTCCGTAGAAAAACAGGATGCAGAAAATGGACGGGTATTATCTGGGGCTGTGTTTGGCATCTATAACAAGAAAAATATCCAGGCAAATGGAAAAGTTCTTGTGAAAGCAGATACCTTATTACAGGAAATGACATCCGATGAGAACGGTATGGCAACATGCACCCTGGATCTTCCATTTGGAGAATACTATGTAAAAGAATTAAAAGCGCCGGAAGGTTTTGTTTCTTCGGATGAGGTTCTGGAATTTGTTGCAGAGTATCAGGGACAGGAGACAAAGATTGTTTCCTTACAGGCCGTAAAGAAGAATGAACCGACTACAGCAGAGTTCACAAAGTCTGATCTGACCACAGGCGTAGAGCTGGAGGGCGCAAGATTGAAGGTCATGGATAAAGATGGAAATGTGATCGATGAATGGACATCTGAAAAGGATAAGCCACATGTGATCAAGCGTCTGGTTGTCGGAGAAACCTATACCCTTCATGAAGAGTTTGCTCCATATGGTTATCTGAAAGCAACGGATGTGACATTTAAGGTCAAAGATACTGCCGAAGCACAGAAAGTGGAAATGAAGGATGAGGTTCCAAAAGGGCTTCTGATCATCAACAAAAAGGGAGAATTTTTAGAGAAGATTACTCTTCTGGATAATGTGAAAGGAACGGTAGAACATTTCTTTGAATATATCACAGGAAACTTAAGTGAAGTCACCTTTGAAGTCTATGCTGCAGAAGATATCAAGGCTGCGGATGGCGTAAGTGCAGATCATTATAAGAAAGATGAGCTGGTAGGCACGATCACAACCGATGAGAAGGGGATCGCAAAAATGGAAGACCTTCCGGTAGGAAAATATTGTGTGAAGGAAGTGAAAACGGCACATGGTTTTGTACTGGATGGAGAGCCTAGATTTGTGGATCTGACCTATCGCGATCAGGATACGCCAGTGGTTACTTTTGATGAAGAATGGCAGAACAACCGCCAGAAGATAAAAGTAACGGTCCTTAAAAAAGAAAAGGATACAGAACGTATGCTGGAAGGTGCGATTTTCGGCTTATTTACAAAAGAAGATATCAAAGGCAGAGATGGAAAAGTCCTGATGGAAGCCGGAACGCTGATCGAGCAGAAAACAACGGATGAAAATGGACAGATCCTTTTCAAAGCAGATCTTCCAGTGGATGGGACCTATATCGTAAAAGAAATCTATGCGCCGGATGGTTTTGTGACATCGAATGAAGAAAAGGAATTCACTTTTGAGTATGGAAAACCGGAAGAAGCCGAGGTTTCCTATGAGTTTGTTTTTGAAAATGAGCCGACAAAGGTAGAACTTACGAAAACAGACCTTACCACAGGAAAAGAACTTCCGGGAGCTCATCTGAAGGTGACAGATGAAGACGGAAATGTAATCGATGAGTGGGTATCTACAGAAAAAGCCCATGTGATCAAGGGGCTGACCGTTGGAAAATCCTATATGATGACAGAAACAAAACCGGCAGATGGATATGTAACTGCTGAGAGCATTACCTTTACAGTAGAAAATACTGCAGAAATCCAGAAACAGGAGATGAAAGATGATGTGACAAAGGTGTTGATCTCGAAACAGGATATCGCAGGAAAAGAACTTCCAGGTGCAAAGCTTACGATCTTAGATGAAGATGGAAAAGTGGTAGAAAGCTGGACATCTACAGAAGAGGCACATTATATAGAGATGCTTCCGATCGGAAAGTACATGCTCAGGGAAGAAACGGCACCGGAAGGTTATCTGGTTGCAAAGGATGTGGAATTTGAAGTAAAAGATACCGCTGAAGTACAGAAGGTTGTTATGGTTGATGAGGAAAAACCAAAAGAAAGCACTCCGGAAGGTGGAAAACCTTCTAAAGATGCACCGAAGACTGGGGATAACACCAACTTGTTGTTATGGTTGATCGTGCTTGGAATGAGCTTCAGTGGAGTGGTAGTCCTTGGAAGAAAAATAAAGAAGAAATAATGTAAGGGAAAGCGTTCATGGAAACCGGAGGGAATCTGTGAACGCTTTTTTGTTAGGAGGAACATGAGGATGGACAGGAGAAGAGATAAGAACCTGATCGTGGAACCAAATGCAGCAATGCCGGGGAGAAAATATAGTGAAGAAAAACCCTGGTCTTGTAAATATTGCTATTGGTGGGGAGGGAGAAAAACGGGCTGCATTGAGAAGCAGTGCTATTATTTGCTTCCCCCAAAGGATTAAGGAAAGAAAGGGAGTGGTTAATTGCAGGATGAAGTGAATGAAAAAATCATAGCTCTGTGTATCCAGACAACCCGGATGAGTACCGGCGTGCTAAAGGCATCTATGAGAAAATTTCTGGATGGAATGAGCAGACAGAAACAGAAACGGGTACAGGTAAAACAGGCTGTCAAAACAGGAAAAGCACAGGAAAAGGGCAGAGAAAAAGAAAGAAAACGACAGGAGATGAAAAAGCCTCATGGAAAGCAGACGATAAAACAACTGATCGCACAGGGAGCACAGCTTACCAATATTCAGATCACGGATCAAAATATCAAGTCATTTGACCGGGTAGCCCGTAAATATGGGATCGATTATAGTCTGAAAAAGGATTCCCATGTGAAACCGCCATTGTATCTAGTATTTTTTAAATCGAAAGATGTGGACGTGATGACGGCTGCATTTAAAGAATATGCAGGCATAGAGCTGGATCAGTCTAAAAAGAAAAAGCCTTCTGTCCGAAAGAAACTGCAGAAGACACAGGAGAGGAAAGCAAAACATCGTCAGAGAGTCAAGACGAAGCAGAAAGTCAGAGGGCAGGAACGATGATCCGGGAAAAGATGCAGAATATCCAGATGAAGAGAGTGGTGATATTAAGTATTCCGTATCTGATCATCTTCTATCTTGCAGATAAATGCTTTTGGCTATACCGCCATTGTATTGGTGACAGTATGATTGAGAAAATCGGTGTGATGCTGATGAATTTCCAACTGGCATTTACGAACTGGCTTCCAAGCTTTTATATGCAAGATCTGTTAGGAGGATTGGTGACTGCGCTTATCTTTCGGTTGATCTTGTATTATAAAGTGAAGAATGCGAAGAAGTTCCGGCATGGAGAAGAGTATGGATCGGCCAGATGGGGAAACCGGAAGGATATCGAGCCCTTTGAAGATCCGGTGTTTGAAAATAACATCATTCTGACCGAAACAGAACGGCTTACGATGAACAGTAGGCCAAAGGCTCCCAAATATGCCAGAAACAAGAATGTGATCGTGATAGGGGGATCAGGATCCGGTAAAACCAGATTTTATGTGAAACCCAATCTGATGCAGATGACAGATCGCGTATCTTATGTGGTGACAGATCCAAAGGGAACAATTATTGTAGAATGTGGAAAGATGCTGGTAAATGGCGGCTATCGGATCAAGGTGCTGAATACGATCAATTTTAAAAAGTCCATGCACTATAATCCATTCCATTATATCCGTAGTGAAAAAGATATCTTAAAATTGGTGAATACCATCATAGCAAATACGAAGGGGGAAGGAGAAAAATCTACGGAGGATTTC